>JBJEAU010000121.1:5845-31158 GCA_051869355.1 Prevotella sp. | reverse complement strand
TCTTTTTGTTGTAAAGGGATTACAGAAGTGCCTTGAACTTGTCTTCTATGGTCGACTTTGAAGCAGCTCCTACAAACTTGTCGACCAGTTGGCCGCCCTTGAAGAAAAGGATCGTGGGGATGTTGCGAACGCCAAACTCCATCGCAATATCATCGTTTTCTTCCACATCGCACTTGCCTACGACAATCTTGCCGTCGTATTCGTTGGCAAGTTCAGAGATAATGGGGGCGATTGCGCGGCAAGGACCGCACCATGTAGCCCACAAGTCTACTACCAAAGGCAGTTCGCCGTTCTTGTAACTCTCGAAATTCTCGTTGGTTATCTTTACTTCCATCGTCAATAAAAATGTTTATGTGTTCAAATTGTGCCACAAAAGTACGCATTTATCTTGTCAGATGCAAATTTCATGCGATGATTTTGTTTTCTTTATTATAAGCGGCGGATACGAATCACGAGACGCTATACGACATCGATGGGGTGGATTCGAGGAAATTGAGCAGTTCTTTAGTTACGTTTACTCCTTTCTCTCTGGCGCGCATCATCACGTCTGTATGGGTTTCGGCATGGCAGAGTCTCAGATAGAGCGGTATGGGTCCCGAGCACTTCTCGATAAGGGTAAGCAAGTCGTTGGCGGTGGTGTCGTCCACCTTGTCGCTCTCTACAGATATGACGAAGCGCTGCATGTCCCGCGTCTTTACATCTTCCAGAAAACTGATTTGTTGGATCGCTAACCGATAGTTGCCGCTGTCTCTGAACCGCTCCACACACTTGGCTGTCACCCGTATCGAGTACTCTTTTTTCAGCATACCGCTCCATCGTGCCCACTCTTCGTCAAAGAGAGAGAATTCGCCTGAGCCGTTATAGTCTTCTATCGTCACGATTCCAAAAGGCTTGTTGGTCCTTGAAGAGAAGCGTTCGTTGACATTGGTCACAATTCCGCCAAAAGTCACTTCCTGAACCTTGGCAAGCTCTTGGAGATTGGTGTCACGGCCCTGTAGGGCGGTGCAGGGTGTATTGCAGAAGTGCTTGAGCACGATTTCATAGTCATCTAACGGGTGTGCCGAAAGGTAGATGCCCACCAGTTCCCGCTCTTTGTTGAGTCGTTCGATGGTGTTCCAAGCCTCGGCCTTCGACGGATTGGGGCGGGCAATCTCCACGCCTCCGATTCCGAAGAGCGAGTTGGCGGCCTCTGCCTGCTCCTCTTGGAATCGCTGTCCGTATTTTACGAGTGCGTCGAGGAACGTGTCGTCCTTGCCGCAAGGAGCAAAATACTGTTCCCGTTTCAGTCCGAAACTGTCGAATCCACCACTGTAGGCAAGGCTTTCAAATGCCTTTCGGTTCACATTCCTGAAGTCTACGCGTTCGGCGAAATCGTAGATGTCACGGAAGGGACCATTCTTGCCTCGCTCGGAGATGATGGCAGCCGCAGCCGCCTCTCCCATACCTTTGATGGCAGCCAGACCGAAGCGTATTTCGCCCTTCTTGTTCACACCGAAGTTCTCGTAACTCTCATTCACGTCGGGACCTAACGTCGGTACATTGTACGTCCGGCATTCGTCCATGAGCTTCGTGATTTCCTTGATGTCGTTCTTGCGGCGTGTCATGATGGCAGCCATGAACTCGGCAGGGTAGTGCGCCTTCATGTAGGCCGTCTGATAGGCCACCCAGGAGTAGCAAGTGGCGTGCGATTTGTTGAAAGCGTACGACGCAAACTTCTCCCAGTCGCCCCATATCTTTTCCAGAACCTTCGGGTCGTGGCCGTTTTCTTGTCCCTGTTTGATAAACTTGGGCTTCATGGCATCTACGATGTCCTTCTTCTTCTTACCCATTGCCTTACGCAAGGCGTCGCTTTCGCCTCGGGTGAAGTTGGCCAACTGTCGGGAGAGAAGCATCACCTGCTCCTGATACACGGTGATACCGTAGGTGTCTTTGAGGTATTTCTCCATGCAGGGGATATCGTAGGTCACCAGCGAGGGGTCGTGCTTACGCTTGATGAAGTCGGGTATGTAGTCCATAGGTCCCGGACGGTAGAGGGCGTTCATGGCTATGAGGTCCTCAAACACCGTGGGATGCAGTTCGCGGAGATATTTCTGCATGCCCACCGACTCAAACTGGAAAGTTCCGATGGTTCTTCCCTCTTGGTAGAGTTTGTAAGTAAGTTCGTCGTCGATGGGGATGCGGTCGATATCCACGTCGATGCCCATTGTCTGCTTCACGTTTTTCACCGCCTCTTTCAACTCCGAGAGGGTCTTGAGGCCAAGGAAGTCCATCTTGATCAGGCCGGTTGACTCGATGACATGTCCGTCATATTGGGTCACTGCGGTCTTGAATTCAGGGAAATCCGGGTCGTCGGCGGTCGATACGGGTACCCAGTCGCTGATGGGGTTGCGGCAGATGATGAAACCGCAGGCATGGATTCCCGTGCCGCGCACCGTTCCCTCCAGCATTTTGGCGTACTTGATAGTATTGCGTTCCTGCGGGTCGGCCGAAGCCTCGGCGGCACGCAACTCCGGCGTGGCCTTGATGGCGTTGGTCAGATTCATCTTCATGCCGTCAGGCAGACGGTCTGGGATGGCCTTGCAGAGCGCATTCGACTTGTCCAAGGGCAGTTTCTCCACGCGCGCCACGTCTTTGATTGAGTTCTTGGTCGCCATCGCCTGATAGGTGATGATGTGCGCGCAGTTTTCGTGGCCGTATTTGTCCATTACCCATCGCAGCACCTTGCCTCGTCCGTCGTCGTCGAAGTCGGTATCGATATCCGGCAGGTTCACGCGGTCGGGGTTGAGGAAACGCTCAAACAGCAAGTCGTACTTCATCGGATCGATTTGGGTGATGCCCAGACAGTAGGCCACCACCGAACCGGCCGCCGAGCCACGACCCGGACCTACCCATACGCCGAGCTCTTTGCGTGCCGCGTTGATGAAGTCGGACACGATGAGGAAGTAACCGGGGAATCCCATCGTCTTCATCACGTGCAACTCGAAGTTGATGTGTTCCTTTACGTCCTCCGGAAGCGGGTCTCCGTAGCGCTCTTTGGCTCCCTCGTAGGCCAAGTGAGCCAAGTAGTCGGCCTCGAACTTGATGCGGTAGATCTTGTCGTAGCCTCCCAGTCGGTCGATGACTTTCTGTCCCTCTTCCACGGGCATGGGGTTGTTGCCGTTCTCGTCGGAGGTGAACTCATGGAACAGTTCTTCCTCGCTGAACCTTTCCCGCCACTGCGCCTCGGTACCGAACGATTCGGGGATGGGGAAGAAGGGCATGATGGGGCCGTGGTCGATGCTGTACATCTCTACCTTGTCAAGTATCTCAAGCGTGTTGGCCATTGCCTCGGGCACATCGGAGAAGATGTCGTTCATCTCCTGTCTCGTCTTAAACCACTCCTGCTTCGAGTAGCGCATTCGGTTGGGGTCGTTGAGATCCTTGCCCGTGGAGAGGCAGAGCAGGTGGTCATGGGCTTCGGCCGTGTCGCGGTCCTCAAAGTGGCAGTCGTTGGTACAAACCAGTTTGATGCCCTGCTCGCGTGCCATCTCGATCAGCACGCGGTTGGCCTTTTGCTGGAGCGGAAAAGTCTCCCGGTTGGCCACGATGGTCGGGTCTTTCACCTCATGGCGCTGGAGTTCCAGATAGAAATCGTCGCCGAACACCTCATGGTACCACCGGCAGGCCTCGTTGGCTCCGTCCATGTCGCCTTTCAGAATCTTTGCCGGAATCTCTCCTGCGATACAGGCCGAGCAGACGATGAGTCCCTCGTGGTATCTGGCCAGATCCTCGCGGTCGGTACGCGGTCTGTAATAGTAGCCGTCGGTCCAGGCACGCGACACGAGGCGGATGAGGTTCTTGTAACCCTCATAGTTTTTGGCCAAGACGATCAGGTGGTAGCCTCCATTGTCGCCCAGCTCCTTCACCTTGTCCTCCTTGCGGCGGCGGGCGACATACATCTCGCAGCCGAAGATGGGCTTAAAGGGGGGCAGACCTTCCTTCTTGCGCCCCTTGTTCACCTTCTCGCAATAGTCCGAGAACTCCTTGATGCCGTACATCACACCGTGGTCGGTGATGGCCATGCCGCGCATGCCGTCGGCCACGGCCTTGTCCACCAGTCGGGGTACTTTAGACTGGCCGTCGAGGATAGAATAATGGGTGTGGACGTGTAAATGTACGAAATCTTCCATAACAATTGAACAAGATATACATGATTTTAAGGCTCAAAGTTACGCTAATTTAGCGACATGACCAAAAGAAAAATGCTAAATGTTTGTGACATCGGCAAAAAAGACGTACCTTTGCAGAAAGCTATATACAGCATATCATTATGGGTAAAAGAATAAAGAAACTGAAGAAAATACGCATACACCGCGAAGGCACCGACACCCTCATCTATGGGTTTATCCTGATAGCCGCCATTGCATTGTTGTTGCACCGTTCGTTCGACACCAAGATACCGTTCTGGGCGTTTGTCACCGTCTTCGGTGCTGTCTATTGTGTCGTGCTCAACTTCTTCCGCTGTCCTATCCGTTATTTCAATAGCGAAGATACTGAGAAACTGGTGGTGGCACCTGCCGACGGCAAGGTGGTGGTGATAGAGGAAGTGGAGGAGAACGAGTATTTCCACGACCGCCGTCTGATGGTTTCCATCTTCATGAGCCTGTTTAATGTGCATGCCAACTGGTTCCCTGTGGACGGTCAGGTGAAGTTTGTGCGCCATTTCAATGGCAATTTCCACAAGGCTTGGCTGCCCAAGGCCAGCGAGGAAAACGAGCATGCAGACATCATGATCACCACGCCCGAGGGGACAGACATCCTCTGCCGCCAGATTGCAGGCGCCGTGGCGCGCCGCATCGTCACTTATGCCAAGGAGGGCGAGGAGTGTTTTATCGACGAGCACCTTGGTTTCATCAAGTTCGGCTCCCGTGTGGATGTTTACCTGCCCGTTGGCACCGAAGTGTGCGTGAAGATGGGACAGTACACCACCGGTGACCAGACTGTCATTGCCAAACTCAAAGCCTAAGATTATGGCCAATCTCCTGAAGAGGAATATCCCCAACCTGCTTACGTGCTGCAACCTTGTTTCGGGTTGCATCGCCACTGCCTATGCGCTTTATACGGATATCCAACTGGCGCTGGTGTGGATAGTGGTGGGTGCTGTCTTCGACTTTTTCGATGGCATGAGCGCCCGTTTGCTTCATGTTTCTTCGCCCATCGGCAAGGAACTCGACTCGTTGGCAGACGATATCACCTTCGGGTTTGCCCCGTCGGCCATTATTTTTACTGAACTTCTCTTGCTCGATTATCCCTCTTTCTTGTCGCCCATACAGCCCCTGATTCCCTTTTTCGCCTTCGTCATGGCGGCTTTCTCCGCGTTGCGGTTGGCCAAGTTCAATCTCGACGAGCGCCAGAGCATGGGTTTCATCGGGTTGCCGACCCCGGCCAACGCCCTGTTTTGGGGTGCTTTCCTCGTGGGTAGCGGCAGTTGGATCGAGTCGCAGCCGTGGGGATTTGCCTTGGTGCTGGGTATGGTCTGCTTGAGCTGCTGGCTGTTGGTGGCCGAGATACCCATGTTTGCGCTCAAGTTCAAGCATTGGGGGTGGAAGGGCAACGAGGTGCGTTACATCTTCCTGCTCAGCTGTCTTCCTTTGTTGTTCTTATGGGGCATCACCGGGTTTGCCCTCATTATCGCTTGGTATGTTGCGCTGTCGGTTTTCCTCAACTGTAGACGTTGTAAGGCATGATTCTCCTCAAGTTTTTGTTTGTCCTTATTATAATAGGTGCCGTCATATTCCTGTTGGGCATAGGGTTGGTACTCAATTTTGTCCGTAAGTTGTTTGGAGGTTCCCGTCCACAGTCGTCGCGTGCCCGGCAGAAGTCTACCGGCAAGGCCAAGGAGCATGTGGAGGACCGGCGCGACCCACAGACGGCCAACCGCAAGATTTTTTCCAAGGACGAGGGAGAGTACGTCGATTTCACCGAAGAGTGAGCCCATGTCGTCCGGACACGGCTATAGCTGTGCAGGGTTGGCCCCGTTTTGCTTTTATGTTGGCGCAAAGCTTTCCTTGTGGGTAAAAGCACTACAATCCAAAAACTTGGTTTTCTGATATTTCTACGTTAAAAAATAGCTTGATTCTCATAATTTCCAACCGTTTTTCCACCTTAAATTAAAAATAATTAGTACCTTTGCGGCATATTCTGACATTGTACCATGCGCTAAGGAGCGGGAACGCTGTTTGGAATCTATCAAATACAACATCTGCCAGTCAATGCTTTAGGCGATAAGTAGATCAGGTTTATGGAACTAACAGATGCAAAGCTCATAGAACGGCTCAAGCAAGGAGACGAACGCGCGTACAGCGAACTGTACGACCAGCATTATGTCTTTCTTTGCTATGTGGCCAACAGCTATGTGAAAGACCATTTTACCGCAGAGACCATCGTTGGAGACATGATTTTCCACTTGTGGGAGATACGTGAGACGCTGGTCATATCCACTTCGCTGCGGTCGTATCTGTCTCGGGCTGTGCGAAACCGCTGCATCAACTACCTGATGTCCAAGAACAATGTACATGAGATACACATCGCCGACCTCATAGATGGCAATGTGCCTGAGAAGACACCGCTGGAAGACAGTCCGTTGGACAAGATACTGGGTCATGAGATGGAGGAAACCATCATCGGCTCGGTCAATAAACTCTCTAAAGAATGTGAAACCGTTTTCAGGAAAAGTCGAGTGGAAGAAAAGAAATATGCACAGATAGCGTCCGAGATGGGGATATCGACCAATACGGTCAAGTATCACATCAAGAATGCACTGACCATCTTAAGGAAAGACATAAAGAAGCTTTTTATGTTTTTTTATCTCTTCCTCACTACCCTGCCATGAAAATTTTATGTCATACAATTACAAAGGATGAAAGAAAGAGAAACGATAGACATCATTATCACCGATTACCTGAAAGGCAATTGCCAGCCGGATCTGGTGGGGCGACTGAAGGCCTGGGTGGCCAAGTCTTCGGTCAACGAGCGATACTTCTTGCGACGGCAGGAAGCATGGTTCGACCAACTGAGCCGTGCTGCTGAGGTGCCGTTCGACAAGGCCAAGGCTTTCTCGTTGTTCCGCGCCCGTGTGGCTGGCACCCGTGCCGCCGAGCGAGAGGCCAAGCTCGAGGCTCCCACCCGCAGTTATCGCTGGATAGGGTATGCCGCGGCCGTGGTGCTGGTATGCTGCATCTCCTACTTCTGCTACTGGGAGGGAGCGCAGAAGGTGAAACAGCAGTTTGCTGATGTGGTGGTCGAGGCTCCCGAGGGGTCGCGTACCAAGCTCTATCTGCCCGACGGCACGCTGGTATGGCTCAATGCCGGCAGCCGTATGTGCTACTCGCAGGGCTTCGGCGTGGAGCAGCGCGCCGTATTGCTCGAGGGCGAGGGCTATTTTGATGTCAAGCGCAACGAGCGCCTGCCGTTCTACGTCTACACCAACGAGCTTCGCCTCAAGGTGCTGGGCACCAAGTTCAACTTCCGCGACTATCCCAAGGACGACGTGGTGACCGTGACACTGGTAGAGGGCAAGGTGTCGCTCACCAATCTGCTCCGCGACGAGGACGAGATATTCTTGAGTCCCAATGAGCGGGCAACCCTCAGCAAGAAGACGGGCGAGATGAAGGTGGAGTCGATGGTTGCGACCAACACCATGCAGTGGACCAACGGGTACCTGTTCTTCGACGAGCGGCCTTTGTCGGATATCATCATCGAGTTGGAGCGTAGCTACAATGTGAGCATCCGTGTGGAGCGTCCCGAACTGAAATCGATGCGCTTTTATGGCAACTTTGACCGTCAGAAGCAGGGCATCCACGAGATATTGCAGGCCCTGTCGGCCACAGGCAAGATCAAATATCGGTTTGAAGGCCGCACCATCGTCATCTATTGATGGCTCCGCTGTGCCGGCAAACAGATAAAAGAATCCCTTCCGACAGCTCATGTCGGGAGGGATTTTTTTATCCCCGTCGTTTCCGAATTGGGCACTTGCCAAAGCTAAAGGTGGCGTTTAGACCTCGTAAATGCCACCTTTAGCGCGCTAATCATGGCATTTACGTTTCGCGGATGTGTTTTTGAAAAATATAGTAAGTGCATTAACACTTATCCGATATTTGCTAAAAAGTCATTGGCTATATACATTCGCACTGAATCGATTTTGGATAATTCTTTAGTTTTTGTTTGGAACTTGTCGCATTAAATCGTATCTTTGTCCCAAATAGATTGCACCTCGGTACGAGTTGTTGAGCTCTGCGAAAATCCGAGTCGGCTCTATGGTTCCAGCAGGCATACGCTTTGTGAGAAATGGAAATAATCAACATGAAAACAATATGAACAAACGACTGATTTTATTACTCTTGTTGGTACCCGTGTGTACCGCGATGATGGCAGAGCGGCTGATCGTTCAGACCCCCAAGATGTCTATGGTCATCGAGGCCGTGCAAGACAAGTTGCCCAGGTATATGTATTTTGGTCCCCGGCTCGACGAGCGCGATGTCCCCAATCTCCTCTCCAATTACGGACGCACCTATGTGTATCCTGCGTTTGGCTCCGATGTGGTACGCTCATCGGTATTCGCCATGCGCCATGCCGACGGCAGTCTGGCCACCGAACTCCTGTACAACGGTCATGATGTGACCGAGGAGGCTCATGCCACGGTGACCACGCTCCACCTGCGCGACAAGGTCTATCCCGTGACAGTGGATGTGCGCTATCGTGCCTATAAGGATGTGGATGTCATCGAGACATGGACCGAAATCACCAGCATGGAGAAGCCGGCGGTCATGCTCACCCAGTTTGCCTCTGCCCGTCTGCCCATCCGCTACGGCAAGGTGTGGGCCAGTCATCTCCACGGCGCATGGGGCAACGAGTGCCGGCTGGTAGAGGAGCCCCTCAATCCCGGCAATCTGGTCATCAGCAACACGGCACCCATCCGCAACGCGCAGAATGAGCATGCCGAGATCATGTTCTCCCTCGAAGGCAAGCCACAAGAGAATACAGGCCATGTCATCGGAGCCGCCCTCTGCTACAATGGCAACTACCGGCTCACGGTAGAGACCCTCAATGCCAACCACCACTATTTCACAGCCGGCATCAATCCTGACCAGTCGGAGTATCGGCTGCGCAAGGGCGAGACATTCGTCACGCCGCCGTTGGCCCTCACCTACAGCGTGGAGGGCAAGAGCGGGGTGAGCCGCAGTTTCCACCGCTGGGGCCGCAAGTACCGCCTCATGCACGGCGACCGTGAGCGCGATGTACTGCTCAATAGTTGGGAAGGCGTGTACTTGGACATCAAGCAAGAAGAGATGAACCAAATGATGGCCGACATCGCAAGCATGGGTGGCGAACTCTTTGTGATGGACGATGGATGGTTTGGCGACAAATACAAACGCGATAAGGACGATGCAGCCCTCGGAGACTGGGTGGTCGACACCCGCAAACTGCCCGACGGCATAGAGGGATTGGTTCGCGATGCCAAGAAAAACGGCGTGAAATTCGGTATCTGGATAGAGCCTGAGATGGCCAACAAGGCCAGCGAACTCTACGACAAGCACCCCGACTGGATCATCAATGCCCCTAACCGCAAGTTGGTGATGGGGCGTGGCGGGTCGCAGTTGGTGCTCGACCTGTCCAATCCCAAGGTGCAGGATTATGTCTTCGGCATTGTCGACAACCTCCTGACCCGCTATCCGGAGATAGCCTATATCAAGTGGGATGCCAACATGTCTATCCAGTCGCATGGGTCGCGCTATCTCCCCGCCGATGAGCAGAGCCACCTCTACATCGCTTGCGAACAGGGATTGCGCAAGGTGTGTGAGCGCATCCGCGCCAAGTTTCCCGATGTCGTCATGCAGGTGTGTGCCAGCGGCGGAGCCAGGGTCAACTGGGGTATCCTGCCTTATTTTGACGAGTTTTGGACCAGCGACAATACCGATGCACTGCAGCGGGTCTACATGCAGTGGGGTGTGAGCCACTTCTTCCCCGCCATTGCGATGGCTTCGCATATCAGCGCCTCGCCCAATCACCAGACCCAGCGCAGCATCCCTCTCAAGTACCGCATCGATGTGGCCATGAGCGGCCGATTGGGCATGGAGCTGCAGCCCAGTCAGATGACCGAGGCGGAGCGCGCCCAGTGCCGCAAGGCCATTGCCGAGTACAAGGAGGTACGCCCCGTGGTGCAGATGGGCGATGTGTACAGACTCATCAGTCCGTACGACGGCCAGAATGTGGCGTCGCTCATGTATGTGTCGGAAGCCAAGGACAAGGCTGTGTTCTATTGGTGGAAGCTTGAGACCTTTGTAGACGAGCGTCTACCCCGTGTCCGCATGGCAGGGCTTGATCCCCGTCGCATGTACAAGATTCGGGAGCTCAATAGGGCCGATGTAGGGGCGTTGCCGATGGAAGGCAAGGTGTTCAGCGGTGCCTATCTCATGGAGCGTGGCATCGATGTTCCCGGCAGCCACAAGTTCAAGGATTTCCCCAACACCGACTGGGCGAGCCGGGTGCTCTACTTGGAGGCTCAATAGGCTGGGACTGAAAGGGTAAGTGATTGCCGCCGACATCATCTGTAGAAAAGGAAAAAGCAAAAAAATGATGCGGCGGCAATAAAAAGCGCCCCAAATGGTGGGTCATTTCTCAGAATAGTGCTAACTTTGCCACGCCATTACGCATCTTTGGCAAAGACAGATACACAGCACCTATGATATACAGCATATCCAAGACGATGGAGATTTCGGCCTGCCACAGGCTCGAACTGAGTTATGAGAGCAAGTGCAGCAGGCTGCACGGGCACAACTGGACGATTACCGTGTACCTGGCCACCACGGAGAAAAACCGCGACGGCATGGTGGAGGATTTCACCCACATCAAGGAGCAGGTACAGGGCTTCCTGGACCACGGTAACCTGAACGAGTTGCTCCCCTTTAATCCCACTGCGGAGAATATTGCGGAGTGGATTGTCAACTCGTTTGCAGCCTGCTATCGCGCTGTGGTGTGCGAGAGCGAGGGTAATGTGGCCCAGGCCTACGATGAGACGTTTCCCATCGACGACAAGTTTCTCCTCTGATGCTATATATAATATAAGGTGTAATGGGGAAAACGTATCGTATCAACGAACTGTTTTATTCTTTGCAGGGTGAAGGGCGGTGGACAGGCCGCCCTGCTGTGTTTGTCAGGTTTAGTGGGTGCAATCTGTGTTGCCCTTTTTGCGATACCCATTTTGCCTCGGGTACCGACATGACGGGCGAGGAAATCGTGGATAGGGTAGGCAAGGAAGGAGGTGCGTGCCGCTTTGTGGTGCTGACGGGCGGCGAGCCCACCTTGCAGGTGGATGAATGGCTGGTCGGCCTGTTGCATGCGGCAGGTTACTACGTGGCGATGGAGACCAATGGCACCCGTCCTGTGCCGGTGGGCGTAGACTGGGTGACGTGCTCGCCCAAGGACCTGTTTGTACCCAATGCCCGGCCGGTGATTACTGTCTGCCATGAACTCAAAGTGGTGTATGACGGCTGTCACGACATCCCCGATTATGCCGCCATCCATGCCCAAAGCCGCTGTGTACAGCCCTGCGATACGGGCGATGCGGCGCGCAATGCCGATATCCTGAGGCTGTGTATTGACTTTGTGAAGTGCCATCCCCATTGGCAGCTGTCGTTACAGACCCATAAGATCATCCATATCCCGTAACAGCTGCCTTGGTGGGCATGGGGTTGGTGGTTAGAAGACCACTCCCCAGCCGACAGAGGTGGTATTGCACTTGGGTGCAAAGCCTGTTTTCAGGAGTGGGGTAAGTGATGAGCGCAAATAGAAGACTATTCCTGCATAGCCTCCGAGTATCTCCAGATTGACACCCGTGGTGTGTAGGTTGATATCATGGGTTGGGGTAATCACCTCCTTGCCATATTTGTAGCGTGACCGTTCGTTCCCTCTCATCTCGAAAGACAGTCCTGCTCCTATGTAGGCAGTGCTTCTACCTATCTTGTTTTGCCACTCCATGATGACAGGGAGACGGCAATACTGGTAACTGATGTAGCTCTTTTTCATCCCTTCCACCTCTACGGGGTCTACTGTGATGATTCCGTCGTTGTTGAAGAGCGCATAACCGCTTTCAAAATGATGGTGCGTAAAGCCTGCCTGCAACGAAACGCTCAGGCCGACGGTGCGCTGGCGGTTGAGGGGAAAGGCAAAGTTGAGGGCCGATAATCCCCATTCGCAGCTCTTACTCTCCTTGGCGTGCAGGCCGTCGGCACCATTGAAACGCATAAATCCGCCCGACATCATGCTCATGCCCATGTAGAAACTGGGTATATGGTTGCGATAGTTGTGCTGTCTGTATTTCTTGCGTTGTGGGAAGAAGGGCGACGACACATATACCTGTTCTATCTCCTGCCCGTTGATGTAAGAGATTTCCTTCAACTTGGTCATCCCGTGCCCGTCAGCCCCGTAGATGCTGATTCGGGTCTGCCCCAGGCTGTCGTTGATCACGATTTTCTTGTTGTTCACGATGAGGGTGGTGTCGGTCTGTGCCGCCGATACCATCGGTATCAGCATGGCGGCCATCAAAAGTGTTGTTTTCATATCTGTTGCGTGATGATTACAGTTGTTTGTCCATGTTTTTTATCGCTTGATGGTGAGTTGCATAATATCCTGCGGACTGAGTTTTCCTTCGATATAAATGACCACGCCACCATCGTGGTCGTCGTAGCTGAACAGCACGTAGCGGTTGGCGGTCTTCGGAAGTGGCGGCATCTGGTAGTAACCGCTGATGATCTGACCGTTCTCCACCACTTCCTGTATCTTCTTGGCCGCACGGCGGTCTTCGTTGAGCAGCGCAGCAATGTGCGAGGCCCCGCGTTTGAAAGAGAGGCTCTTGTACACATCGAGTTGGTAGCCGCGCAGGCGGGCGTGGTTCATGATGACCATCTTGCAGCCTTTGGCATGCCCATACTGTTGGAATACCTCTTCCACCTTCAGTCCTGTCTGTGCGTGGCTGCCCAAGACGGCTGTCAAGAGCAGGACGATGGTCAGTATCGTAGTTTTGTAGTACATATCATTTGGTGTTAGGGTTGTTGTCTGGGAGGGTGATGGCTTGCAGCGCATCAAAGCAGTCGCCTTGGTTGGCCGACATCAGGTCGAGTGCTTTGAGCGCCTCTTCCCGTACGGTTCCGGCATCGTCTGTACGCACGCCGTCAATCACGGCATAGGCAGTCGCATGAGGCCGCAGGTGCAGGATAGCCGAGAGCACCAGCGCCACACAGGCGGCGGTGGCTAAGGTTCTCCATAGGGTAGGGCGCAGGCGTTTGTGGGCATGCGAATGGGTATCGGAGAGGGAGGGAACAGGTTTCCGGCACAGGTCTACGTAACCGAAAAGCGCTTTGTAGGCACGCCATTCTTCGGGCAGGCTTTCTGCCGGCATCTCTGCAAACAGTCTTCGCAGCGTGGCTTCCTCTTGTTCAGAGGTCATGCCCTCATCGTATTGCTGGAGCAGTTGTTGTATGTAGGTGTTGTCTGTCATAATCTGGGGCGGGTCATGCGAATGAAAATCTCTTTGATCTTTCGTCTTGCGCGGGAAAGATGCTGCCTGATGGCCTCTGGAGAGCATCCCGATATCTGTGCGATCTCGTCAATGCTATAGCCGTCAATCTCTTTCATTCGGAAGATGGTACGCTGCATGTCCGGCAAGTGATCGATGATGGTGCTGACGAGTGCCACGTCGCTTCGGTCGTCGGCAGAAGAGGTCACGGTGGGCTGTCTCTCTATGTCTGCAGACGGGAGTGGCTCCAGCTTCTGCCTCCGCCATCCGTCGAGATGCTTGTTTCGGAGGATGGTAAGCGCCAGTGCCCGTACGTTGGGATGCGTGCTTAGGGTGTGGCGCGTCGTCCACAGCTTGAGCATCACCTCCTGCACCAAGTCTTCTGCAGTGGTTTCGTCCTGTGTGAGCTGTCTCGCTCTCTGTGCGAGCAGGGGGCGCAGTGGCGTAATGACCTCGTTAAACTCTTCTATTTCCATCGTTTATACAATCTATAAACGAATACGGCGCGAAAGTGTGACATGAATGGCCCAAAAAATGTGTTTATCCGCTGCATCTGCATGGTTGCGGATAAACACGGTTGTCTGTATCTTCTGTATCAAGGTTCTGGACTGGTGTCAGTAGGCTACCGTACACGGGAAGCCCGCCTCCGTCACGCGGAGACGGATGGCGTCCAGTTCTTCAGGGGTGGCCTTGTGCAGGTCAGGGGCAGGCGTGTCGCGGTCGATGGTGTAGATCATCACGCTTTGCGGCCTGATGGCCTTGACAGCCTCTATCCACGGGGTCACGTAAGAGGTTGCCGTGTTGCTCACGTCCGCTCCGTCCATTGTGCCGTGCATAAACAGGGTCTGGATGATGATGTGTCCGTTGAAGGTCTGCATCCATCTTATCGTCTCTTCGGCGCTGTAGCGGTGGCCGACAGGACGGTTGACATGGCGGATATAGTCGTTGTCTACGGTGTCGAGCTTCAGGATATTGCGGTCTACCAGCATGAGCGCCTTGCGTACCTCCGGCAGATGCAGCCGGGTGGCGTTGCTCAGCACCGAGAGTTGGGCATCGGGGCAGTATCGGTCGCGCAGCCGCACGGTGTCTGCCACGATGTCGGCAAACATCGGGTGCATGGTGGGTTCGCCGTTGCCGGCAAAGGTGATGTCGTCGGGCAGACGATCCTCGTCGGCCATGCGGCAGAGTGTGGCTTCGAGGGCGGTGACCACCTCGGTCCGTGTGGGAAGAGGCTGGTGGGCGATACGCTCGTGGTTGAAACCACATTCACAATAGATACAATCGAACGAGCAGCACTTGCCGTCACGCGGCGACAGATTGATTCCCAGCGACAGACCCAAGCGCCGGCTTTGTACAGGACCGTAGATGGGAGATGCGTGTAAAGTTGTACTCATGACTGCAAAGGTAGCCAAAAAGGAGCACGATATGCGTTAATGCAAGTTAAACCGTTGCTCAATCCTATTTTTTTTTGTTCCTTTGCATAAAATTAGGTGTATTATACCCTCTTTAGAATGGTGAAAAAACGGTCAAAGGCCCGCAGCCGCCAAGGTTTGCAGGCCGTAACTCTATGTATCAGCACCGCCTTGGTGCTTATCTTGCTCGGTGTGGTGGTGCTCTCGGTGCTGACGGCACGCAACACATCGGCATACGTCAAAGAGAACCTGGTCATCACGATGCTCTTGGAGCAGGACATGACAACGCCCGAAGCCAAGCGGCTGTGTACCAAGCTCGACAAGCGCCCTTATATCAAGCATCTGCAGTTTGTGAGCAAGGAGCAGGCGCTGCGCGAGCAGACCAAGGCGCTGGGCAGTGATCCGACAGAGTTCACGGGAGGTGTGAATCCCTTTCTCGCTTCGGTAGAACTGACCCTTCATGCTGATTATGCCAACAACGACTCGCTGCGTTGGATATCGGCAGAACTGAGGAAATATCCTAAAGTGAGCGAAATCACCTATCAGAAAGACCTGGTGGAAAGTGTGAACCGCACATTGGCCAAGGTAAGCATTGGCTTGCTGGTGTTGGCCGTGCTGTTGACCATCGTATCGTTTTCTTTGATCAACAATACCGTACGTCTGGGCATCTATGCCCGGCGCTTTACCATCCATACGATGAAGCTTGTGGGTGCGTCGTGGGGATTCATCCGTCGACCTTTTGTGCGTCAGGCGGTGGGTATCGGTCTGCTGGCCGCGCTGCTGGCCTGTCTGGCATTGGGCGGTTGTGTGTGGGCGTTGTACAATTACGAGCCCGATATACTCACCGTGCTCACGTGGCAGGTAATGGCCGTGACGGGCGCGACGGTTTTTCTCTTTGGCATCATTATCACCGCATTATGTGCAGGCATTTCTGTGAACAAGTTCCTGCGCATGAAAGCTGGTGATTTGTACAAAATCTGATATCAATAGTTATTCCTATTATAAATTAAGACAATAATGGACAAGAAGAATTTTGCATTTGACAAGGTCAATTTTATCTTACTCGCGGCAGGAATGCTGGTTGTGATACTCGGCTTTGTGCTGATGGCGGGCGGTGGCTCTACCGATGAGGCTTACGATCCTGAGATATTCAGCACCATGCGTATCAAAGTGGCACCCGTCATGTGTTTCATCGGTTTTGTATCGATGGTCTACGCGATTGTCCGCAAACCCAAAGACACCGATCAGCCTGCCAAGTAGCCTATGGATATCCTGCAGACCATTATCATAGCCATCGTGGAGGGGCTCACAGAGTTTCTCCCCGTGTCGAGCACAGGCCATATGATCATCGCCCAGAGCCTCTTGGGCGTGGAGAGCACACCATTTGTCAAGGCATTCACCGTCATCATCCAGTTTGGAGCCATCTTGTCGGTCATTTGTCTTTATTGGCGGCGCTTCTTTTATCCCGATGCAGACCGTCAGGGCAAGACCTATTGGCAGGCGATGTTCGATTTCTATGCCCGATTGGTTGTCGGCGTGTTGCCGGCGGTTGTGTTGGGTTTGGCATTCAATGACTTGATAGAGGAAAATCTTGGCAATGTGAGTCTTGTGGCATGGATGCTGATCGTGGGAGGAATCTTCATGCTCTTCTGTGACCGCATCTTCAACAAGGGAAGCGAGCATACGCAGCTTACCTATAAGCGTGCTTTCGTCATCGGCTTGATCCAATGCATTTCCATGATACCGGGTGTGTCGCGGTCGATGTCGACCATTGTGGGAGGAATGTCCCAGCGGCTCACACGCAAGGCCGCAGCCGAGTTCTCGTTCTTCCTTGCTGTGCCGACGATGTTTGGTGCCACGTGCTTGGAGACCTTTAAGATGATCAAGGGCGGCGAAGCCTCTGTGCTGAGCCAAGACAACAATCTGGAAATGCTGTTGCTCGGTTCGGTGGTAGCCTTTATAGTTGCCATCCTTGCCATTAAGTTCTTTATCAATTATGTCACACGCTATGGCTTTGCAGCCTTCGGATGGTACCGTATCGTGGTGGGTCTGATCATTATCCTTTGCGGACTGTTGGGTGTGAACTTGCAAATGGTAGACTGATGAACTTTCGTACAGGAGAAATCTTTGCCATCGACAAGCCTTATCGGTTGTCCAGCTTCGGAGCCCTGGCGCATGTACGTTACCTGTTGTCGCACACGCTGGGACATAGGGTCAAGATAGGGCATGCCGGGACACTGGATCCGTTGGCCACAGGCGTTCTCATACTCTGCACAGGAAAGTGTACCAAACAGATAGAGACGCTGCAGGCGCATACCAAGGAGTACGAAGCCACCCTGCAGTTGGGTGCTACCACGGCAAGCTACGACATGGAACACGAGGTGAATGCCACTTTTCCCACAGCACACATTACCGAAGCGGCGCTGCGCGAGGCTTTGGGGAAATTTGTGGGCGACATCGAGCAGGTCCCCCCTACATACAGCGCTTGCAAAGTGGGTGGTGAGCGGGCTTACTCGCTGCGCCGGGCAGGAGAGGAAGTGGTGCTGAAACCCAAGAAAGTACGTATCGATGCCATCGAATTGTTGCATTTCGACCCCGTATCCATGCAGGTTTCCATCCGTGTGACATGCGGCAAGGGGACGTATATCCGGGCGTTGGCCCGCGATTTGGGGCGTGCGCTGGGCAGCGGAGCCTACCTTACGGCGCTCCGGCGCACCCGAGTGGGCGATTTCGATATCGCCAAATGCGTGGATTATGAACATTTCCAAGACTGGTTAGACAAACAAGAAATTGAAACGACTATATAAATGAAACTTTCTCAATTCAAATTCAAGTTACCGGAAGAGCAGATAGCCCTGTATCCGCATAGTATCGTTCATGAGTTTACCAACGACGACGGCACCAAAGGCGAGTTCCGCATCACGCGCCGTGACGAATGTCGCCTCATGGTGCTGCATCGCAAGTCGCAAACCATCGACATGTACAAGCGCGATGAGGAGGGTAAGCCCATAGAGGGAGCGTATTTGGATTTTCGCAATGTCCTCGACTACTTTGACGAGGGCGATACCTTTGTCTTCAATGATACCAAGGTTTTCCCTGCCCGCCTTTACGGCACTAAGGAGAAGACCGATGCCAAGATAGAAGTCTTTCTGCTCCGCGAACTGAACGAAGAGATGCGTCTCTGGGACGTACTGGTGGAGCCGGCGCGCAAGATAAGGATTGGAAACAAACTGTTTTTTGACGAGTCGGGTACGATGGTGGCCGAGGTAATCGATAATACCACCAGTCGTGGCCGCACGCTGCGTTTCCTCTACGACTGTCCCCATGACGAATTTAAGCGTGAACTTTTTGCGCTGGGCGAAGCGCCGCTTCCACGCTACATCATCGACCGCCGTGACAATCCCCACGGCACAGCGGAGGACTTGGAAGACTTCCAGTGTATCTTTGCCAAGAACGAGGGTGGCGTAACCGTACCGGCTTCAGGACTCCACTTCAGTAGGGAGCTGATGAAGCGTATGGAAATCAAGGGGATAGAGAAGGCATTCATCACCCTGCACTGCGGATTGGGTACCTTCCACGACATAGAGGTGGAAGACCTGACCAAACACAAGATGGATTCGGAGCAGATGTTTGTCACCCAAGAGGCTTGCGACATCGTCAACGGTGCCAAGCGTAGCGGAAAGCATGTCTGCGCGGTGGGCACGAGCGTGGTGAAAGCCACCGAGACTGCTGTGGGAACCGATGGCATGCTCAAGGCATACGAGGGTTGGACGAACAAGTTTATCTTCCCGCCCTACGACTTCGGCCTTGCCGACTCGATGATAGCCAATTTCTATCATCCTTATTCCACCTTGCTGATGGAGACAGCTGCGTTTGGCGGCTATGAACTGGTGATGGAAGCCTACGACATGGCTGTGAAAAACGGATTCATGTTCGGCTGCTACGGCGATGCCATGCTTATCCTCAATGATTAGCCACACCGTCTACTTCAGTCTCGGCTCCAATCTTGGCGATTGTGCCCTCGTCATCCGTCAGGCCATAGCCTTGATGGGCGAAAGGGTGGGCACGGTCTGCCGACAGTCATCCCTGATGGAGACAAAGCCTTGGGGATTTGAGTCAGACCACCTGTTTCTCAACGCCTGTGTGTGCTGCACCACCACCCTGCTGCCCAGAGAGGTACTCGAAGTGACACGCCGCATAGAGCAGGAGTTAGGAAGAACGCACAAATCGGTCGATGGCGTTTACCACGACAGAGTCATCGACATAGACTTGCTGCTCTATGACGACTGGCAGGTGGACGAACCCGACCTGAAGATTCCGCATCCGCTGATGCACCAGCGCGATTTTGTCATGCAACCCTTACGGGAAATTTACCCTGAGCCCATATAAACGACAAGAGGCTACATCCGATAAAGGTATCGATGTAGCCTCTTGCTGTTTTTGCCCGGTATTGGTCCGGGCAATGTTTCTTACTTGCGGAGACCGAGGGCCTTGATGATGGCGCGGTAGCGGTTGATGTCAATCTTGTACAGATAATCGAGCAGGGCGCGACGCTTACCAACGAGCTGTGTCAGCGAACGGGTGGTCACAAAGTCCTTGTGATGCTCCTTCACGTGCTCTGTCAGGTGTGCGATACGATAGGTAAACAGCGCAATCTGGCTCTCTGCAGAACCTGTGTCGGTAGCTGATTTGCCGTACTGATTGAAAATCTCCTCTTTCTTGGTCTTGTCTAAATACATGATTTTAATGAATTGATTAATTGATATGTTGCAACATTACGTTCTTCGAGCGTCACATAGGCCTTAATCACAACCCCGAACGCCCTCGAATGCATCGGATTTTCCGAAATTGCGGTGCAAAGGTACAACTTTTTGTTGGATGCACCAAGTTTTTTCGCTGCTTTTTCTTTCACTATCAGCTATTTATTGATAGTTTCAGCACGTTTACAGGCTTCATTTCACCACCGTACAGGTCGCTGCAGTGCTGTGTGTGCCCTGTATCGGTGAAGCCGCATTTCTCCATGACCCTCCCCGACGGACGGTTGTCTGTGAAGTGGGTGCCCCACAGCGCCTTGAAGCCCATTGTGTGCGAACAATAGTCCACTAACAGCCCCAAAGCTTCCGTGCAGATGCCCTTGTTCCAGTAGGGACGGCCAATCCAGTAGCCCACCTCGGCCTCTTTGTCGCCCAGAGGGATGTGGCTGTCGGGTGCCAAGAGATATCCTATGCTGCCGATGGGCTCGTGGGTGGCTTTCCAGACCACCGCCCATGTACGGTCGTTGGTAAACAGGTTTCTGATGATACTTCTGCTTGATTCTATCGATTGGTGCGGCGGCCATCCGGCACGCGGTCCCACTTCCGTGTCCGACGCATAGCGGTAGAGAGCATCCGCATCCTCCTCTTGCCAGCGTCTTAAAATGATTCTGTCAGTTTCCATTTTCATGATGGCGTTATCCTTTAACATCTTATATATAGTGCCTGCTGCATGTTGTAGAGTTTGCTTTAAATACTAAGGTGCAGCCTAACTTCTGCAAAGATAGGCATAATATTCCTGATTTTTCGACTTCGGAAGTGAAAAAACATGATTGTATCCCGATTTTATACTTTTTTTCAGCGCAATCGGACACTCCTCGATAGCGGCGAAAACCACCCCCGGATGAGCTAAACATGGCATTTAGGCTTCCTAAACGTGGCATTTAGGTGGGCTAAATGCGGCATTTAGCCGAGCCATCTGCCATCATTTCGTTTGCGGGAGGTGGTGAATTTCTCACAAATGTGCCGGATTCTCTATGCCGTTAGGTCATTTTTTTGTACCTTTGTGGCGGTACGGATTGCCGTGCGCACCCAATTAACGAGAAAAGAGACATGACCATATTTGCTGTCGGAATGAACTACCTCCAGCACAATAAAGAACTGGAAGGTACGTTATATCAACCAGAGGAGCCAGTGATTTTCACCAAGGCGGCCTCGTCGCTCCTGAAGTGCCATAAACCCTTTTTTGTCCCCGATTTTTTGGGGCGTATCGACTATGAGACTGAGGTGGTGGTACGCATCAGTAGGCTTGGCAAGTCTATCTCGGAGCGTTTTGCCCACCGCTATTACGATGCCGTGACGGTGGGAATAGATTTTACGGCACGCGAGTGGCAACAACGGCTGCGTGCGGCCGGCCATCCGTGGGAGTTGAGCAAGGGCTTCGACGGCGCAGCAGCCATTGGCGACTGGGTGGACAAGTCCAAGTTTCTGGACATGCAGGCCCTCCGCTTCCATCTTGACATCAATGGCCAGACCGTGCAGCAGGGATGCACGGCCGACATGCTCTTCGGCATCGACAGACTGATTGCCTATATCAGCCGTTATGTCACCCTCAAGACCGGAGATATCCTCTACACGGGTACGCCTGCCGGAGTGGGTCCAGTACATATCGGAGACCATCTCGAAGGCTATATCGAGGAGCGAAAAGTACTTGATTTCAACTGTAAGTAAGCGGCTTCCGACCTTCAAGTATAGGCAGAGGGGCGGTGCCGAAACCGGTATTTGAAACGAATGTTTACCGCATTGGTCCATACGAATCACCATAGTATGCGCAGGCTGATGGCAACGTGGTTGCTGTTCTGCCTGCTCTGTGTCGCTGCGTCGGCACAGCGGTTCTACAATCTCACGGCCCAGGAGATTCGTATCGACTCGATGCTGCCCCGCTTCTCATGCTCCGTGCCCCTCGGCGCACACTATGCTGACAGCACGTATACGGTTTCCATTGCCTATCCCGAGTTTATCGATATGACAGCGGCCGACATGGCCCGATACAAGGCGTTGTCTGCCGACCCGCCGCCCTCCTTTCCCGTCATCAGCCAGCAGATAGGAGTGAGTCGTCGCGAGGGATGGCTTGATGTCTCTTTCTCCCCGTTTGTGGTTCGCGACGGACGCTGGCAGGTACTCGTCAGTTTTATGCTCGATATACAGGCGCGCCCTGTGGCCGTGCCGTCCCGGCGTAGCGCCTCTGTGGCCACCCGTGCGTCGGGCAGTGGTCGTTACGCTCCCCATTCGGTCCTTGCCACGGGCAAATGGGCCAAGATACGGGTGCCCGAATCGGGTATCTACCAGCTCACCGAGTCGCTCATCCGGCAGGCAGGATTCTCCGACCTCTCCCGTGTCAAGGTCTACGGATATGGCGGTGCCTTGCAGGAAGAGATTCTCCGTGCCGACTATCTTGCCGAGACCGACGATTTGCGCGAGGTGCCGCTCTGTGTGGTCGATGGCCGTTGCCTGTTTTACGCTCAGGGACCCGTAAGTTGGGCGGGCGATGCCGTCCTCGCACGTACGCGCAATCCTTATTCTGATTATGGCTATTATTTCCTCACCCAGACCGATGAAGCGCCGCAGACCGTCAGTGCCGATGAGTTTTTGGCCTCGGTCTATCCCAAGCCCGACGACTATCATTGGCTGTACGAGGTAGACGACTTCGCGTGGTATAGTGGTGGGCGCAATCTGTTTGAGCGTTCCCCGATTGCTGTGGGCGCGTCTCGCGACTACACGTTGCCGGCCTTCCCGGCTGCCGCCAAACTGGTGCGCCTGTCGGTGGTGGTCACGGCGGGGCAGCAGAGTGTGGCGCAGGTCGATGTCGATGGCCAGAGCCTTGGCACCATGACCGTCAGTCTGGGTACCTACGACAAAGGTGGTTCCTGCACGCGCACCTTTGTCCTGCCTACAGGGGCAGAGGGCGGCCACACCGTACGCATCAGCACCCTGTCGGGCGGCCCTGTCAGGCTCGATTACCTCTCCCTCACCTACGATGCGCCGCGTGAGGCTCCGTCATTGGCCACGGCCAGTTTTCCGGTGCCCGAGTATGTGTACCGCATCACCAACCAGGACCACCATGCCGACCCTGCCGCCGACATGGTCATCATCATCCCCACCAGTCAGAAGCTCCTTGCCCAGGCCAAGCGGCTCAAAGAGTTCCATGAATCGCATGATGGCCTGAGGGTGAATATCGTGCCTGCCGATGAACTGTACAATGAGTTTTCGAGTGGTACGCCCGATGCCAATGCCTATCGGCGCTACCTGAAGATGCTCTATGACCGTGCGGAGACCCAGGCCGATATGCCCAAGTATCTGTTGCTGTTTGGCGACTGTGTGTGGGACAACCGCATGCGCACGGCCGATACCCGTTTGCTCGATGCAGACGACTATCTGCTGTGTTTTGAGAGCGAAAACTCGTTCAGCGAACTCTATTGCTACGTGGACGACGGCTTCTTCTGTCTGCTCGACGAGGGAGAGGGCGCCAATCCGCAGGCTTCCGACAAGTTGGATGTGGCTGTAGGACGGTTCCCCGTGACGACCGAAGCCGATGCCAAAGCGATGGTAGACAAGACCATAGCCTATGCGACCAACAGCGATGCCGGTGCCTGGCAAAACACGCTCGTCTTTATGGGCGACGATGGCGACCAGAACCGCCACATGGCCGATATTGATGAGACAGCGGACCAGATAGCGGCGCGGTATCCCTCTTACCAGATACGCAAGGTGATGTGGGATGCCTACAAGCGTGAGTCGTCGGCCACAGGCAATTCCTATCCAGAGGTGACGACGCTCATCAAGCAGTTGCAGGCCAACGGGGCGCTCATCATGGACTACGGCGGGCACGGACGTGCAGACCAGTTGTCGCACGAAGTGGTGCTCATGCTGACCGACTTCGAGCAGTTCCGCAACACCCATCTGCCTCTGTGGATTACGGCATCGTGCGACGTGATGGCATTCGATGGGCTCACGCCCACCATCGGCGAGGCCGCCGTGCTCAATCCCAAGGGCGGTGCCGTGGCTTTTTATGGTACCATGCGCACCGTGCAGGCTTATTACAACAAGTATATCAACCAGTACTATCTGCGGCATGTGCTCTCGTTGCGCGATGGGCAGCCAGTCACCATCGGCGAGGCCCAGCGGTTGGCCAAAAACGAGCTCGTCACCACCGGTTTTGACCGTACTACCAACAAACTCCAGTATAGTCTCTTGGGCGATCCGGCCCTTGCGCTTCATCTGCCCACGCTGCAGGTGGTGGTCGACAGTATCAATGGGTCACCTGCCACAGCCTCCAACCTCACCTTGCATGCCGGCATGGTGACCAAGGTGGCCGGCCATATTGAGGGCGCGCCCGATTTCAACGGCATCGTCACGGCCACGGTGCGCGATGTGATGGAGTGGGTGACCTGCAAGAAGAATGATCCCGTGGAGACCGATACGGCACTCGTCTTCAAGGACCGGCAGAAGATTCTTTTCAGTGGATCCGACAGTGTCCGCAGCGGCCGCTTCGCCTTTTCGTTTGCCGTACCTCGCGATATCAGTTATTCTGACGCTACAGGCATGATGAACTTCCATGCCGTCAGTGCCGACCACAGGCTCACGGCGCATGGCAACTTCAGCCGTTTTGTCCTTTCCGGGTCCGACAGTGCCGCTACCGACTCCATCGGCCCCTCCATCTACTGCTATCTCAATTCGCCGTCGTTTGCCAACGGTGCGCAGGTCAACACCACGCCCTACTTTGTGGCCGAGGTGACCGACGAGGACGGCATCAATGCCACGGGCAATGGCATCGGTCACGACTTGCTGCTCGTCATCGATGGCGATATGAACAAGACCTATGTGCTCAACGACCATTTCCGTTTCGATTTCGGCACCTATACACGTGGTTCCACCTATTATAATATACCCGAGTTGGAACCCGGGCCGCATCGGCTGCTGTTCCGGGCATGGGATGTGCTCAACAACTCGTCTACGGCCGAACTCGACTTTACCGTGGTGCGCGGGTTGGAACCGACGCTCTTCAGCGTAGACGTGGGCAAGAATCCTGCCACCACTTCCACCACCTTTATCATCAACCACGACCGAACAGGCAGCGACATGGACGTGGAGATAGATGTCTTCGACATGAGTGGCCGGCAGCTTTGGCACTATACAGAGACTGGAGTGCCTACGTCGGGGGCGCATACTGTGGAGTGGGACCTTACCCTCGACAGCGGCGGACGCCTCCATACTGGTGTCTATCTGTACCGGGCAAGCATCGCCACCGATGGGAGCAAGAAGGTGTCCAAGGCCAAGAAACTTATCGTCATAGGCAATAATTGACAGCCATTTGGCGTTTATTGCATAGAAACAACCAAACAGAATGAGCAAATATTATCGTTTATTCCTGCCGCTGTTGCTCCTCGGCCTGTCATTGTCGGCTCGGGCGCAAGACAAGCAGAATATGTTCAACCCCGTCAACACCTCGGTAACTTCACAGACCATTGCCCCCGACGCACGTGCCGCGGGTATGGGCGATGTGGGTGTGGCTACCGACCCCGATGTCAACTCGCAGTA
>JBJEAU010000121.1:0-5745 GCA_051869355.1 Prevotella sp. | reverse complement strand
TCTATCGCCGCAGGCGTACGCTGGATTTACTCCGACCTTACCTTCGATTTCACCGATGACACCTCCCCCGGTTCGGCTTTTGCTGCCGACCTCGCCTGTTATTACCAAGACTATGTTGTCTTGGGCGAACGCGAGTGCCAGTTGGGCCTCGGTCTCAACATCTCCAACATCGGTAGCAAGATTAGTTTCGGAGGCGACAATCACAGCTACTTCATCCCCACCAATATGCGGTTGGGTGCCTCGCTCATGATACCTGTCGACGAGTACAACCGTTTCACCATCGCCGCCGATGCCAACAAACTCCTTGTTCCCACGTACCCCAAGCAGGAGGAAGGGGAGACTACAGAGGAGTACCAGCAACGTATGGAGGACGATTACTGGAATGTGTCGTCTATCTCGGGAATCTTCAAGAGCTTCGGCGATGCCCCCAACGGATTCAAGGAGGAACTGGAGGAAATCAACTGGAGCGTCGGTGCCGAGTACACGTACCACGACAAGTTCAGTCTGCGTGCCGGTTACCACCACGAGAGCGAGAACAAGGGCAACCGCAAGTATTTCACAGCGGGAGCAGGTTTCAGGATGAACGTGTTCTCGCTCGATGCGGCCTACGTGATAGCCACGGCCAAGAGCAATCCGCTCGACCAGACGCTGAGGTTTACCTTGACGTTCGACATGGACGGAATCAAGGACCTTTTCCGGCGCAAGTAGTACATATTGACCTAAATAACGGCAACGACAATGACGATAAGAGTAGGAATGGGATATGATGTCCACCGGCTGGTGGAGGGTAGAGAACTGTGGATGGGAGGCATACGCATCGACCATCAGATGGGGCTGCTCGGGCACAGCGATGCCGATGTGCTCATCCATGCCATCTGCGACGCGCTGCTCGGTGCCGCCAACATGCGCGACATAGGCTTCCACTTTCCCGACACCGCCGCCGAGACCCTCAATGTAGACAGCAAGATACTGCTCGGCAAGACAGTGGCACTCATTGCCTCGCGAGGCTACCGCATCGGCAACATCGATGCCACGGTATGTGCCGAGCGCCCCAAACTCAATCCGCATGTGCCGGCCATGAAGGCTTGTCTGGCCCAAGTCATGGGCGTAGACGAGGATAGCATCTCCATCAAGGCCACCACCACCGAGCGCCTCGGCTTTACCGGACGCGAAGAGGGCATCAGCGCTTATGCCGTAGCGCTGATTGAGAAACCGTAGACCGCAAGGGTAGGGGAGCCCCTATTCCCTAAAAGTATATAATATCCGCCACGCCACCGCAATAATTGTTAAATTGCCGGTGGCGTGTTTGTGTATGGGGGTAAAAAGCGTTATCTTTGTGATGCTTGCTTGATGCATCAACAACGACTATAAACTTTTGTAGCCTATGCTGATTACCCTTGTCATTCTGGCCGTTTCTGCCGTGTTTTTCGCCCTTGGGCGCGTACGTTCCGACATTGTGGCGCTGTGTGCCCTCATCCTGTTGCTGTTTTTTGGTATTCTCACGCCCGAGGAAGCCTTGGCCGGATTCTCCAATCCTGTGGTCATCATGATGATAGGGCTCTTTGTCGTGGGAGGCGCTATCTTCCAGACAGGGCTGGCCAAGCAGGTGAGCGGCAGCATCATGAGGCTCGCAGGCACCAACGAACTGGCCCTGTTCCTGCTCGTCATCCTCGTCACGGCGGCCATCGGAGCCTTTGTGAGCAATACGGGCACCGTAGCCCTGATGCTCCCCATCGTGGTGAGTCTGGCTGCCGGAGCCAAGATGAGCGCGTCGCGCCTGCTCATGCCCTTGGCCTTTGCCAGCAGTATGGGCGGTATGCTCACCCTCATCGGTACGCCGCCCAACCTGGTCATCAATGAGACACTGGTCGAGGCGGGCTATCCCTCCCTGTCCTTCTTCTCGTTTTTCCCCGTCGGCCTCGTCTGCATCGTGGTGGGCATCCTCGTGCTGTTGCCCCTCAGCCGCTGGCTGCTGTCGGGCAATGCCGACAAGAGCAAGGCCAAGGCCGACAAAGGCAAATCGCTCGACCAGCTCGTCGACGAATACCGGCTTGCCGACCATCTTTCGCGCTACCGGGTGCCCGAACGCTCCGCGCTGCGGGGCATGACCATCGGCCAGGCCGACATCCACAACCGCTATGGGCTCACGATACTCGAACTGAGGAGGGAGAGCGGTGCCCAGCGGCATCTGTTGAAGAATGTGGAACAGCAGTTGGCCGGTCCGGGCACCGTGATCGACGAGGGCGATATACTCTATCTCTCGGGCGACGGCGCACAGGCCAAGCGCTTCGCGGCCGACTACGGACTGGTGGCCGATGCCGATATCGCCGGACAGCCCGCCCTCGACTTCTACGATATCGGCATGGCCGAGCTCGTGCTGCTCTCCACCTCGCGGTTGGTGAACCGCCAGCTCAAGGAGGGAGGCTTCCGTGCGCAGTACAGCATCAATGTCATCGGCATTCGTCGCAAGGGCGAATACATCATGGACAGTCTGCCCGACATTCGGCTCCAGTCAGGCGACGTGCTGCTGGTGCAGGGCACATGGGACAACATCGCCCGACTGGGCAATGATGAAGACCGCTGGGTGGTGCTGGGCCAACCGCTGGCCGAAGCCGCCAAGGTGACGCTCGACTACAAGGCCCCCTTGGCCGCCTGCATCATGTTGCTCATGGTGGCGGCGATGGTCTTCGATTTCATCCCCATTGCCCCCGTCACCGCGGTGATGACAGCTGCCGTGCTCATGGTCATCACGGGCTGTTTCAAGAATGTGGAGGCCGCCTACAAGACCATCAACTGGGAGAGCATCGTGCTCATAGCCGCCATGATGCCCATGTCGGTGGCCTTGGAGAAGACGGGTGCCTCGTCCCTGCTGTCGCACACCCTCGTCGAGTCGCTGGGCAGCATCGGCACGCTTCCGCTGCTGGCCGGCGTGTACTTCACCACCTCTTTCCTCACCTTGTTCATCAGCAACACTGCCACAGCCGTGCTCATGGCCCCCATTGCCCTGTCGTCTGCCCTGCAGCTCGGCGTGAGTCCCTATCCCTATCTCTTCGCCGTCACGTTGGGTGCCAGCATGTGTTTCGCCTCGCCGTTCAGCACGCCGCCCAACGCCCTCGTCATGCAGGCCGGCCAGTACCGGTTTATCGACTACGTGCGTGTGGGCTTGCCCCTTCAGGTCATCATGGGCATCGTCATGGTGCTGGTGTTGCCGCTGCTCTTCCCGTTGTAGGCGTTTACGGGTGCCCGTGAGGGCATTTGTAGACCGTACGGCATTTGGTGTACGCCCGTATCGCAAATGCCGTACGGTCGTATCGCATATGCCATACGCCCGTACTCCAAATGGTGTACGGTCTGGAAAGGCCACTTTGGGCATCGCTATCTGTTTAATTTCTTTAACGCGAATGGGCTTCCCTCCTTTTGGGGATGCATGCAGGGTCTCTTGTTTCGGATAGCGCAACAAAGGGCAAATTATGCTTTCGGATTGTTACAAAATACCGCTAAAAACAGGGGAAGATGGTGATAGTCCGACAATTTTTGCGCAAAAATTGAAAATACTTGCGATAAAGTTTGTGGGAATGTAGGAGAATTGCTAATTTTGCATCCGTTATCTTTTTTTCGATTATTAACAAATTAAGCAAGGACCAAATGCAAAGAATCTTATTATCGCTGATGCTTCTCGCATCCAGCGTGCTGTCGTCTCCTATGCTGGCGCAGGACAAGAAGTTGTCTGTCAGCTTCAACGACGATGCACTGTCTGAAGTGTTTAAGAAGCTCGAGGCTGTGTCAGACTATCACTTCGTGGTAGACTGTGATGTCAGCCCCTACAAGGTGACAGGCAATCTCAAGAACGAGACGCTGTTCACCATCCTCAATTATGCCCTCTCGGGCACCCCGATAGGCTACAGTGTGAGTGGCAAACAGATAACCGTAGTACAGAAAGCTGCCCAAGACCATGGCAACAAGATATCGGGTGTGGTGGTTGCTGAGAGCGACGGCGAGCCCTTGGTGGGTGCCCAAGTCAGGATAGAGGGCACCAAGGTGGCCGCAGTGACCAATGTAGACGGTCAGTTCTCGCTCAATGTGGCTCCCCGCAAGGGTCAGAAGCTTACCATTTCCTACATCGGCATGAAGTCTGTGACCCTCGCCGCAGGCAGCAACATGCGTATCGCCTTGCAGGCCGATGCCCAGGTGCTGGGCGACGTGGTGGTCAACGGTTATTTTACCCGCAACCGCCAGACCTTTACGGGTGCTGCCAAGTCGATGACCGGCGACGAGATTCTCTCTGTATCGCCCAACAACCTGATGCAGACGCTGTCTTCGCTCGATCCCGCGCTCAATATTACCCAGAACAATGCCGCCGGTAGCAACCCCAATGTGGTGCCCGACCTCGTTATCCGAAGCACCACCTCGCTGGCTACCAGCAATGAGGTGGGTCTCAATGCCCCGCTCATCGTCATCGACGGTGTGGAGCAGAGTCTTACCGCCCTTTACGACCTCGATATCAACGATATAGAGCGTGTCGATATCCTCAAGGATGCTTCGGCTACCGCCCTCTACGGTGAGAATGCGGCCAACGGTGTGATTGTCATAGAGCGTAAGCGCGTGTCGCAGTCGCCCCTCCGCATCCGTTACACCTTCACCCCGCAGGTAAGTTTTGCCGACCTGAGCAGCTACGATGTCTGCAACGCCGCCCAGAAGTTGGAACTGGAGCGCCTGGCCGGCCTCTACAAGTCTTCTACGGGCAGTCTGGACCAGATTTACTATGACAAACTGGCCTTGGTGAGCGCCGGTGTAGATACCGACTGGATGTCTAAGCCCATCCGCAACAGTTTCTCGCACGACCATTCGCTCTCGCTGTCGGGCCGTGGTTCGGGTCTCGACTACAATATCAAGGCCAACTATTCTTCTACCAACGGTGTGATGAAAGACGATGGCCGTAATCGCTACGGCATGGATGTCTATCTGTCTTACACCGCTGTCAAAGACCTCGTGCTCACGCTGCGTGCATCGCACCAGCAGTTGGATATCAACAACTCCAAGTACGGCACCTTCTCCGACTATCTGATGGCCAATCCCTACGATTCGCCCTACGATGAGCACGGCAACCTGCGCAAGCAGTTGTCATACAACATGAACAACCCGCTCTACGAGGCTTCGCTGAGCAGTTTCAGCAAGTCGCAAACCCGCACGCAGCAGATTTCGCTCGATGCGCGTTACAATATCCTCCCCAACTTCTACATCACGGCACAGGGAGCGTATGTGACCGCCAAGGGAACGGCAGATGTTTTCGTATCGCCCGAGTCGAATAACTTCGCCTCGACCACCGTGCTCAACCAGAAGGGTAGCTACGACCTGACTAACAACAGCAACGAGGAGTGGAGTGCCAAGCTCGTGGCCAACTATATCCACAACTTTGACAAGGAGGGAACCATGCTTACCCTCAACCTCGGTGGTGAGGCCAAGCATCAGGATTCGCATACCAGCACGCTGCGCGGCACCGGCTTCCTGTCTGACAGTCAGGCCGATCTGGCATACGCCACCGCCTATCCCACATCGGTGGGTCCCAGCGGCTCGCAGGATGTAGCGGCCAGCGTGGGTGCCTTCCTGGCAGCCAACTTCATGTGGAAAAACCGCTATGTAGTGGATGGTTCTTATCGTGTGTCTGGCTCTTCCAAGTTTGGAGCCAACCATCGCTATGCCCCGTTCTGGTCTGTAGGTGTGGGCTACAATGTACACAACGAGGAG
>JBJEAU010000120.1:0-5984 GCA_051869355.1 Prevotella sp. | reverse complement strand
TAAGGGGTCATCGTCGCTTTGCCCTCGGGGGTCAAACTCGCGTGGCGTTTCCATATATAGCCATACACAAGAAAAGACATCCACCTATAAGGCGATTTAGCCCTAAAAGTGGATGTCTTTTTCGTTGTAGGCAAGATCAATACTTATTCGTCCTTCTCATTGTCTCCATAGGAGAGGTTGCCTTCAAAGCCAAGTGTCACCTCCTGCACGCCGTGCTTCTGGATGTACTTGTTGGTTGTGGTGATGTCGCTGTGGCGTGCCTGGTCACGGGCAACGATAACACCCGCAGCATTGGCGAGGTCACGGATGCCGGTGTCCTTGAGGGAGTAGAACTGGTAACAGTCGTCCCAGCGAAGTGCAGCTCGCATCTTCTTCCAGCGTTTGTTGAACTGGTCTGCTCCCATTTTCTCGCTGTTGGGCAGGAAACCCGTTCCGAAGAGGTAATGGGAGTCGGGCCACTTGAAGATACCGAGGTCGAGCATCAGCTTGATGATGGACTTGTTCAGGCCAACCTCCGCATCGCGGTGGTTCTTGCTGAACTTCTTCGAGACAAAGACCGTCTGGTTCTTGAGGGATATGTCGCCAATCTTCAGATTGCTCAGCTCTCCTGGACGGATGAGCGTATAGTACTGCATCATGCAGGCGAGCAGGAACGGCTTGTCGTTCTCTTCCAGATAGGTCTGCATACGGCGCAGCATCTCGGGAGTCAGGTCTTTGCGGAACTTCTCATGTTCCGGCATCACCTTGATGCGTTCCACAGGATTGGAGTTGATGTACTTTCGTGCCATCATGAACTCGGCAAAGCCGAAGAGCCAACCACGGTAGTTGTTGCGTGTACGCGGACTGCTCTCACGGTCGAGGTAAATCCAGTCGATGAAGTCGTTGCAGAACGACTGGTCGAACTGGTAGGCGAACTTGATGGGGTTGGCGAGTGAGGCGATGAACTCACGGAGGATGTTCACGCGCGAGTGGTAACTCTGCCGTGTCTTCTTTCGGTCCATGCGGTCCACATAATCCTCATAACGCTGCAAGCAGTTCTCGAAGATTACATGACCGCGAGTGTCATCGTCGTTCACCCATGGGTTCCATCCCTGGGCAAGCTGGCGCGTAAGCACCTGCATGATCTCGTTGGCGCGAACCTTCTTCTGTGAGATTGAAAGACTGCCGCTCACATAGTAGCGTTTGCGGCGCATTGCACTGATGGCCGGATCCCAGGCTGTGAAATCGACAAACCATCTCACACCTTTGTGTAACGTAGGTGGTGTGTAGCCTACGAGGCTTGAACTTTTGCCTGTGCGAAAATTTGAACACATTTTTTAACATCTTTTAGCCCCGTCGTTTCGGTGACTTAAAGACGTTTGTTCTACATCCAGTTCTAAAGAGGCGCTGATTTTTATCAGCCAAAAATGAAAAGTGGCGTAACTTGTTGAATTTCAACTAGTTACGCCACCTAGGCGGAGAGAGAGGGATTCGAACCCCCGGTACCTCTCGGTACGACGGTTTTCAAGACCGTTGTAATCGACCACTCTACCATCTCTCCTAATCTACCTGACGGCTTGGAGCCGTGAGGAGGAGTGCATGCACTCGTGTGGTTTGCTGTTTAAGCGAGTGCAAAGGTACAGGTTTCTTTTGGATCTGCCAAACTTTTTGCGATTTTTTTTCAATTATTCTGCCAAAACGTAGATAGACGGTGAAAAAAATCGTAACTTTGCAGCATGATTTATCCGGCGAATTTTGAATCGAAGATAGGGTTTCTTGAAATTAGGGAACAGCTCAAGGCACGCTGCCTCTCCCCATTAGGCAAGGGCAAGGTGGACGAGATGCAGTTTTCGGTAGACGCGGCGGCCATCAATACGTCGATGGCGCAAATCAGAGAGATGAAGCGCATACGCGAGGGCGAACAGGATTTGCCCCTCGGCACATTTTTCGACGTCCGCGAGAGCATGAAGCGGTTGCGCATGAGCGGTACGTATCTGGAGGAGGCCGAACTGTTTGACCTGATGCGGACGCTGCACACCATCAACGAACTGGTGAAATTTCTGAAGTACCCCGACGAGGACATGGAAGACGCTCCCCTGCCCTATCCTGCACTGGCCGATCTGGCCGAAGGCGTCATCCCGATGCCGCAAGCCGTGAAGCGGATAGACAGCATACTCGACAAGTTTGGCAATATCAAGGACAATGCCTCGCCAGCACTGGCCGAAATTCGCCGCGAGCTCGCCCGCACCCAGAATTCCATCTCGCGCATCCTGGCCGGCATCCTGCGCACGGCACAGAGCGAAGGACTGGTAGACAAAGACGTGGCCCCCACGCTGCGCGACGGCCGTTTGGTACTGCCCGTGGCACCGGGAATGAAACGCAAGATAGGCGGTATCGTACACGACGAGTCGGCCAGCGGACGTACGGTCTACATAGAGCCGGCCGAAGTGGTGGAAGCCAACAACCGCATACGCGAACTGGAGAGCGAAGAGCGGCACGAGATTATCCGCATCCTCAAAGAGGTGGCCAACGACATCCGCCCCCATACCGAGGAGATACTGTTCTCGCTCACTTTCCTGGCCGCCATCGATTTCGTGCAGGCCAAGACTTCGCTTTCCGAATCGATGACCGCCTTTGAGCCGACTGTCAGCGGCAAGCCCGCCATCGACTGGATACGCGCCCGCCATCCGCTGCTCGAAAACCGCTTGCGGCAGCATGCCCCCGAGGGCAAAGGACTGGTGCCGCTCGACATCCGGCTCACCCCGGCACAACGCATCCTCATCATTTCCGGTCCCAACGCCGGCGGCAAGTCGGTATGTCTCAAGACCACAGGCCTCCTGCAGTACATGCTGCAATGCGGACTCGGCATTCCGGTCGACGAACGTTCCAGCGTGGGCGTTTTCTCCAACCTCATGATCGACATAGGCGATGAGCAGAGTCTGGAAAACGACCTGTCCACCTATTCTTCCCACCTGCTCAACATGAAGAACATGATGAAGCAGGCATCGGGACGTACCCTCATCCTGATCGACGAGTTCGGAACCGGTACCGAACCGGGCATCGGTGGTGCCATCGCCGAAAGCGTACTGGGCCAACTGCTCCGCAAACAGGCCTGGGGCGTCATCACCACCCACTACCAGAACCTGAAACATTTTGCCGACGGCCACGAGGGCATCGCCAACGGAGCCATGCTCTACGACCGCCACGAGATGCGCCCCCTCTTCCAACTCTCGATAGGCCGCCCCGGCAGTTCGTTTGCCATAGAGGTAGCGCGCAAGATAGGGCTGCCCGAGGAGGTGATACAGGAAGCCTCCAACATCGTGGGCTCCGACTACATACAAAGCGACAAGTATCTGCAAGACATTGTCAGGGACAAGCGCTATTGGGAAAACAAGCGTGCCGACATCCACCAGCGCGAGAAAGAACTTGACCGGCAGATCACCCACTACGAGACCGACATAGAGCACATCCAGCAACAGCGGCGCGAGATACTGGAGAAAGCGAAACGCGAAGCGGAGGAACTGCTCCAAGAGAGCAACCGCAAGATAGAGAACGCCATCCGCGAGATTCGCGAGAGCCAAGCCGAGAAAGAGGAGACGAAGCGCATACGCGAGGAGCTGGCCGCCTTCAAGCAGGAAGTGGCCGACCTCGACACACAGGCCACCGATGATGCGATAGCCAGAAAGATAGCCCAGATACAGCAACGCAAGGAGCGCCGCCAACAGCGCAAGCAGCAGAAAGCGGCCGACCAGCAACGCCAGCAGCAACAGCAAGAGCAGCGCCGGCAAGAGGCCGCCCGCAAGACACGACCTCTGCAGGCCGGCGACACCGTCCGCATCAAGGGCACCGCCTCCACGGGCTCCATCGAGCGCATAGACGGCTCAATGGCCAGTGTACTCTTCGGCGGCATGCGCACCCGTCTCCGCACCGACCGCCTGGAGCGCTGCGAGGCCAAGCCTGCGGCATCCACAGACGGCCAGACGCTATCCAAAGCCGAAGAACTGCGTGAGAGTCTACGTACAAGTACAGTATCGCACATCACCCGGCAGACCATCGACGAGCACAAGAAAGACTTCCGTCAAGACCTCGACGTGCGCGGCATGCGCGGAGACGAGGCGCTGATTGCCGTACAATATTATATAGACGATGCCATCCTCATGGGCGCACAGCGTGTACGCATCCTCCACGGCAAGGGCAACGGCATCCTGCGCCAGCTCATACGCCAATACTTGGGCACCATCCCCAATGTGGTCCACTACGCCGACGAGCATGTCCAGTTTGGTGGTGCCGGCATCACCGTGGTCGACCTCTAAGGCGGCACCCGAAAGCACTACCTCCATAAACCATCACACTGCCAAGTCATCGCGCCTCGTGGTACGCTCGTTTATCGTGCGTATCAAGAGTGCATTGCCAAGAGACACCACCCCCACACGACCTATAAACATGAGCAGTATCAGCACCAGCTTGCTACCCACAGTCGCCCAGGAGAGCAAGCCCGACGACAGACCGGTGGTGGCAAGCGCCGACGATGCCTCAAAAGCTATCTTCATCACATCGGTATCGCTGGGCTCACACAATGTCATCAGATAGATACCGCAAACGAGTATAAACGTGTAAAATGTAAAGGTGGTGAGCGCCGTCTCCACCCTGTATGCCGGTATGACATTGCCCATGAGCGACACATCCGTGCGCAGCCCCAACTTATTCTTGGTATAGGCATAGATGGCCGACAGCGTAGTAGACTTCAATCCACCACCCGTGCCCGACGGAGAGGCTCCTATGTACATCGTGAGCGAAAGCACCACCAGGGATATGGGGACAAGCGTGCCCATGTCTACGGTGTTAAACCCGGCCGTGGTCATGCCCGAAACGGCATGAAACAGCGCCACCATCATGCGTTCTGCCCAAGGGTACGACTGGATGGAGGGTTCGGCATAGTAGAGGTGTAGCGCACTCACCAACGACAGCCCCAGCGTGATACGGAGAATGATGCGTGTCGTAAAGGTAATCTTATGATGGCGGTTGCGAATCTTGTTCTTAATATCGGTCATCATGATAAAACCCATCGCGCCCATATAGCAGAGCATCATGATGACCACATTCACATACACATCGCTCCTGAACTGCATCAGATTGTCCGGATAGGTGCTGAAGCCCGCCGTACAAAAAGCCGATACCGTATGAAACACGGCCGACCACAGCGGTGCCTCTACCCCACGTATCAGGAAATAGGGATAAAGCAGCACCACACCCAGCAGTTCAAACCCCATCGTAAAGCCCACGATGTTTCTTACCATCCCCGTATAGTGCATGGAGCGCGGCAGTGTAAACTGAGAGGTGAACAGACTATACTTCTCTGCACCCAAATGGTGGGTGATGCCCAGCATGACAAACGACGATACCGTCATATACCCCAAACCTCCCACCTGTATAAGCAGCAGGATGACCAGTTGCCCGAAAAACGTATAGTCGGCAGAGACATCAAGCGTGCTCAACCCCGTCGTCGACAAGGCCGACACGGCACAGAAAAGATGGTCGACCATACTGATTCCCGTACGCGAGGCAAACGGCAGCGACAGCAAGAACATGCCCAACACAGAATAGGCCGCATACCCCAAAATCAACCGGCGTTGCGGAATCGCCGATACCAAACCAAAGGTGAGCACACGCCCCACATTCAGTCGCAGCGCCACCACCCTCAGCCATTTCATCAAGTCTTTCTTCATCTTCCAAAACCTCTTTAAAGCGCCAGCGGTCACAGCCTCGGCCTGTAGGGTTGTCTTGATGGGGGCAGCTCTCCAAGGTGTTCCTCAAAAGCGCACAGTTTAATATCAGGGCGCAAAATTAGATATTTCCTACAACATCCATCCCTCTTTTCGTATAAAAAAGATAAACGACAGATTTGCCACATGGTCATTTCTCATCCGTAAATGCCATGATTAGCGCGCCAAAGGTGGCATTTAGCACCCGTAAACGCCACGTTTACGTTTTCCGAATGATAACAC
>JBJEAU010000119.1:0-6055 GCA_051869355.1 Prevotella sp. | reverse complement strand
AGAGATTACGGCCATAGACCTGTTTCCACAGTTTATCGAGCGACTGCAACAGCGGGCAGCGACCAACGGCGTGGCCGACCGCATCCACGCGCTGACGGGCGACATGAGTGCCCTGCCCTTCGAAGCCGACACCTTCGACGCCGTGTGGTCCGAGGGTGCTATCTACAACATAGGGTTTGCCCAAGGCATGCAACTGTGGTACCCCCTCATCCGGGAGGGTGGCTACATTGCCGTTACCGATGCCTCGTGGCTCACACCCTCTCGACCGGCCGAAATCGAGGAGTTTTGGTTAGATGCCTACCCCACGATAGGCACCGTGGCAGAAAACACAGACCGCATGGTGCAAGCCGGTTTCCGCCCCGTAGCCACCTTTGTACTGCCTCATGCGTGCTGGACCGAGCACTTCTACCAGCCGCAACGCCAAGCCCAGACCCTCTTCCTGCAGCGTCACCCCGGCAACGCCACGGCGCAGATGCTGGTAGAGAACCAGCGGCGCGAAGCCCGGTTGTATGACCAGTACCATCCCTATTACGGGTATGTATTCTACATAGGGCGCAAGGCATACTATTCCTGCCATGCGACCTTATAGACTCTCTAAATGAATTGGGGCAAGCTTTGCACGGCTTGCCCCAATTCATTTAGCTATACGGTCTCTTCTTACTCCCACTCAATGGTCGAAGGCGGTTTGGAGGAGATGTCGTAACATACGCGGTTCACTCCCTTCACCTTGTTGATGATCTCGTTGCTCACCTTAGCCATAAAGTCGTAAGGCAGATGCGCCCAGTCGGCTGTCATGGCATCGGTCGAGGTTACAGCACGCAGTGCCACGGGATGCTCGTAGGTACGCTCGTCGCCCATCACACCCACACTGCGCACGGTAGAGAGCAGCACGGTGCCGGCCTGCCAAACCTGGTCGTAGAGCGACACCTCTATCTCGCCGTCGGTCATGGCCGCGGGCACACCGGCAGCCAGCACCCTACGGGCCTCCTCGCCAGACAGGCGCACCTTGTAGTCGCGCAGGCCGCGGATATAGATGTCGTCGGCATCCTGAAGGATACGCACCTTGTCGGGGGTGATGTCGCCCAAGATACGGACAGCAAGGCCCGGGCCGGGGAAAGGATGACGGGTGATGAGATGCTCCGGCATGCCAAGCTGTCGGCCCACTCTGCGCACCTCGTCCTTGAAAAGCCACTTCAGCGGCTCACAGAGCTGGAGGTGCATCTCCTTGGGAAGACCGCCCACATTGTGATGGCTCTTGATAACCTTACCCGTGATGTTGAGACTCTCGATGCGGTCGGGATAGATGGTACCCTGGGCCAGCCACTTGGCACCCTCAATCTTCCGGGCCTCGGCATTGAACACCTCGACAAAGTCGCGGCCAATAATCTTACGCTTCTCTTCGGGGTCGGTCACACCGGCCAAGTCGGCAAAAAACTTGTCACTGGCATCCACACCGATGACATTGAGGCCGAGACACTCATAATCGTGCATGACATCGCGGAACTCATTCTTGCGGAGCATGCCATGATCCACGAAGATACAAGTGAGGTTGCGGCCAATGGCGCGATTGAGCAGCACTGCGGCCACCGACGAGTCTACGCCACCCGACAGACCGAGGATGACACGGTCGTCGCCCACCTGCTGTTTGAGTTCTGCCACGGTGGTGTCTACAAATGAGGCAGCGCTCCAGCCCTGCTTGGAACCACAGATATCCACCACAAAGTTGCGCAGCAACTGCGTGCCCTGTACGGTGTGGAACACCTCGGGATGGAACTGCACCGCCCACAGCGGATGCGTGGTGCTGGCATAGGCGGCATACTGCACATCGGCCGTAGAGGCAATGACACGGCAATCGGCCGGAATGGCGGTAATGGTGTCGCCATGACTCATCCACACCTGCGAGTGAGGCTCGAAGCCACGGAAGAGCGGATTCTCCGCGTCTACGGTTTGTAGATGGGCACGGCCATACTCACGCGAGTCGGCCTTCTCCACCTTTCCGCCCAGCGTGTGCGCCATAAACTGGGCACCGTAGCAGATGCCGAGCACGGGCAGACGGCCTACAAACTGGTCCAAGTCCACCTGGAACGCCTCGGGGTCGTGCACCGAATAGGGCGAGCCGCTCAGGATGACACCAATGACAGAGGGGTCGTCCTTAGGGAACTTGTTGTACGGCAAAATCTCGCAGAAGGTGTCGAGTTCGCGCACCCTACGGCCTATCAGCTGTGTGGTCTGCGAACCAAAATCGAGTATAATAATCTTCTGTTGCATTGGGTATAGGGTTTTTGTATTTATTGAATAGTCTTCAGAAAGTCATTGGCCTCAGCCAGCGTGTCGGCCTTGCCCACATCCATGAGGCGCAGACCGGGCTGCACATAGCCACGGATAGGACGGTCAGCACAATGACGGAGATAGAAGTCGATGATGCCGAAACGCTCGGGCATATCGGCCAGCAAGGGAAACAGCGACGGCGAAAACAGATGGATGCCCGAGAAAGCGTAGTGCTGGCATGCGGCCGGGTCGAGCGCCGAATAGGGACTCCGCACCTCACCTGTGCCGAGATGGGTCCAGCCACAGAGCCGCTCCTCATCGTCGAAGAGCAGATAGCGCTGCGTCTGCCGTGGACTCACCAGCAGCATGGCATCGGCTCCTTGACCCGACTGGTAAAAGCGGGCAAGGTCTATGTTGCTCAGGATATCGACATTGTGGATAAGGATGGGAGATGAAGCGTCGAAGAGCGGCATGGCATGCCTGATGCCACCGCCCGTATCGAGCAGGGCGGCACGCTCATCGCTGATGTGGATGTCGAGGCCGAAGTGGTCTTGGGCATCCAGATACGCCTCTATCTGGTCTGCAAAGTGGTGGACATTGACCACGATGCGCGAAAAACCGGCCTCGCGCAACCGCAAGATGACATGTGCTATCAGCGGCTGGTCCCCCACCCTTACCAGTGCCTTGGGCATGGTATCGGTGAGCGGCTTGAGACGGGTGCCCAAGCCTGCCGCGAAGATCATAGCTTGCTTCATGGTTGCAAAGTTACAGCAAATCGGGGGGAGAACAAAATAAAATCATCTGTTTTTTCATCCTCCGGGGCAGGAAAATCATAGAAACAAAAGCCGCACGTGCCGCCACGCTCGTGCCCGAACGAGCCCAAGGCCTGCCCATCACTCGTCTAACGGCAGCGATTCGAGCTCGGCCAACGCCTCCATGAGGGCGATATCGGAACGGACCTCGCCCTGCATGAGGTACGTATCGCGCATGCGCACCACATCCCAATAGATGGCGCGCGCCAGCGACTCGTCGCCTTCGAGTATCAGGGTTACGGCAAACAGCACCCGCTCCTTGGACGACATCTCTGCACGGCTGGCCATGATATACTCCCGCAGTTCGGGCGTGTAGAGGTCCAGCGCCTCGTCGATATATCCGAGGACGAGCGATGCAAAGATCAGCTCGCAGTCTACCTCGTCGGCATACAGCGCTATCATCTCGTCGCTGTGGCAGTGCATTTCTTCCAATTCGTCGTACGCTTCTTGCCAACGCTCCTGATCCATGAGCCACGTGGCCCGTATCAGGCGCAAGGGGAGGAGCAGCGGGTCGCCATAGCAGTCGGCTACCTCGTACTCCGTCCATGCTTCGGGCAGGTCTCGGGGACGCACACCCTGCTGTATCATCGCATTGGTCTTGAGCTGTATCACCATCGCCCTCCGTGCCGCCGGGGTGCGCATGATATAGCGCATATTGTTGGCATCATTGCTCAACCCGTTGACACACATGGGGATGCCATTGAGCACCAGGAAGAAGAAACCTGACAGGCAGAACAGGGCAAGGGCCATCTTGGCCAGCGGATGGGCAAACACCCAGAAGAGGGGAATGGCCGCCAAAACGAGGAAGAGGGTGAGCATGACACCCCCCATATTGTACCAGAACACGGGCGTGTGCTCAGGGTCGACATCGGGTGGCGACAGCAGGCACTGTCCGCCCGTTCCGCTGATGGAAAAATGCTTGACGGTAAGTTGGCCATTGCGTCGGATGAAGGTCCAACGGAAGATGCGGAACGAGACAAAGCGATAGCCCGTGAGCAGTCCGCCTACGAGATGCCCCACCTCGTGCATGACGGCGTGCACCACCATGAAGACGAGAAACAGCAGCATGGCTGTCAAACCTGTCAACACCATCTCGCCCCATGAGACACGGCCCAATTTATGGGCAAACTCGACCAGCGTGGTCTCGGTGAAACAACTGACCACCACCAGCACCATCAGGATGCCTAAGCCTATGCCCAACAGCATACCGCCTGCTATCCTCAAAAATCTCTTCAATATATCCATTGCTTTTTTTATAAATCTTCGTTTCCGCTACTCTTTTACTTGCTCTTCCGTCTGCAACTTTTGGGCTTCGGAGGCGGCAGTGCCTCGCACGTGGCACGCACAATGGCGGCCATATAGTCGCTGTCGTCTACATCGGCAATCAGGTAATGGGGCTTGGCACCGGCGTAGGGCGCACGCAACTGCACTTGCCGCAACAGCGGAAGACAGGCTTCGGTGGGCTTCACAAAAAAGTTATCATCGCATATCAGGCCGAAGAACCGGCCGTTGCAGTACACGCCATAATCGCCAAACATCTTGCGGGCGGTTATCTCGCCTGCACCGGCACACTGGTCGGCTATATACTGCACTAAATCCGCATTGCTTGCCATACATTATTATATTATAGTATCTCTCTTTATATGCTTATCCCGGTATGACCGGCTACGGTATCACCTAACAGACATGACAAAGATAACAATAAATAATGATATTGGTGTAGGGGAACACCTGTTTTTTACAACCTCTGTGCAAAGTTTCGCGCCCATCATGACATTCCCGATAGCTAAACGTGGCCTTTGGCGCGCTAAAGGTGGCATTTAGACCTCGTAAACGCCACCTTTACGAATCGTGTATGGGATGGCATTTTCACTGTCATCAACAAATTCAAAAAAAATATGGTTTTCGGTTTGCATTGTACCCAACTTTGTATTAACTTTGCATCAAACCCAGCTGCCCAAACGGCTGCCGGAAATAACGACAATATGATAGAAAAGACAGGTAAATATCCATTTCTCGCAGAACCGTTTCACTGCGATTTCTCCAACCGCCTCTTCATGGGGCATTTGGGCAACCATCTGCTCAATGCGGCCGACTTTCACGCCAACGACCGCGGTTTCGGCATGAACTATCTTATGCCCCTGCACCGCACATGGGTACTCTCCAGACTGGTCATCGAGATGGAGGAGATGCCGACAGCTTACGACCGCTTCTATGTGGAGACATGGGTGGAGAGCGCCATGCGGCTCTTCACCAGCCGCAACTTTGCCGTAACAGCCGAAAACGGCCATGTGTATGGCTACGGCCGTAGCGTGTGGGCCATGATCGACATGCAGACCCGGCAGCCTGTGGACATATTGGCCATGCGCGACGGGCAGATTCTCGACTACGTGGAGACCGAAAAGCCCTGCCCCATCGCCAAACCGTCGAGGGTGAAGATGGGCGACGGCGCGACATGGGTGAGGACGGTGCAGACCAACTACAGCGATGTGGATGTGAACGGACATATCAACAGTGTGAAATATATCGAGCATATCCTCGACCTGTTTCCCATCAGCTGGTATCAGAACCATAAGGTGAAGCGATTTGAGGTGGCCTACGTGGCCGAGGCGCACGGAGGCGACACGCTCGACTGCTATCGCGAGCAGGTAGGCGAAGGTGAATACTGCATCCGAATTATTAAAAAAGTTCAAGAGACGGGTGAAAATACGGAAGTTGTACGCGGAAAAGTTATTTTTGTATAATTATTTTCCGAAAAACTTGCATTATTCAATTTTATTATTTACCTTTGCATCAGAAATCACTTTGAAAATATAACTTTTGTACATAGTGTTTTATTGTAAGGGAGGGGGCTCGTGAGGGTCTTCTTCTTTTTTTATACCCCTACGTACCGTTTTCTCCCCACCGTGACACACCCCCAAGTACACAAAAAACCTATAGAATAAGTTTGCAGTATCGGAAAAAGTGATTATATT
>JBJEAU010000118.1:73851-95011 GCA_051869355.1 Prevotella sp. | reverse complement strand
AAGAGGCATGGTACAATCCGCTCAACGCAAGCATGCCGTTGAAGAGGTCGGGACGACGGAAGAAGAAGTTGGCCGCATGGAATCCACCCATCGAACAACCCGTCGTGATAAACATCTGCTGGTCGTTTTGCTTGATGTTGGGCAACAGTTCGTCGGTGACATACCTGAACCAGCGCTCGTGCTGCTCGATACGCCAACGCTTGTCGCCGCCCTTGTTGGACCAAGTCTCCCAATCGATGCCGTCTACACAGATTACCCTTATCCTGCCCGCCTCGATAAAAGGCGCAAGGACATCAATCATCTTATAGTTTTCCCAATCATAGAATCGCCCGTCCTGACAAGGAAAAGCGAGAAAAGCCTGACCGTCGTGGCCAAACACCTTGTACTCCATCTCGCGGGACAGGTTATGGCTCCACCATTTGTGATATTCTATATGCATGTCAATATATTAATATATGTGTATTCGTGTCGATGACTTACCTCCGGTTGCAGGTATCGAAGAGGAAAGCATCGCGCTCCTCGGCAGTCCTGAAACGGGCTATGTAAGCCTGGTCGCCCATTGCGCCGGAGAGCGCCTTGGCGATACGCGGACTCATCATCATGGCATAGCCATACTTCTGCAAGATGGCATCGTGGTCCATCACATACTCCACATTGTCGCGCCTGCCTGCAAACACGCAGAAATAGTCGTCGTGCGGATCAGGAGTGGTGCGATGGTCAAAGGCCACCATGTCTGCCCAGATCTTGAACATGGAGATGTTGTGGGCATAGTTGATCATATCGGGCGTATAACCGCCACCGGGCCGCATGTTGACCTCGAGCGCCACAAAGTCGCCCACCTCGCCCAGTCCGCGATGGGCCTTGTTGAGACGGAAGAACTCCAAGTGCACGAAGCGTGACTTCACGCCGAAGGCAGCCACCGTGCGGCGCCCCCAGAAGCGGAGGTTCTCTGACATATTCTTCTCCACGTAGTAAGTGGAATCGAGATTGTTATTGACAATATCGGCAATGCTCGGCGGACAGACGCACATCGACTCGACCAGGGGCTGGCCCTTGGAGTTGATGATGGCATCGTAGGTACAGATGTCGCCGGTCACAAACTCCTCGATGACATAGTTTTCCACCTGTGGGGTCTCTCTGAAGAAAGCCTCCAGCGCCTCCACATTCTCCAGCTTGTGCGCGCCACCGGCACCCACGCCCACGTCGGGCTTGGCAAACAGCGGGAAACCCGCATCGATAGAGAAGCGCTTGGCAGCGTCTACGCCCTCGGATGCCTTGATCTGGCGCGCCGTACGTATACCGCCCTTCGCATAGTACTTCTTCATCTCCGACTTCTCCTTGAAAGCCTCTATACCGTCCAGTTTTACACCCGTAGTCACATTGAAGTCGGTACGCAGACGAGCGTCTACCTCCAACCAGAATTCATTGTTAGACTCCAACCAGTCGATATGCCCATACTTCCATGCGTAATAACCCACGGCACGGTACATCTGGTCATAATCAGCGATACTGTCGACATGATAGTAGTCGGTGAGCGAACGTCTGAGCTCCTCGCTCAGTCCTTCCTTAGGGGCGTCGCCGATACCAAGAACGCGGACGCCGTTTTTCTGCAATTCATCACAAAACTGCCAGTATTTCTCTGGAAAGTTTGGTGAAATAAATACAAAATTCTTCATAACAATCAAGATTTAATCAAATTATGCATCAGTTTGTTTGCAAAACTAACAAAAAAATATAACTTTGCAAACAAATTCAACCATTGATTTACAAATCGTGAACAAATTTTTTAAAAGATGAAATATTTCCTGACCAGTAGCCCCAGTGTTTCGATGGATGGCGCCATCAATCCGGCCAACGGTTTTTACGATAATTTATGCCAAGCACTTTCCTCCCCCATACGATGTCTTTTCGTCACCACACACCCCGATGATGCCGCATTCAGCGAGCACTGTTCCGACTGCATGCGCCAAGCCTTTGAGGATGCGGGGATGGAGTTTGAGAGCTACGAACTGCTCGACCGGCGGTCGGCACCCCACACCAAGGAACTGGTGAGGCAGAGCAACTTCATCATCTTTGGCGGCGGACACGTGCCCACGCAAAACAGTTTCCTGCACGAGGTCCACATGCCGCGACTGCTCAAGCACTACCGTGGTGTGGTGCTGGGCATCTCGGCCGGCAGCATGAACTGTGCCCGTATCGTCTACGCCCAGCCTGAGGAACCGGGCGAGGCGCTGGACCAGAACTACGAGCGCTTCTTGCCAGGGTTGGGACTCACCGACGTGCAGATACTCCCCCACTACTATCTGTGCAAGGACCAGGAGGTGGACGGCTTCAAGATCTACGACGAGATCGCCATCCCCGACAGCCTGAAATCCAAGCACCGCTTCTATGTGTTCCCCGACGGCACCTATCTGTATGGAGACAACGGCAACGAGACCATCTACGGCGAATTTTACGTGATAGAAAACGGCGTGATGCGCAAAGTGGCCAACGACGGCCAACAGATGGGACTGCCCTTCGTTTAGGACAGTCGGGGCAGACACCTTTTTTCCCACCCTCGTCGGCCCGTTTATAGACCGTACAGCAAATGCAGTACGGTCGTATTCCAAATGCCATACGCCCGTACACCAAATGCCGTACGGGCGTATGGCATTTGGTGTACGGTCTTGATAAGCCACCCCGAGAGGCGCATACAGCCCCTTATACACGCATGCGCGTACCCTACCATGACATAATTGTGCATAAGATTGCGGAAATGGGCAACATTTTTTCGACATTCTTAGCCTATGTTCTGAAAAAAAATCGTAACTTTGCAAAATGGAAATGGCAAATACTGTTTCCTTATCGATAATTATCATCAAATAACGTTATAGATTTTATGAATTTCACTTTGTTGATTACCGTTTTGCTAACGGCTGTTACCTTGGTGGTGGCTGCATACGTCATCGCGAAGCTCATCGGTCCGCGCTCGTACAACCCAGTGAAAGGCGAACCTTTCGAGTGTGGTGTCCCCACACGCGGCAGTTCTTGGCTGCCCGTGCATATCGGATACTACCTGTTTGCCATTCTCTTTCTGGTGTTCGACATCGAGACCATGTTTCTCTATCCTTGGGCAGTCGTAGTTAAGCAGTTTGGTGCGATGGCTTTGGTAAGCATCGGATTCTTCCTGCTGGTACTTGTATTTGGCTTGGCTTATGCCTGGCGGAAAGGAGCGTTGGAATGGAAGTAAGAAAGCCTAAAATCAAAGCACTCCCCTACGAGGAGTGGAAAGACAACAGCACGTTAGAGAAAATGGCAGACGAGCTGAACGAGGGCGGTGTAAACCTGGTGCTCGGCAATCTGGACCAGCTCATCAACTGGGGACGCAGCAACTCGCTGTGGTCTCTGACGTTTGCCACATCGTGCTGCGGTATCGAGTTTATGGCCGTGGGATGCGCGCGCTACGACTTCTCACGCTTCGGTTTTGAGGTTACGCGCAACTCACCCCGTCAGGCCGACCTGATCATGTGTGCCGGTACCATCACCAGCAAGATGGCTCCCGCCCTGAAACGTCTGTACGACGAGATGGCCGAGCCCAAATATGTGATAGCTGTAGGCGGCTGCGCCATCTCTGGCGGTCCCTTCAAGGGCAGTTACCACGTGGTGAAAGGCATCGACGAGATTGTGCCCGTGGATGTGTACATCCCCGGATGCCCTCCGCGTCCGGAGGCCATCCTCTATGGTATGATGCAGCTGCAGCGCAAGGTGAAAATCGAGAAATTCTTCGGTGGCGCCAACCACAAGCAGAACGCTGAGGAACGCCAGCTCGGCAAGAGCAACGAGGAACTGATATTCGAGAGCAAGCTGGGCATCTCTGTCGAGGAGACCAAGCAGGCGCGTGCCGCCGCTGCCAAGCCTGCACCCGCAGCCAAGCCTGCTGCCGCCAAGAAGCCTGCCATCGTAGTGGAGAAGGCTCCGACCAAGGCAGAGGTGGAGAAACTGGGCAAGGAAATCGACGAACTGGCCACAAAGGCTCCCGCCGCCAAGCCCGAAGCTAATAATAATAAATAAGGTAGGGAAAGATGAAATTAACTAACAAAGAATTCGGTTTTGAGAACTTTGCCTCGGAGATGGCAAAGCTGAAGAATGAGCAGCATTTCGACTACCTTGTTACCATTATCGGCGAGGATTTCGGCGAAGAGGGACTCGGATGTATCTACATTCTGGAAAATACAGACAGCCATGAGCGCGTCAGCGTGAAGCAGATCGCCAAGACCGTAGACGGAGAGGCCGTGCTGCCCACCGTATGCGGACTGTGGAAGATTGCCAACATCCTGGAGCGTGAGGTGTTCGACTTCTACGGCATCAAGTTCCTGGGGCATCCCGACATGCGCCGTCTGTATCTGCGCAACGACTTCAAGGGCTATCCCCTGCGCAAGGACTATGACATGGCTTCCAACGGCTACTCGCTGGAGGATGACGTGGAGAACGACTTCGGCTACGAGTATGCCATCGACAAGCACGGCAAGCTCACCGCCAAGCAGAACAAGCTGTTCACTGACGAAGAGTTTGTCATCAACATCGGTCCGCAGCACCCCTCCACACACGGTGTGCTCCGTCTGCAGACCGTGCTCGACGGAGAGACCATCAAGCGTATCTATCCCCATCTGGGCTATATCCACCGCGGTATCGAGAAGATGTGCGAATCGTACACCTACCCGCAGACCCTGGCGCTGACTGACCGTATGGACTATCTGAGCGCGATGATGAACCGCCACGCACTGGTGGGCGTTATCGAAGAGGCGATGGGCGTGGAGCTGACAGACCGTATCAAGTACGTGCGTACCATCATGGACGAGCTGCAGCGTATAGACTCGCACCTGCTCTATCTGGGCTGCTGCGCACAGGACTTGGGTGCCCTTACGGCATTCCTCTACAACATGCGCGACCGCGAGCATGTGCTCAATGTGATGGAGGAGACCACCGGTGGACGACTGATTCAGAACTACTACCGTATCGGAGGCTTGCAGGACGACATCGATCCCAACTTCGTGAAGAACGTGAAGGACCTCGTGGCTTATCTGCGCCCCATGATCCAAGAATATCTGGACGTATTCGGCGACAATGTCATCACCCACCAGCGTTTCGAGAACATCGGTGTGATGGACAAGGAGAACATCATCAGCTACGGCGTGACAGGATGTTCGGGTCGTGCAAGCGGCTGGAAGAACGACGTGCGCAAAAACCATCCTTACGACATGTACGACAAGGTGGAGTTTGAGCAGGTAACACGCGACACCTGCGACAGCATGGCCCGCTACATGAACCGTATCGACGAGCTCTATCAGAGCCTGCACATCATCGAGCAGCTGATCGACAACATCCCCGAGGGCGACTTCTACGTGAAGCAGAAGCCTATCATCAAGGTGCCCGAGGGACAGTGGTACTTCTCATGCGAAGGCTCGCGTGGCGAAATCGGTGTCTATCTCGACAGCCGCGGCGACAAGAGCCCGTACCGTCTGAAGTTCCGCCCGATGGGACTCAACCACGTAGCCGCTATGGACGAGATGCTGCGCGGAGAGAAGATAGCCGACCTCATCACAACGGGTGCGGCACTCGACTTCGTGATACCCGACATCGACCGCTAAAGCGACAACAGAATCAGATAATCATAAAGAATTAACCAATAAGAATTAAACAAATGTTTGATTTCTCTATAGTATCAAATTGGATAGACCAACTGTTGCGCCAGACCCTGGGTCTGTGCGACTTCTGGACCATCCTGATAGAGTGCGTGCTGGTCGGCGTGGGTATTCTTACCGCCTATGCGCTGATAGCTATCGTACTGATTTTCATGGAGCGTAAGGTCTGCGCGTACTTCCAGTGCCGTATCGGTCCGGTGCGTGTGGGATTCTGGGGTACGCTTCAGGTGTTTGCCGACGTACTGAAGATGCTCATCAAGGAGATCTTCGTGGTAGAAAAGGCCGACAAACTGCTCTATTGCATCGCCCCGCTGCTCGTGATTGCCGCTTCGGTGGGTACGTTCTCGTTCCTCCCTTGGAACAAGGGCATGCACATCCTCGACTTCAATGTGGGCATCTTTCTCCTTACCGCCATCAGTTCGATTGGCGTTTTGGGCGTATTCCTTGCCGGTTGGGGTTCTAACAACAAGTATTCGGTGGTATCGGCCATGCGTGGCGCCGTACAGATGATCTCTTACGAGATGTCTCTGGGCTTGTGCCTCATCTGTGCCGTGGTGATCACCGGAACCATGCAGATGAGTGGCATCGTAGAGGCTCAGACAGGTCCTTGGAAGTGCCTGCTCATCCAGGGTCACGTGCCTGCCATCCTGGCTTTCCTCGCCTTCTTGGTGGCCGGTAACGCAGAGGCCAACCGTGGTCCGTTCGACTTGGCTGAGGCCGAGAGCGAGCTTACCGCCGGTTACCATACCGAGTATTCGGGTATGGGCTTCGGCTTCTACTATCTGGCTGAGTACCTCAACCTGTTTGTCATCTCGGGTATCGCCAGCGGCGTGTTCCTCGGTGGATGGGCTCCCATCAACATCGGTGTGGAGGCTTTCGACAACCTGATGAACCTCATTCCCGGATTCGTATGGTTCTTCGCCAAGACCTTCTTCATCGTTTGGATTCTCATGTGGGTACGCTGGACCTTCCCGCGTCTGCGTGTGGACCAGATTCTGAAACTGGAGTGGAAGTACATCATGCCCCTGATGCTCTGCGTGCTGGTGCTCACTACCCTGTGCGCCGCTATGGGATGGATTATTTAATAAACCAATGTTCGATTAACTATATTATAAGATATGTCTAATTCATATTTCGGTGAGATAGGAGCTGCTGTCAAGACACTCGCCGTCGGCATGAAAACCACTCTGAAGGAGTATTTCACACCGAAGAGCACGGAGCAGTATCCTGAAAACCGCAAGACCACACTGCACGTCAGTGCCCGCCACCGCGGCCGTCTGGTGTTTAAGCGCGACGAGAACGGTGCCGGCAAGTGTGTAGCTTGTACGATGTGTGAGAAAGCCTGCCCCAACGGCACCATCAAGATTGTTTCTGAGATGGTGGAGAATCCTGAGACAGGCAAGAAAAAACGCCAGTTGGTGGACTATCAGTATGACATGGGCGACTGCATGTTTTGCCAGCTCTGTGTCAATGCGTGCAACTTCGATGCCATTGAGTTTGTCAACGACTTCGAGAATGCCACATTCGACCGCAAGCAACTGGTGCTGCACCTCGACAAGGAAGTTTATGAGGGCGGAAGCCTCCCCAACCTCTTGGATGGCGGTGCTCCCCTGACCATAGGTAAGTTTAACACTAAAACCAAGTAAATAGATTATGGCAAATATCGTAATGTTTTGTATTCTGGCCGTAGTCATTCTTGGCTCGGCCATCCTGTGTGTGCTCACCAAGCGCATCATGCGGGCTGCCACCTACCTCATGTTTGTACTCTTCGGTATCGCCGGCATGTACTTTCTGTTGGATTACACCTTCCTCGGTGCCGCCCAGATAGCCGTGTATGCAGGTGGTATCACCATGATGTTCATCTTTGCTATCCAGTTGGTCAGCAAGGATGCGCTGCAAGGACTCAAGGAACGTTTCAAGGGTTCCCGCATTGCTGGCGGTGCCCTGATTTCTGTCATCGGACTGGCTACCGTGCTGGTTGTCTATCTGAAGAACCAGTTTATCAACGCCGCTACCGAGGTAGCTGACGTAGAGCTGCCAATGGAGCAGATTGGTACAGCGCTCGTAGGTTCAGAGAAATATCAGTATGTACTTCCCTTCGAGCTCATCTCAGTATTCTTGCTGGCATGTATCATCGGAGGCATCATGATTGCAAGAAAGGAGGACGACAAATGATTCCCGTAGAGTGTTATCTCGTGCTTAGCGCACTGCTGTTCTTCATCGGAGTGTTCGGATTTGTCACCCGCCGCAACCTGGTGGCCATGCTCATCTCCGTGGAGCTCGTATTGAATTCAGTAGACCTCAACTTCGCAGTGTTCAACCGCCTGCTCTTCCCCGGACAATTGGAAGGTTTTTTCTTCACATTGTTCTCTATCGGCGTGAGTGCGGCAGAGACAGCTGTGGCGTTGGCTATAATTATCAATGTTTACCGCAACTACCACAGTGACCAGGTGAACAGTATTGAAAACATGAAATTCTGATAGCAATGTATAGTTACACATTTTTGATACTACTTCTGCCGCTCCTGAGCTTTTTGGTGCTGGGTCTCTGCGGTATGAAGATGTCGCACAAGTCGGCAGGCCTCATCGGAACCACCTCGTTGGGTCTGGTCACCCTGCTTTCTTATGCCACGGCGTTCTGCTATTTCACGGCTGACCGCTGTGCAGACGGTTCGTTCGCGACCATCGTGCCTTTTAACTTCACTTGGTTGCCAATGGGAAGCCTCAACTTCGACCTCGGTATCATGCTCGACCCGATATCGGTGATGATGCTCATTGTCATCTCCACTGTCAGTCTGATGGTACACATCTATTCGTTCGGCTATATGCACGGTGAGAAGGGTTTCCAGCGCTACTATGCGTTCCTTTCGCTGTTCACCATGTCCATGCTCGGCCTTGTAGTGGCCACCAACATCTTCCAGATGTACCTCTTCTGGGAGCTAGTAGGTGTGAGCTCTTATCTGCTCATCGGCTTCTATTATCCCCTGCATGCTGCCGTAGCTGCTTCGAAGAAGGCATTTATCGTGACCCGTTTTGCCGATATGTTCTTCCTTATCGGTATCCTCATTTTCGGTTATTACACCCAGTCGTTCAGTTTCTCATTTGTAGAGAATCTGCAGATGGCTTCTACCGCGACACCGTTTATCCCTGTCGACGTAGCCAAGGCAGTGGCTGCCGGCGGTTTTATCCTGCCTACCGCCCTCGTACTGATGTTTATCGGTGGAGCCGGTAAGAGTGCCATGTTCCCGCTGCACATCTGGTTGCCGGATGCCATGGAAGGTCCTACGCCTGTCAGCGCGCTCATCCACGCTGCCACGATGGTGGTGGCCGGTGTATTCCAGATTGCCCGTCTCTTCCCGTTGTGGATTGAGTATGCCCCCGGCCAGATGAGCATCGTGGTCTACATTGGTGTATTCACCGCATTCTATGCCGCTGCCGTGGCTTGTGCCCAAAGCGATATCAAGCGTGTACTCGCTTTCTCTACCATCTCGCAGATTGCCTTCATGATGGTAGCCTTGGGCGTATGTCTGCCCGGCCATCATGGTGCCGTGATCGACAACCACGGTTCACTCGGCTACATGGCCTCCATGTTCCACCTGTTCACCCACGCCATGTTCAAGGCTTGTCTCTTCCTTGGCGCCGGATGTATCATCCACGCCGTCCATTCCAACGAGATGTCGGCCATGGGAGGCTTGCGCAAGTATATGCCCGTGACCCATGTCACCTTCCTCATCTCCTGTCTGGCCATTGCCGGAATTCCTTTCTTCTCCGGCTTCAGCTCTAAGGATGAAATCATCACTGCTTGCTTCGCTTACAGTCCTGCAGTGGGTTGGATCATGACAGGTATTGCCGCCATGACGGCCTTCTACATGTTCCGTCTTTACTACGGAATATTCTGGGGCACAGAAAACAAGGAACTCCATGCACACCACACACCACATGAGGCACCGCTGACGATGACCATTCCACTGATCGTATTGTGTGTCATCACCGTAGGAGTAGGTATCTATACCACCTTGGCTGGTTTCTTGGGCTGGGGAGGCAGCTTCGGCAGCTTCGTCACAGCCTCGGGAGAGGACTACACGATACATTTCGACGTGCAAGTGGCCCTCACCAGCACGGTGATTGCCATCATCAGCATCGCTTTGGCCACCTATATCTATAAAGGTGAGAGCCAGCCCATCGCCGACAGACTCTACAAGACGTTCCCGCGTCTGCACCGCGCAGCCTACAAGCGTTTCTACATGGACGAGGTATATCAGTTTGTCACCCACAAGATCATTTTCAATCTGGTATCCAAACCCATCGCTTGGTTCGACCGCAGAGTTATCGATGGCACGATGAACTTCATGGCTTGGGGAACACAGGAGGCAGGCGAGACCATCCGTCCCTGGCAGAGCGGCGACGTTCGCCAGTATGTCATCTGGTTCCTTACCGGCAGTGTTGCCATATCATTAATCCTTCTTTGTATTTAGAGCATTCACATCATGAGTATATTAACATTATTCGTAGTCATCCCCGTCCTGATGCTGCTTGGCCTCTGGTTTGCCAAGAATCTCGGACAGGTGCGTGGTGTTATGGTAGCCGGTGCCAGTGCGCTTCTGATACTGGCCATTTGGCTTACCGTCACTTTCATCCAGATGCGTCATGCAGGCAACACCGATCCCATGCTGTTCACTTACAGTGCACCTTGGTTTGCCCCGCTTCACATTGCCTACAGCGTAGGAGTCGACGGCATCTCTGTAGTAATGATTCTCCTTTCGGCCATCATCGTGTTTACCGGCACGTTTGCCTCATGGCAGGCCATGTCTCAGCACAAGGAGTATTTCCTCTGGTTCACCCTGCTGAGTACAGGAGTCTTCGGCTTCTTCATCTCCACCGACATGTTCACCATGTTCATGTTCTACGAGGTTGCCCTTATACCTATGTACCTGCTTATCGGCGTATGGGGAACGGGAGCCAAGGAGTATGCAGCCATGAAACTGACATTGATGCTCATGGGCGGTTCAGCCCTGCTCATCATCGGTATTCTGGCCATCTACTTCTTCAGTGGAGCCACCACCATGAACGTGAATGAGATAGCCGCGATGGCCAATATCCCCGAGGAGGTGCAGACCATCTTCTTCCCCTTCCTCTTTATCGGATTCGGAGTACTCGGAGCCCTGTTCCCATTCCACACATGGTCTCCCGACGGTCACGCCAGCGCGCCCACAGCAGTGTCTATGCTCCATGCAGGTGTGCTGATGAAGCTCGGAGGTTACGGCTGTTTCCGCATTGCCATGTACCTCATGCCGGGCGCACTCGACACTTGGGCACCTTTCTTCCTGGTATTGACCACCATCTCTGTGGTTTACGGAGCACTTTCTGCCTGTGTGCAGACCGACCTCAAGTACATCAATGCCTATAGTTCTGTGTCTCACTGCGGTATGGTACTCTTTGCCCTCTGCATGCTTACCCAGACAGCCATCACAGGAGCTGTGATCCAGATGCTTTCCCACGGATTGATGACCGCCCTCTTCTTTGCTGTCATCGGTATGATTTACCACCGTGCCGGCACTCGCGACGTACGCTATCTTGGCGGCCTCATGAAGGTAGTGCCTTTCTTGGCAGTATCTTACGTGGTTGCCGGTTTGGCCAACCTCGGATTGCCCGGATTCTCTGGCTTCGTGGCTGAGATGAGCATCTTTGTAGGCTCCTTCCAGAATGCCGACATGTTCCACCGTGTGGCCACCATCATCGCTTGTACCTCCATCGTAGTGACAGCGGTTTACATCCTCCGCGTTGTGGGCAAGATTCTGTTCCAGAAGATTCCCAATCCCGAGTTCCTCAAGCTCACCGATGCTACATGGGACGAGCGTATAGCCGTTGCCGGCCTCATCTTCTGCGTGGCCGGTCTCGGTTCAGCCCCCTTCTGGGCACAGGAGATCATCTACGATGCCGTAGGTCCCATCATCCGCCACATTGGAGACTTCGCTACCATCGCCCAACTGTAATGTCTAACGATATTAAGCATCAGAAAAATGAATATAGATTATAGTCAGTTTTTAAATATGATACCAGAGGTCACCTTGATGGCCGTTCTGGTGATCGTCTTCATTGCAGACTTCCTGACGGCACCCCGTGTGGCAGCCGTCAAGGTGGCTGAGGGCGAGACATTCAAGAATCCGCGCGGGTGGTTCAACTGCCTGGTTTGCGCCCTCTTGCTTGCCCACTTGCTCATCAACATCGGCAGCACCCCCGAGGCCACCACGTTCTCGGGCATGTATATCACCAACGGCTCCATCGGAGTCATCAAGACCATCCTCGCCTTTGGTACGCTCATCGTCCTGATTCAGAGCCGCGAGTGGATGAGCCGTCCCGACACTTTCTTCAAGGAGGGAGAGTTTTATCTGCTCACCCTCTCCACGCTGTTGGGTATGAACTTCATGGTGAGCGCCAACCACTTCCTGCTCTTCTTCCTCGGACTGGAGTTAGCATCCGTACCGATGGCCTGCCTTGTGGCACTCGACAAGTACCGCCACCATTCAGCTGAGGCTGGCGCCAAGTTTATCATCACCGCCACCTTCTCTTCCGGCGTGATGCTCTATGGCATCAGTCTGCTCTATGGAGCCACCGGCACCCTCTATTTCGAGGATATGGCAGCCGCCCTCACCGCCACCCCGCTCACCATCGTGGGCATGGTGTTCTTCTTCAGCGGCCTGGGCTTCAAGCTCTCCCTTGTTCCCTTCCACTTCTGGACCGCCGACAGCTATCAGGGAGCACCCACCACTGTCACGGGGTACCTCTCAGTCGTTTCCAAAGGAGCCGCAGCCTTTGCGTTGTGCGCCATCCTCATGAAGGTATTTGCCTCTATGGTAGACTATTGGCAGTACATGCTCTTCATTGTGATTGTGCTCTCGATTACAGTAGCCAACCTTTTCGCCATCCATCAGAAAGACCTGAAGCGCTTCATGGCCTACAGTTCTATCTCACAGGCGGGCTATATCGTGCTGGCCATTGTGGGCAACGGAGCCATGAGTGCCAGCGCCCTCAGCTTCTATGTATTGATTTACATCGCCGCCAACATGGCCGTCTTCACCATCATCTCCTCGATTGAGGAGCACAACGGTGGCCGTGTGGATATGGACAGCTACAACGGTCTATACCAGACCAATCCCCGTCTGGCGTTCCTCATGACGCTCGCCCTCTTCTCATTGGGCGGCATCCCGCCATTCGCCGGAATGTTCTCCAAGTTCTTCGTGTTCATGGCAGCCGTAGAGGGAGCCGACATCTGCACCACCGTGGGCGCACTGGCTTACAGCGTGGTATTCATCGCCCTCATCAACACGGTGATTTCCCTGTACTACTATCTGCTGATTGTCAAAGCCATGTACATCAAGCCCAACAACAGTCCGCTGCCCAACTTCAAGAGTGCCACCAGCACCAAGTTGGCGCTTGCTGTCTGCACAGCCGGCGTGATACTCTTTGGCGTTTGCTCGATGGTTTACCACTGGATTGCCTTGGCATAAACCTACGGCTGTCACGCTGATGACAGCCACACCCAACTAATAATGATGACCGAAGCCCTGCGATGCCACATCGCGGGGCTTCTACTTAAAATCACCACAGACACACACAAGATATTATGAACAAGTTATTGATAGGCTGTATCACCTGCATGCTCTGCACCTCGATACATGCCCAGCAGCACAACACTTGGGAAAACTATATCGAGCAAAACGGCCTTGCAGAGGAACTCGAATCCACCTCATTGGAAGACCTCTACGATGAACTGGCCGATTTGGCCGCCTCACCCATCAACCTCAACACTGCCACCCGCGACCAGCTGGAGCAGCTCCCGTTTCTCACAACCACCCAAATCAACGACCTCATGCAGCACCTCTACCGTGTGGGGGCCATCCGCACATGGGGCGAGCTCATCATGGCTGATGTCATAGACCCTCAGACCGTGCGACTACTGCAGAGTTTTACCTTCCTTGGCGAAGCCACCGAATCCCGCCAACGTCTCATCTGGCAACAGCTCGCCCGCTACGGCAAGCACGAGGCCGTAGGCTATCTCAAGATACCCTGTTACGAGCGGCGGGGAGACGACCAAGCCTATCAGGGACAGCCCTACAAGCACTGGCTGCGCTACACCTACAACTACGGCCAAGACGTGAAAGTAGGCGTAGTGGGCGCACAAGATGCCGGGGAACCCTTCTTCCGCTCGCCCAACAGCGCCGGATACGACTATTACTCTTTCTACCTCCAGCTCCGCAGCCGTGGACGGCTCCGCTCATTGGTCGTGGGACGTTACCGCATGCGACTGGGAGCCGGACTGGTGCTCAACACCAACTACCGCTACGGCAAGTTGGCCGCACTCGACCTGCTCACCCGCACCACCACCCAGCTCACCGGCCACAGTTCGCGCGCCGAGGCCAACTATCTGCAGGGCGCAGCCGCCACCCTGGCGCTTTCACGTCATCTCGACCTCACCGCCTTTGTCTCCCACCGAGCCATCGATGCCACCCTCAATGCCGACTCCTCCACCGTGGCCACCCTGCTCCACACGGGCTACCACCGCACCCAGAGCGAGATAGACCGCAAGCACAACACCCGTCAGACACTCGCCGGAGCCCACACCGCCCTCCACTACGGAGCCCTGCAGGTGGGCATCACCGCCCTCTATACCGCTTTTGACCGTCCCTTGGCTCCCAACACCCACACCCTCTACCGCCGCCACGCCCCAAGTGGCAGCCACTTCCACAATCTCAGCCTCTCTTACGCCTATACAGCCGGACGCTTCACGCTCAGTGGCGAGACCGCTACCGACAACCACCATGCCGTGGCCACCCTCAACCAGTTGTCCTTCGCCCCCACCTCGCGCCTCTCGCTCATGGCCGTACAGCGCTTCTACAGCTATCGCTACCATGCGCTCTTCGGCCGCAGTTTCGGCGAAAACACCGAGGTCACCAACGAGAGTGGCATCTATATGGCTGCCCGATGGAATGCCGCACGCCATCTCCAGCTCTCCGCCTATACCGACTATGCCTATTTCCCCTGGCCACGCTACGGCACATCGCAGTCCTCGCACAGTTGGGACCACTCGGCATCGGCCCTCTACACCCGAGGCAACCTCTCCTGGCAACTCCGTTACCGCATCAAGACACGACAACGCGACAACGAATCGCACACCGCCCTCGCCAACCACACCACACACCGCCTGCAGACCTACCTCAGCACCCATTGGGGCGGCATCGAGGCCAAGACACAGGCACAAGTGGTCTACAGCCGTTACGACATCGACAGTTGGGGGTACACCCTCGGGCAACAGTTGGGCTACCGGCACAGCGACTTCCAACTGTGGGGCAGTCTCACCTATTTCCACACCCACGATTATGACAGCCGCATCTACACCTACGAGCGCGGCATGCGCTATACCTTCTCCTATCCCTCGTTTTATGGGCACGGCATCCGCTACATGCTACAGGGTACCGTACCACTGGGCCGCCATCTGTCGCTCACTGCCAAGGCCGGCATCACCGATTATTTCGACCGCGACCATATCTCCTCCGGCCAGCAGCAGATAGACCGCAGTTCTCAGACCGACATCGAGCTGCAGGTGCGCATGCGGTTCTGAGGGGGAGCGCACTTCTCAAAGCCAAAGGTGGCGTTTACGGGACCTAAATGCCGCGTTTACGATGGCTAAACATGGCATTTACGTCATTCATCTGTTATGTAGTTGTGGGTGTCCGCAGCCTTGTCCCCCCTGTAGTGCCCTCACCTTGTCTCCCTTGTGGATGGGTGCCCTCACCCTATCCCTCTCCCACACCGGCACCTCGGCCGTGGCCCACTTCTTCCACCGGGCAGGCTCGCGCACCCTGGGCATGTACTGCCTGCAGATCTATCTGCTCGAAGACCTGCTGCACTACCTCCACTTCATGCCCAGTAGCCGCATGGTGCTCTGTGCCACCGTGCCGCTCATAGCCGTGGCCGAGTGGCTGCTCTGCGACGGCATGGCGCTGCTCATGGAGCAGAGCCGCATCACCGCCCTCCTGTTTCTGGGGCAGTGGCGCAAGAAGTCTGTCAAGGAAACGTAAAAGGCAACCCGCTACTTGAGCGAGTTGCGGTATTGCAGGGGAGTCATGCCGGTATTGCGCTTGAAGAATTTGGTGAATACCGACTGGTCGCTGAACCTCATCTCGCTCACGATATCCTTGAGTGTCAGCGAGGGATTGGTGAGCATCATCTTGCTCTCCGTCACCACCGCATCGGTGATAAACCGCGACACCGGATAGTGCAGCATGCGCTGCACGATGCGCCCCAGATACTGCGGCGAGATGCAGAGCCGGGCGGCGTAGAAGTCTACCGTGTGCTCGGTCTTGGCATGGCGCTGCACCAGTTCCATCAGCTGGAGCATGAGCGAGGTCACCCTGTCCGAGCAGCTGCCTGCCGCGCCCTGCGGCAAGACGCTGTGCTCAAAGTAGTTGGCTATCTCCAGATACAGGATGAGCGTCTTCATCTCCACCAGCATCAGGTGGCGCATGTGGTCCACATCGACCATCGAGCTGCCCAGTGTCTCGAAGCAGCCGCTGAGTTTCCCCACCACATCCTCAGGCATCTGCACCATGCGGTGTGCCTCCATATAGTGCAGATAGCGGTTGTCGAAAGGAGGCCTGTTCTTGAACACTTCCTGGATAAAGGGAAACTCCATCGCAAACAAGTAGCCCTCCACATCGTCCGAGGCCGCCAGCAGCCGCCAGCCCGTCCCCCTGCCGTCTATATCCGTATAGCATCCCCGCGCAAGCACCATTGCTTCCCCCTCCATCATGAGGTGGCACACCCCACGTGTAAGGAGTATCACCGTGCGCATGGGCACGGGCACCCCCTGGGCACGCTCCACGGTCTTGGCACTGAGTTTGGCAAGCACGGCACCCTCAGCCAGATACATCCCGCTGTCTAAAAGCTGGGCTAATAGTTTTGCTGTCATGGCGCAAAATTACGATGAATTATTTGCAATATGACAACGTAAAGTTTTAATTCATCCAAAAAAACGTGAAGCGGTTGCATATTGACAAACTAAAGTACAAATAGGACAACACCCACCCTACAGATAATCCCTACTTTTGCCACCGATATCACAGCTATATGCCCCCAAAGCACGGCTGCCGAAGAGATTACGACAAGATTAACAAAACTTTATGAATAAGGATAATATGAAGACTTCGACATCACTCACCGCATTGTCCGCCGCCGCATGGCTGCTCATCGCCACGGCGTGCACCCGGCAGCAGCGCCCTGCGGTGCAGGGCAACTACAAGACGCTGACCATCAGCCCCAGCTCCACCACCATCGACGAGTCGTACACCGCCACCCTGCAGGGAGTGCAGCACGTGGAGATACGCCCACAGGTGAGCGGCACCATCTCCCAGATATGCGTGGCCGAGGGAGCCGCTGTCAAGCGAGGACAGGTGCTGGCCATCATCGACCAAGTGCCCTACCAGGCAGCGCTCGACAACGCGCTGGCCGAGGTGCGGTCTGCCAAGGCAAGACTGGCAAGCGCCCGGCTCACGCTCAAGAGCAAACAGGAACTGCGCCGGGCGGCCGTAGTGGCCGACTATGATGTAGAACAGGCCCAAAACAGTGTCGAAGAGGCCGAGGCTGCACTGCTTAACGCAGAAGCATCTGAGACGGCGGCACGCAACAACCTGTCGTACACCATCGTGAAAAGTCCGGCCGACGGCGTCATCGGCATGATTGCCTACAGAGTGGGCGCACTGGTGGGTCCCGACATGCAGCAGCCTATCGCCACCGTCTCCGACGTGGGCACCATCCATGCCTACTTCTCCATCTCCGAGACCCGCATGCTGCAATATATCGCCCAATACGGGTCACTGCCAGCGGCTATCCGCCAGATGCCTGAGGTCAGGCTGCGGCTTGCCGACGGCACCCTCTACCAAGAACAGGGCCACATAGATGCCATTAGTGGCAACATAGATACCTCGACAGGTGCGGTGTCGCTGCGTGCCAGCTTCCCCAATCCGGCAGAGCAGCTGCGCAACGGCGGCACCGCCACCGTCATCATCCCCCATGCCATGCAGGGCGTGACCGTCATCCCCCAGGAGGCCACCTACGAACTGCAGGACAAGCACTTCGTCTTCAAGGTGGTGAACGGGAAGACACAATCCACAGAAATCGGCATCTCCGACTATGACAACGGCAAGCAGTATATCGTCACCCAAGGACTCAAGCGCGGCGACATCATCGTGGCCGAAGGAGCCGGACTGCTGCACGACGGCATCGAAGTGAACGTAAGCAAGCGCTGAATAGAATAAGCAAAATCATCAAACTGCTTTTTAGCATCACAGAAGATTATGAACATCAAGATATTTCTCAACCGCCCCATCCTCTCAGGAGTCATCTCTGTACTCATCGTGCTGGTGGGCATCATCGGACTGGTCAACCTGCCGATGGAACAATATCCCGACATAGCCCCTCCCACCATCTCGGTGAGCGCCTCCTACTCGGGAGCCAACGCCGAGACCGTGCTCAAGAGCATCGTCGTGCCGCTCGAGGAGGCCATCAACGGTGTGGAAAACATGTCGTACATGACCTCCACGGCCACCAACATGGGGTCGGCACAGATTACCGTCAACTTTGAGCAGGGCACCGACCCCGACATGGCCACCATCAACGTGAAAAACCGCGTGAGCCAAGCCGAAGGCAAGCTCCCTGCCGAGGTCACCAAGATAGGCGTGACCGTGGAGAAGCGGCAAAACTCGATGCTCAAGATACTCTCGCTCTACAGTCCCGACGACCGCTTCGACAACGACTTCATCACCAATTACTTCAAAATCAACATAGAGCCAAAGATCCTGCGTATCAAGGGTGTGGGAAGCGTCAACACCATGGGCAGCGAGTATGCCATGCGCATCTGGCTCAATCCCGAGAAGATGGCACAGTACGGGCTGGAACCCTCGGATGTCATTGCCAAGCTCGATGCACAGAATGTGGAGGCCGCCACGGGTACGCTGGGCGACAATTCGGACAACGTGTTCCAATACACGCTCAAGTACCGGGGACGCTACGAGCGCGCCTCCGAGTTTGAAGACATCGTCATCCGCTCACTCGGAGGCGGCGAAGTGCTGCGCCTACGCGACGTGGCCAAGGTGGAACTGGGCGTGCAGACCTATGCCTACAGCAACCAGGTAAACTCCCACCCCGGCACCACGGCCATGGTATCGCAGACCGCCGGCTCCAATGCCCACGACATCAACATACAGATAGACCAGCTGGTAGAGGAGTTGCAGGCCGAGCTGCCCGAGGGACTGGTCATCGAGAGCCTCATGGACACCAACGACTTCCTCAACGCCGCCACCGCCGAGGTGGTGAAGACACTCTTTGAGACTCTATGTCTGGTGGTGCTCGTAGTCTACCTCTTCCTACAAAGTGTACGGTCCACCGTCATCCCCGCCATCTCCATCGTAGTGTCGCTCATCGGCACCTTCGCCTTCATGTATGCCTACGGCTTCTCCCTCAACCTGCTCACCCTCTTCGCCCTCGTCCTGGTCATTGGCACGGTGGTAGACGATGCCATCGTGGTGGTCGAGGCGGTGCAGGCACAGTTTGACAGCGGAGAGCGGTCGCCCTACCAGGCCACTGCCAAGGCCATGGACGGCATAGCCACCGCCATCTTCACCACCTCGTTGGTCTTCATGGCAGTCTTCATACCTACATCGTTTATCGGAGGTACCAGCGGTACCTACTACGAGGAGTTCGGACTGACGATGGCGGTGGCCGTAGGCATCTCGGCCGTCAGCGCCCTCACCCTCTGCCCGGCGCTCTGCGCCCTGCTCATGACCCCCCATGCCGATACGGCTGCCGGGCACCACGCCACGTTCTCCACCCGGTTCCACCACGCCTTCGATGCTGCCTTCCACACGCTGGTGCAGCGCTACCGTGACGGTCTGCGCCGCCTCTTCCGCCGCCCGTGGATGGCATGGAGCGCACTCGGCGTGTGCTGCGTGCTCACCGCCGTGCTGCTCGTCACCACCAAGACAGGGCTCATCCCCGATGAGGACATGGGCACCCTCTTCGTCAATGTCAACACCCCGGCCGGCAGCACCCTCCACCAGACGAGGCAGGCCATGAAGGCGGTGGAAGACTCGCTCAAGACCATCCCCGAGGTGGAGTCATACTCCAATGTAGCCGGCTACAGCTCACTCGGAGGCCAGTCGGCATCGGGCGGCATGATCATCACCAAACTCCGCAACTGGGAAGAGCGCACCCACAAGGGACAAGACATCCAGAGTGTCATCGGCCGCATCCTCACCAAGACCTCCGACATCCACTCTGCCTCCATCTTTGCCTTTGCCCAGCCCACCATCATCGGCTATGGCATGAGCAACGGATTCGAGCTCTACGTGCAAGACCGCAAGGGTGGTACCGTAACGGACCTCATGCAGGTGACCAACGATTTCATCGCCGCACTCAACAAGCGGCCGGAGATAGCACAGGCCTACACCGCCTTCAGCGCCAAGTACCCGCAGTACATGGTCGAGGTCGATGCCGCCAAGTGCGAGCGTGCCGGCATCACCCCCACCACGGTGCTCAATGTGCTGGGCGGCTACATAGGCGGCTACTACGCCAGCAACTTCAACGCCTTCTCTAAACTCTACCGCGTCATGGTGCAGGCCGCCGTGCCCTACCGGCTCGACAGCCGATCGCTGGACAACATGTTTGTGCGCACCGCCGGCGGCGAGATGGCCCCCGTGCGCCAGTTTGTATCGCTGCGCCGCGTGTACAGCTCCGAGTCGCTCACGCGCTTCAACCTCTACACCGCCATCGCCGTCAACGGGCAGCCGGCACAGGGGTACAGTTCGGGCGATGCCATCAGCGCCATCAGTGAGGTGGCCCGCCAGACCCTGCCCCGAGGCTACGGCTACGAATACTCGGGCATGACGCGCGAGGAGTCCAACTCCAGCGCCAACACCTACCTCATCTTCGGCCTCTGCATCGTCTTCGTCTACCTCATCCTCTGTGCCCTCTACGAGAGCGTGCTCATCCCGATGGCCGTCATGTGCAGCGTGCCCTTCGGATTGCTCGGCTCCTTTGTCGCCGCCTGGTGCTTCGGGCTCGAGAACAATGTCTACATGCAGGTGGGACTCATCATGCTCATCGGTCTGCTCGCCAAGACCGCCATCCTGCTCACCGAGTACGCCTCGGCACGCCGACGCGAGGGCATGGCCATCGCCCAGGCCGCCATGAGCGCCGCTGCCGCCCGTCTGCGCCCCATCCTCATGACCGCCCTCACCATGATCATCGGCATGCTGCCGCTCGCCTTCTCGTCGGGAGCCGGAGCCAACGGCAACATCTCGCTCTCGCTGGGTGTCATCGGCGGCATGACCGTGGGCACCGCCTCGCTCCTCTTCGCCGTCCCCGTGTTTTTCATCACCTTCCAGACCATAGAGGAAAGAGTCTTTAAAGGTAAAAAGGTAAAAA
>JBJEAU010000118.1:10652-73751 GCA_051869355.1 Prevotella sp. | reverse complement strand
TTCATCACCTTCCAGACCATAGAGGAAAGAGTCTTTAAAGGTAAAAAGGTAAAAAAGTAAAACAGTAAAAAAAGCAAAAGACATGAATACAAAGACAACAAACAACATGACGAACCAAGTGATGACGGCATCCAGCGTAGAGGCAAACAGCCATCAAGGCAGAGAGCTACTCACCGTTTTACCGTTTTACCGTTTTACCTTTAAAAGGCCGTTTTACCGTTTTACCTTTAAAATGCTCCTTGTCCTTTTACCTTTAAGCTGCACCACCTACCATGCCTACCAGCGTGGTGACCTGCCCGAACAGTCGGTGGTACGGCCACAACTGGCCGCAAGCACCGGCGCACAGGCCACCGACAGCCTGCCCACATGGCGGCAACTCTTTACCGACAGCCACCTGCAGCAGCTCATCGCCGAGGCCATAGACAGCAATGCCGATCTGCGCATCGCCCATCTCAAGGTAGACGAGGCACTGGCCTCGCTCCGCCAGACACGCGCCGGCCTGCTCCCCACCCTCTCGCTCCAAGCCACGGGCAGCACCAGCAGCTACGACGGCCAGGCCGCCCGCCACACCTACGCCATAGGGCCGCAAGCCAGTTGGGAGGCCGACATCATGGGCCGCCTGAGCGCCGCCAAGCGCAGCGCACGCGCCACCGTAGAGGAGCAGCAGGCCGAGGCGCAGGCCATACAGACCGCTGTGGTGGCCACCGTGGCCGAGAGCTACTACCGGCTGCTCATGTACGATGCCCAAATCGCCGTGGCCAACACCACCGTGCAGAGCTGGCGCCACTACACCGCCACCCTGCAAGCCCTCTGCCGCGCCGGCATGGCCACCACCGCCGATGTGGAGCAGGCCGAGGCATCCCGCCTCGAGGCCCAGTCCACCGCCGCCACCCTGCGCCAAGATGCCCTCACCACCGAGCACGCCCTCTGCGCTCTCCTCGGACGGCTGCCCGGCACCATCCATCGCGGCACCCTCTATCAGCAGCAGGCTCCGCTGCCCTGCACCCGCGGCATCACACTCGGCAGACTCGCCGCCCGCCCCGACATCCGTGCCGCCGAATCCCAGCTCGAGGCCGCCCACTACAGCGTGGGCGAGGCCCGCGCCGCCCTCTATCCCCAGCTCACCCTCACCGGTGGAGCCCAGTGGACCAACAGCGGCGGCACCGCCATCACCCACCCCGGAGCCCTGCTCCTGCAGGCTGCTGCCTCGCTGGCACAGCCTCTCTACAGCGGAGGCCGCAACCGCGCACGCCTCGCCGCCGCCCAAGCCCGGCAGCAGCAGGCAGCCATCCAGTGGCAGCAGCGCCTCACCGAGGCTGCAGCCGAGGTAAACGACGCACTCGCCGCATGGCACACAGCGCAACAGACCATGAACTCAGCAAACGAGAAAGTAGATAAGTTAGAACGTGCCTTAATAACTATGACATCCATGATGGAGCACGGACAAGCCAATGGGCTGCAAGTGATTGTCGCCCGGCAGTCTCTCCTTTCTGCGCAACTCAACCAGTTGCAGTGCCGCTACTCGCAGCTACAGAGCGTAGTGACGCTCTACCGCGCGCTGGGCGGCGGCACCCAGTAGACGGAGAGGCGGCACCGCGAGCACGGAGGCGCGCGGAGGAGCTGTGACACCCCCCATAGCAGTAAACTCCATCTTGTTCTTCAGTACTTAGAGTGAACGGGGGGAGGCCCTTTTCAAGCCTGTCATAGCCCTCCACCCCCTCCGTCTTCCGCCCGCCCCGCCAATATTGGGAGAAAAGTCTCTTTGCAGGGGATGACCCTACGGCCGCACACATTAAGAAACGGTCCTCGGGGCATCCCCTTGCTTTTTGCCTGTATCGGAAGTGGAGGCTGGATGGCAATAAGGGACCCTGACAGGCATCGATAAAGCATGATGAGCGACACACATCAGACTGGGAAAAAACTATAAGCGTGGGCATCCCCTTTTATCGGGGGTGTCCACGCTTATAGTTTTTAGAGTATAGCCGATGATCTACTGGTAGAGGTATCGCTTGATGCTCTTCTTGGGGGTCTTCTCAAACTCCTGCTGCTGCAGCTCGATGGCCGAGAGGCGGCTGTAGGGGGGGGCGGCGGCGTTGAAGTCTTGGCGGTTTTGCTCCATGAGGTCCTGCAGCTCGGCGGTACCCAGCCCCATGGCCTTGGCCTCGTCGAGGTCTGGATAGACGAGGGCCACCAGTTTGTCGCCGCGCTGCACCACCACGCACTCTGCCACCATGGGAAGCGAGGAGAGCTGGTCTTCGAGCTCCTCGGGATAGATGTTCTGGCCGTTGGAGCCGAGGAGCATGTTCTTGATGCGGCCGCGGATGAAGACGTTGCCCTCGGCATCCATGGTGCCGAGGTCGCCGGTGTGGTACCAGCCGTCGGCATCGAGGGCGGCGGCGGTGGCTTCGGGGTTCTTGTAGTAGCCGAGCATGACATTGGGGCCGCGGGTCACGATCTCGCCGGGCACGGTGGCGGGGTCAGGGCTCAGGATGCGCACCTGCTGGTGGATGGCGGCGCGGCCGCAGCTGCCGGGCACGAAGCTCTGGTAGTCTGCATAGCAGATGATGGGGGCACACTCGGTGGTGCCATAGCCCACGGTGTAGCGGAAGCCTATCTTGTGGAGGAAGGTCTCGACCTCTTGGCTGAAGGCGGCACCGCCGATGATGACCTCGTAGAAGCGGCCGCCGAAAGCTGCGGTGACCTGCTCGCAGATCTTCTCGTTCACCTTCTTGCTGATGACGGGCATGCCGAGGAGCAGCCGCATCTTGTGGTTCTGTATCTTGGGGAAGACGCGCTTGCGGATGATCTTCTCGATGACCAGGGGCACGGCGATGATGATGCGCGGCCGTATGTCGGCAAAGGCCTGTGAGATGATGGCGGGGCTGGGCATGCGCGTGAGGTAGTAGATGTGGCAGCCGGCGAGAAACTCGAAGATGAACTCGAAGGCCATGCCATACATGTGGGCCATGGGGAGGATGCTGATGACGGGGTCGCCGGCATGGATCTGGGGGCCGAGGACGTGGCGGGCGAAGTCTACATTGCTCCACATGGCGCGGTAGGGCAGCATCACGCCCTTGGAGAAGCCGGTGGTGCCGCTGGTATAGTTGATGAGGGCGAGCTCCTCGGGGCTCTGCTCGTGGTAGTAGGCCACGTGCTCGCGGCGGAAGTACTTGGGATATTTGCGGCCGAACATCTCGTTGAGGTGCTCGCGGGCGTAGGTGAGGCGGTCGGTGCGGGAGAGCACGAGCGAGTAGTCGGGGAGGTAGACGATGCCCTCGAGGGCGGGCATGCGGGTGCCGTCTATCTGGGTGGCCACCACGTCGCCGACGAAGAGGAGCTTGGACTCGCTGTGGTTGACGATGTTGTAGATCTGGTCGGGGGTGAACTCGTGCAGGATGGGCACGGCCACGGCACCATAGGTGACGGTGGCGAGAAAGGCGCATGCCCACGCCGAACTGTTGCGGCCGCAGAGGGCTATCTTGTCGCCCTTGGCCACGCCGCTGCTCTCGAAGAGGATGTGGAGCTTCTCTATCTTGCGGGCCACGTCGTGATACTGCAGGGTGGCTCCCTTGTAGTCGGTGAGTGCGTCAAGGTCCCAATGGTCTTTGATGCTCTGCTCGATGAGCGCGTTGAAACTGGGAATTTCCATACTGTAAGATTGAAAGATTAAAGGATTGAAAGATTACGTTTTTTCTCTTTTGCTATATTGGTACACTGTCTGTCGGGTACCGGCTGCTCAGGTGGGCAGCTGGTACTTGTAGCGCTTGATGCTCTTCTTGGGGGTCTTCTCAAACTCCTCCTCGCGGATGCGGATGGCGGAGAGGCGGCAGAAGGGGGGCAGGATGTCGTTGAGCTCCTGCCGGTTTTGCTCCATCACCTGCTCGATGTCGTGGGGGTCGAAGCCCATGGCGCGCGCCTCGTCGAAGTCGGGGAAGACGAGTCCCACGAGCTTGTCGCCGTGCTGCACCACCAGGCTCTCGGAGACGAGGGCCATGGAGTTGAGCTTGTCTTCTATCTCCTCGGGGTAGACATTCTGGCCGTTGGAGCCGAGGAGCATGTTCTTGATGCGGCCGCGGATGAAGACGTGGCCATCGGCGCTCATGGTGGCGAGGTCGCCGGTGTGGAACCATCCGTCGGCATCGATGACGGCGCGGGTGGCCTCGGGGTTCTTGTAGTAGCCGAGCATGACATTGAGGCCGCGGGTGATGATCTCGCCGGGCACGGTGGAGGGCTCCCCGCTGCGGATGCGCACGTCCATGTGGTCTACGGCGGTGCCGCAGCTGCCGGGCTGGAACTGCCGCCAGTCGCTCAGGGTGATCATGGGGCCGGTCTCGGTGGTGCCGTAGCCCACGGTGATGGGGAAGCCGATGGTGGTGAAAAACTCTTCTATCTCGCGGCTGAGGCTGGCGCCGCCCACGATGACCTCGTACACGCGGCCGCCGAAGACGCTCTTCACCTGCTCGCAGATGCGCTCCTTGACCTTGGCACCGAGCAGGGGCATGCCCATGAGCAGCCTCACCTTGCTGGTCTGAAACTCGGGGAATATCTTCTTGCGCACGATCTTCTCCACAATCATGGGCACGGAGCAGATGACGTGGGGACGGATGTTGGCAAAGGCTTCGGCCACGAGTGTGGGACTGGGCACGCGGGTGAGGAATGAGATGTGGCTGCCCAGGCAGAAGTGGAGGAGAAAATCGTCCATGAGGCCATACATGTGGGCCATGGGCAGGAAACTCACCACGCGGGAGTGCGCCGGCAGATGGCTGCCGATGGTGCGCTGGAGGGTGTCGAAGTTGCTCCACAGCGCGCGGTAGGGCAGCATCACGCCCTTGGAGAAGCCGGTGGTGCCGCTGGTATAGTTGATCATGGCGAGCTCCTCTGGACTCTGCTCATGATAGTACTGTACATGCTCGCGACGGAAATACTTGGGATACTTGCGGCCGAAGAGCTCGTTGAGATGCTCGCGGGCGTAGGTGAGGCGCTCGGAGCGCGACTCGACGAGCGAGAAGTCGGGCAGATAGAGCACGCCCTCGAGGGCGGGCATCTGCGAGACATCGAGCATGGTGGCGGCCACATCGCCCACAAAGAGGAGCTTGGCATCGCTGTGGTTGACGATATTGTAGACCTGGTCGGGGGTAAACTCGTGCTGGATGGGCACGGCCACGGCACCATAGGCCAACGTGGCCAGAAACGCCACGGCCCAATGAGAACTGTTGCGTCCGCAGAGGGCTATCTTGTCGCCCTTGGCCACGCCGCTGTTCTCGAAGAGGATATGCAGTTTCTCTATCTTGCGCGCCACGTCATGGTACTGGAGCGTGGCGCCTTTGAAGTCGGTGAGCGCGTCGAGGTCCCAATTGTCAATGATAGAGCGCTCTATGATTGCGTTAAAACTCGTTGTCGAATCCATTGCACATTGTTCAAAATTCTGTGCAAAGGTAATATCTTATCTGCACAAATCAAAATTAATTGTGCAATATTTTGCGTTTCGCCTGCATATTCTGCGTTTTTGCCCACTTGTGAAGCACTTTTCACTCGTATCGCATGCTCTTGGCAGGATGGATGTGCGACACCAGGTAACTGGGGGCTATGAGCACGAAGACGCTCACCAGCAGGGTGACCACATTGAGCAGCAGGCACACGGGGATGCTGACTTCCACGGGCACGGTGTCTACATAGTAGGTGGTGGGGTCGAGCTTGGCAAAACCTGTGTAGCGCTGCAGGAGCAGCAGTCCGAGGCCGATGAGGTCGCCGATGAGCAGGCCTCGCCCGATGACAAACACCGAGAACCAGAGGAACACGCGGCGCACGGTGCGGTTGGGGGCACCGAGGGCCTTGAGCACGCCGATCATGGTGGTGCGCTCGAGGATGATGATGAGCAGTCCCGACACCATGGTCACACCGGCCACGGCCACCATGAGGGCCAGGATGATCCAGACGTTGAGGTCGAGCAAGTCGAGCCAGTGGAAGATCTGGGGATTCACCTCTTGGATGCTCTTGGAGGAGTAGGTCTCGCCATACTTGTCGAGCGTGCGGTTCACCTTGTCTACAAACAGGGCCTCGGTGTCGGCCAGCCGGTCGAAGTCGCGCACGGTGATTTCGGCTCCCGATGCCTGGTCGGGCTCCCATCCGTTGAGCCGCACGGCGGTGTAGAGGTCGGCGAAGCACACGGCCTTGTCGTACTGGGCCAGATTGGTCTGGTACACGCCTTGGATGGTGAACTTGCGGGCACGCACGCCCTGCCCGTCTATGAAGTAGGCATACACGCGGTCGCCACACTGCAGCTGCAGCACGTCGGCCATGGTCTGCGAGATGAGGATGCGGTTGCCAGAAGTGCTGTCGGAGAAATGGGGGATGCTGCCTGCCACCAAGTGCTGGTGGATGAAGGTGGTGTCGTACTCGGGTCCCACGCCCTTGAAGGCCACGCCCAGAAAGTCGTGGTCGGTCTTGAGGATGCCCTGCTTCACGGCAAACCGCTGCACATGGCGCACGCCCTCGATACCACGCAATACGCGCATCATCGAGTCGCCCATCTGGATGGGATACTGCTCCTGCGCCTGCAGGGTCATGAAGTCGCCCACCTGGATATGGCTGCCGAAACCTATCACCTTCTCGCGGATGGTGTGCTTGAAGCCGAAGACCACGCTCACCGAGATGAGCATCACGGCCAGTCCGATGGCCACGCCGGCGATGGCTATCCTCACGGCCGGCTTGGACACCTTGAGACGGTCGTCGCTGTCGGCATAGATACGTCGTGCGATATACAGGGGCAGATTCATAAGGCTCACTCCTCCTCTACCCTGCCGGGATAAGCCTCGAGTGCCTTGCGGAGCACCACGAGGGCACGTTCGAGATCGCTCTTCTTGAGCACGTAGGCGATACGCACCTGGTTGCGTCCGGCTCCCGGTGTGGTGTAGAATCCGGCTGCAGGGGCCATCATCACCGTCTCTCCCTCGTAGTCAAACTCCTCCAGACACCAGCGGCAGAAGCGCTCGCTGTCATCCACGGGCAGTTTGGCCACGGTATAGAAAGCTCCCATGGGGATGGGCGAATACACGCCCGGTATGCGGTTGAGCCCGTCGATGAGGCACTTGCGGCGCTCCACGTACTCGTCGTACACGTCGCGGTAGTACTCGTCGGGGGCATCGAGCGAGGCCTCGGCCACGATCTGCCCGATGAGGGGCGGCGAAAGGCGGGCCTGGCAGAATTTCATCACGGCCTGCCGCACCTGCACATTGTGGGTGACAAGGGCTCCGATACGTATGCCGCACTCGCTGTAGCGCTTCGACACCGAGTCGATGAGGATGGTGTTTTGCTCGATGCCCTCCAGGTGCATGGCACTGATATAGGGCGAGCCGGTGTAGATGTACTCGCGGTACACCTCGTCGGAGAAGAGGTATAGGTCGTACTTCTTGACCAAGTCGCGTATCTGGTGCATCTCCCTGCGGGTGTAGAGATAGCCCGTGGGGTTGTTGGGGTTGCAGATGAGGATGGCGCGGGTGCGCTCGTTGATGAGCTCCTCGAAGCGCTCCACCCGCGGCAGGGCAAATCCCTCCTCGATGGTGGTGGCGATGGTGCGTATGGTGGCGCCGGCCGACACGGCAAAGGCCATGTAGTTGGCATAGGCGGGCTCGGGGATGATGATCTCGTCGCCGGGATTGAGGGTGCTCATAAACGCGAAGAGCACCGCCTCGGAACCTCCCGAGGTGATGATGATGTCGTCGGCGGTCACGTCGATGCCGAATTTGGCATAGTAGTCCACCAGCTTCTGGCGATAACTCAGATACCCCTGTGAGGGCGAATACTCAAGCACCTGACGGTCAATGGTCTTCAATGCGTCGAGCGCACACTGCGGAGTGGGCAGGTCGGGCTGGCCGATGTTGAGATGGTACACCTTGGTGCCCCGCTCCTTGGCGGCCTGTGCCAGCGGAGCCAATTTCCTGATGGGCGACTCCGGCATCTCCAGTCCGCGTATTGATATCTCTGGCATAATCTTATTTTCGCTTTAAACGCTGCAAAGTTAGTTATTTTTTTCAGATATATGCAGCGAATCATCATAAAAAATAAGTAACTTTGCACCACCAAGCAGAAAACTTTTACACCATATTTAATATATATAGAAAGAACGACAGACAATGAGAAGTAGAACATCCAACTGGTTTGAGACCACCATCCGATACGACAAGACGATGGAAGACGGTATGCAGAAGAAGGTAAGCGAGCTCTATGTGGTCGACGCGCTCAGTTTCGGCGAGGCCGAGGAAGCCATCACCCGAGAGATGTCGGCCTACATCAGCGGCGAATTTGATGTCAAGAACATCAACCCTGCCGCCTACGGCGAGGTCTTCTTCAGCGACAATGCCAACGACGACCGCTGGTACAAGACCAAACTGCAATTCATCACCATAGACGAGAAGACCGAGAAGGAGAAGCGCTCCAGCGTCAGCTACCTGGTACAGGCGGCCACCATCAATGCCGCCATCAAGAACATCGACGAGGTGATGGGCGGCACCATGATCGACTATGTCATCGCCAACATCAGCGAGACCCGCATCATGGATGTCTTTGAGCACCATGCGGCCACCAAGCCCGAGACCAACGACAAGCCTGAGTACGAGGAGGGACAGTAATGACGGATATTGCAACAAATCTGCGCGAGGTGAAGGCCCTGTTGCCTGAGGGCGTGCGATTGATTGCCGTCAGCAAATACCATCCCGCCGCCAGCATCCAGGCTGCCTACGATGCCGGGCAGCGCCGCTTCGGCGAGAGCCATGCCCAAGAACTGGACCGCAAGGCTGCCCTGCTGCCCCGCGACATCGAGTGGCACTTCATCGGGCATCTGCAGACCAACAAGGTGAAGTACATCGCCCCGTATGTCGCCATGATCCAGTCGGTGGACTCGCTGCGGCTGATGCGCGAGATCGACAAGCAGGCGGCCAAATGCGGGCGCGTCATCGACATACTGCTCGAACTGCACATCGCCCAAGAGGCCACCAAGTACGGCTTCACGCCCTCGGCCTGCCGCGAGATGCTCGCCGGCGGCGAGTGGCGCTCCATGAGCCACGTGCGCATCTGCGGTGTGATGATGATGGCCTCTAACGTGGACGACGAGGAGGCCATCGCCCACGAGTTTGATGCCGCCCGTGCCTGCTTCGAGAACCTGCGGCACGACTTCTTTGCCGACAGCCCCTCGTTTTGCCATTGCTCGTGGGGCATGAGCCACGACTTCCCCATCGCCGTGCGCCACGGCTCGACCATGGTGAGGGTGGGCACCACCATTTTTGGCGAAAGGGAATACACCTAAAAAGGGCATATCCACATACTGGAAACAATGTACAGCCTCCGGGGATGATGGCACAATCGTTGCCATCGACCCCGGAGGATTTTTTTTATGATTCCCCACTCCTTTTTTGCCGCACCAACAGGTAGGCCCGAATTCCTCATAAAACAGTTTGGACATTTCCTATTGACCATGCACTCATCTCATCCCACCCCATCCCTCTCCCACGGGCTTTTATAAGCCTTTTTTAGGAGCCATTACGCCCCCCATATATGACCAATCGGAGTTTATGGACAGGTATTCCGTTGTTATGAACACTTTTTGAGCGTAAAAAGTTTTGCCCCCGCCTGTTTTTTTGCTAACTTTGTAAAAGGAATATATAACCCTTAAAATCGTGAAGCGTATGTTCAACATGGAAGTCATCAAGAATAACAGCCGTCGGGTGTACAACCTGATGAATCGGATGTACCGCTACACATTCGATGAGATAGAACGGGCGACATCACTGGAGTGTACCGATCTGTGCATGGCGCTCATAGAACTACAGAAAGAGGGCAGAATCGTATGCCACAAAGACGATTCGGGCATCTATTACACACGTTTTGCATGACCCTTTGACGGCCAAGGGCCGCACAACCGCATGCCTAACCGCAAACAAACATAAAAATCATCAACCAATGGACAACAAGACGATTCAAACAGCAGCAAGCACCCTCTGGCGACTGATGAGCAGCAACCGCAAATGGAGTTATCAGGAACTGAAACATGAGAGCGGGCTATCCGACCGCATGCTCAATGCCGCCATTGGATGGCTTGCACATGACGGAAACATACAGATAGAGGAGGAAATGGGAACGCATAAGGAAACTTATTACCAGTTTTTCAATACCTACTATTAACGGGGAGGCGCGGCCAGAAAGCATCCGATACGCCCATCGGCCACGCCCCACCCCGATCAAACGGTCTGCAAACCCTGTTATACTTATACAATAGGGGAAGAGTGAAGCGCTAATGTTTTTGTCATTACAAACTGAATTTTCGTAAATCCATTAGCTACATTGCGCTTTCATTCTTCCCCGTCTTTTTTTTCTTTGGTTTTTCTTTTTCCCAACATGCCACCTACCGACCGTACCGCAAATGCCATACGACCGTATTCCATTTGCCATACGACCGTACTCCATTTGCGATACGCCCGTATGGCATTTGGTGTACGGTGACGAAACGACACCACGGAGCCAGCCAACTGGCCCTACAGCATGAGCACACGCACCTCGGCATTGCCCATGCGTGGTATCTCGTGTATGGGCTTGCCATGATAGATACTCTGTACCACCTTGTTGATGATGCCATGCCCCACGGCCAGCACCGTCTGGTCGGGATAGGTGACCTTGAGCCACGTGAGGAAGTTGCGCGCACGCGCCGCCATGTGGTCTGTCCGCTCCACATTGTCGGGCCACGTGCGGTCTTTGAGGTCGGGAATGTACATCCCCGTGAAATCGCCCCAGTCGCGCTCGCGCAGCAGCGGGGTCTCCACCACCTCCTGGTGATGGGGCGCTGCGATGATGCGGCAAGTCTGCACCGCGCGGTAGAGGTCGCTGGCCACGAAAGCGTCTATCTGCTCGTCCCGGAAGCGCTCGCGCAACTCCTCTGCCTGTCTGATTCCGTTGGCATTGAGCTTGCCCGGCGATTGTCCCTGCAGTATCTGGCGTACGTTGTCTTCGGTTTCGCCATGTCTTACCAAATAGAGTTTTGTCATACTATATATTGTCTGTTAGGGTGTGAATCGTGTCTTGCGCAAGCCAAAGTAGGGCATGCAGCATGCAAAAATAGTAAAAAAGATTGCTTTTTCGATGGATAGTTTGTAAATTTGTCAACAAAAAAAAACATTATGAAGATACTGCAAAGCTCATTTTTCCGCTCCCTGTGCGCCATCGTTGTCGGTGTGCTGCTCATCCAGTACCGCGAAGAGACCGTGAGATGGATTACCATCCTCATGGGTGTGATGTTTTTCCTGTCGGGGGTCATCTCCATCATCTCTTACTATGTGGCCTGCCGCCAACAGCCCGATGTGCTGGTGACCGACGAAGCCGGCAACCCCATCGCCGGTTACCGCCCCGTGTTCCCGATTGTGGGACTGGGAAGCCTCATCTTTGGCGTGGTGCTGGCGCTGATGCCCACCACCTTCATCACCGGACTCACCCTCACGCTGGCCGCGTTTCTCATCTTGGGCGCCATCAGCCAGTACATGACGCTGCTGCGCATCCGCAAGTTGGGCAAGGTGAGCGTATTCTACTGGTTCCTGCCCTCTGTCACTCTGCTGGTGGGCTTGGTGGCCATCATCCATCCCCAAGCCATCGCCTCGGCTCCGCTGTTTGTCATCGGATGGTGCATGTTGCTCTACGGAGTGGCCGAATGTCTCAATGCCATCAAGATGCACAATGAGCGCAAGCAGTGCGAGCGGGCTGCGGCCGAGCGCGCCAAGCAAGAAGAGGCAGTAACGGAAGTAGTTGAACAGCCCGAAGCATAAAGCTACTGGCAAAAAGAAAAGACGGTATCAAATCCCGGCACGTAGGGCACAAGTTGTGAGCAAGGCGGCTCCACACAACTTGTAACCTATCGGATTTGACACCGTCTCATTTTATACAGAAATATTATTCGTTTACCAGTCCCTCGATAAACTTGCAGAGGATGCCAATACCTTTCTCGTTTTGTCCTCCCTGCGGGATGATGAGGTCGGCATAGCGCTTGGTCGGCTCAATAAACTGGTCGTGCATGGGCTTGAGCACCTCGAGATAGCGCTCCACCACCATCGATACCGTGCGGCCGCGGTCGATGGTATCGCGCTGGATATTACGTATGAGCCGCTCGTCGGAGTCGCAGTCCACGAAGATCTTCAGGTCCATCATGTCGCGCAGCTTCTTGTTGATGAGCGTCATGATGCCCTCGATGATGATGACCGGTTTGGGCTCCACGTGGATGGTCTCGGGGAGACGGTTGCTGATGATATACGAGTAGGTGGGTTGCTCGATGGCACGCCCTTCGCGCAACTCGTTGACCTGACGGATGAGCAGTTTCCAGTCGAAAGCGTCGGGATGGTCAAAGTTGATGGCGCGGCGCTCCTCATTGGTCAGGTGGGTGGTGTCATTGTAGTACGAATCGAGCGGCACCACAGCCACATAGTGGGGCGGCAGTGCTTCCACAATCTTCCTCACCACCGTGGTCTTGCCCGACCCAGTACCGCCGGCAATGCCGATGATGGTAATCTTATCGTCTGTATGTTTCATTGTAGCTATTAAGTTAAGATTTCGTCAAACATGGGGGCATAGATTTCGGCCTTGCGCTCCACTTTCATGGGATAGGCACGGCTGCTGCTGGGCTGCCGGTAGAGCCGCAACGTACGCCTCTCGAACGTGAAAGGTACATAGGCTCCCATCTCCGGCTTGCCGGCGATGTGGTAGTGGTCGGCAAAGATGCGGGTGGCCAACTGCCCAGCGGTGAGCACAGCCCGGCAACGGGGCAAGGCGCGGAGCATACCGTCGAGGTCGGCCTCCTCCACCACCTCCAGGTCTTTGTCGGATGCAGTGCCTGTGGTACGGTGTATGCGCATGGCGGTGTCGAAGATGGCCACTCCCTTCTCGGCCAAGAAAGCCTGGATGTCGGCCAAGCGGAAAGTCTTGTGCGCCTCGTCCACGAAGTGCAGTTTGTCGCCGAAGAAGTGGAGCCCGAAGATGCGCCACATGTCGTTGGTATAATTGGGGTAATACCACGGCATACACCAACGCTTGGGTGCCGGCGGAAACGTGCCGAGCATGAGCAAGCGGGCATCGGCGGGCAGGAACGGCTCAAAGGGATGGGTCTCTATCTCCATTTACTTGCGCTCCTTGGTGAGATAGACCACTACGGGCAAGTGGTCGGAATAGCCATCGAGCCATACGCCGCCGGCTGTGGTACGCTTGGGGGCACCCTTGTACTTGCCCTCGGTCTGGAAGAGGTAGTCGCGACGGAAAATCTGGCACTTCCAATACTTGAGCGCAGAGAAGTCGCGCTGCCCGGCGGCATTGAGCATGTTGGGTGTCATCACGATCTGGTCGAAGAGATTCCAGGCACCGTTGTAGTATAAGGTTCCCGTACCTTTCTTGATAATATTGTACCACGGATTGTACATCTCGTCCTTGCCCACCTTGGCGATATCCTCCTTGGCGGCGAGCACCTCGTACATGCTCTTGTCGGTGGGGTCGTCGTTCATGTCGCCCATCACCATGATCTTGTTGTTGGGATTCACCCTGAGCAGTGAGTCTTTGAGCGCACGCACCTGTCGGGCACCCTGCTCACGGTAGAACGAGGTGCTGAAACGGCTCGGCCAGTGGCAAACGATTACCGTGACGGGCTCATCGGCCAAGGTCCCCTGCACGGTGAGGAAGCCTCGGGTATAGAAGGCGCTGTCTTTGGCCAGCGTCTGCACGTAGGGGTGGAGCTTGACATCGCGCACAGTGAAGAGCGAGGGATTGTAAAGCAGCGCACAGTCTACACCGCGGCGGTCGGGACCCTCGATGTGTACAAACTGCATGTTGCGGGCCTTGAGCGGAGCCTGATTGCAGAGGTCGGTCAGCACCTTGGCGTTTTCCACCTCGCTCAATCCGATGAGCGCACAACCCACCTGCGGGAGCACATCGGTGCCCATGTCGGCCAGCGCCGTGGCCATATTCTTCAGTTTGTGACTATATTTCAACCCGTCCCAACGATAACTGCCATTGGGCAGGAAGTCATAGTCGCGCTTGCCCTCATCGTGACAGGTGTCGAAAAGATTTTCCTGGTTGTAGAAGCCGACGGCATAGACCGAAATCTTCTTTTGAGCAGCGGCCGAGAAGCAGACGATCCACGCTATCAGGGCCGAAACAATGATAAGTTTTTTCATATTTTTAGTCCGTTAATATACCTCTTGAAGCCGACCGTTGCATCCCCAAAGGCTTTTTGTCATGCAAATCGGCGAAACCTGTGCAAATATCGTAATTAAAATCGACAAATCAACTACTTTCTCGAAATTTTAATCAAAAAAACTTTTGTTTTCAAAATATATTTCGTTACTTTGCAGCCATAATATGTATAACGTTTATTAATAATTAGGACTATGCAGAACAAGCTAAAATTAGCTGTGTTTGCCCTTTGCTACGCCTCTATGGCATTTGCGCAGAACCCTCAGGGTGCTGAAAAGCAAAACGCCAATCCTGTAGACGAGTCGGCATTCACTTTTTCGGAAGCACAGTTGGGCGAAGACGATGACATGACGCAAAACGTCACCATCCTGAACTCCAGCTCCAACTTCTATGCGAGCGAGGTGGGATATCTTTTCTCACCGGTGAGATTCCGCTACCGTGCTTTCAACCAGAAGTACAATGACATCTATATCAACGGAGCCCCGGTAAACGATGTGGAAACGGGACAGTTCAGATACTCCATGATTGGCGGACTTAACCAGCAGACGCGCAACGTGGACTTCTCATTGCCGTTTGAGGCATGCAACTATGGCATGACCGAGATGGGTGGAAGCAACAACTATGACTTCCGCGCCGGCCACATGGCAGCAGGGCACCGCGTAACGCTGACTGGAGCCAACCGCAACTATAACCTGAGAGGCATGTACACATACAACTCGGGATTCAACAAGCACGGTTGGGCGGTCTCGGCCAACGTTACCTACCGCTGGGCCAAGCGTGGCTACGTAGAGGGCACTTTCTATAACTCGCTCTCCTACTTCCTCGGTGTGCAGAAACTTTTCGGCGACAACCACTCTGTCTCCTTCGCCACTTGGGGCAACCCCACCGAGCGTGCTTCTCAAGGAGCGTCGACCGATGAGGTGTACTGGCTCACCAACAACAAGCAATACAACTCGTACTGGGGCTACCAGAACGGCCATGTGCGCAACTCGCGCGTGGTCAACGATTTTGCCCCCACTGCATTGCTTACTTGGGACTGGGACATCAACAAGGACATGAAACTCACCACCACGCTGTTGGGCAAGTACAGCATGTACAAGAGCACCAAGCTCAACTACAACAACGCAGACAACCCCCATCCCGACTATTGGAAAAACCTGCCCAGCTCTTACTATTATGTATGGGGAGAGAATCCGCTGTATAGCGGCTACCGTACAGCCGCCGCACTGAACGACTGGACCAACTCTTACAACTACTGGCAGGACGAAGCCAACCAGCAGATCAACTGGGACAGGCTCTACTATGCCAACCAGCAGATTTCGAAGACGGGTGGAGATGCCATGTACTTTATCCAGGCCAAGCACAATGACAACCTGAACTTCACACTGGCATCGACCCTGACCACCCGCGAGTCGAAAAACGCTTCTTGGAACCTCGGTTTCGTGCTTGCCACCAACAAGGGAAGCCACTATCAGACGATGGAAGACATGCTCGGTGCTACAACCTATCACAATATCAACACGTATGCACTGGGTACTTATCCCGCAGGCTCAGACGCTGTGCAGTATGACCTCAACACGATGGGGCCGAACGGCACGGGAAGACTGGTCTACGAGGGCGACAAGTTTGGCTACGACTACGACCTGCTGATCAACAAGGGACATGTATGGGCTAACTACGTGGCCACGACGGGTCCTGTACGCATGATGATTGCCGGACGGCTGGGCGCTGTATCCATGCGTCGCGACGGCCACATGCGCAACGGTCTTTTTGCAGAAAACTCTTATGGCAAGAGCGGTATCGCCCGCTTCGGTGAGGGTGGTGCCAAGGGTAGCATCATCGTCAACGCAGGCAACGGACACTCTTTCGTCGTAGGCGTTGGTTACCAGTGGAATGCCCCCAAGGCCAACACTGCATTTGCTTCGCCTGAGATGAATAACGACTTTGTGCTGAACCTCAAGAATGAGCACGTCTTCAGCAGCGAAATCGGGTATCAGTACAACGGTACTTGGCTCCATGCCAACATCAATGGTTACTATAGCCGTCTGGACCACGTCACCGAATGGCAGAATTTCTACTTCGACGACATCAACTCATTCTCTTATGTCTCTATGACCGGCATCAAGAAAGAGTATTACGGCGTGGAGGCCGGACTGAGATTCAAGCTGTCATCGGCATTGGACCTCAATGCGCTCGGTACCATCAGCCAAGCCAAGAACATCAACAATGCCGCCGTGCGCTATATGAACTCTACCGAGGGTACCTACACCGATGAGACGGTCTACAACAAGGACATGCACGAGGCTGGCACACCGCTCACCGCACTGAGTCTGGGTCTGAGCTATCACCAAGGTGGATGGTTTATCGACATCAACGGCAACTATTACGACCGCATCTATCTCTCTTACTCGCCCAGCTACCGCTATGAGAGCGCACTGAAGAAGCGTCAGCAAATCTACGGCGACGTTTACGACAACGAAGGCAATCTGCTCAAGTCGGCCGTGCAGCAACAGGAAGGACACGGAGGTTTCATGCTCGACGCATCCATCGGCCGTAGCATCCGCTTAAAGAAAGGCTCGCTGTCTGTCAACTTCTCTGTAACCAACATCCTCAACAACCAGAACATCGTGACGGGCGGTTATGAGCAGAGCCGAAGCGACTACACATCGAGCGACAACGTACGCGCTTACCAGTTCTCACGCAACCCGAAGAAATTCTATGCCTTTGGCCCCAACGGCATGCTCAATATCGCATACAAATTCTAACGCCATACCGATATGAAAGATATTAAATATATAATCATAGCATGTATCTGCGCACTCTTTGCATCATGTATGGGAAGTGACTACGCAGAACCAGAGACGTATCTGCCGCCCTACGGCAACAACCAGATACCCGAGACCAACGTGGTGACGATTGCCGCCCTCAAGAGCGATGCAAGGTTTGTGAACATTATCAAGAACGGTGCTTTCAAGGTGGTGACCGACGACATCAAGATCAAAGGCCGCGTGACGGGCAATGACATACAAGGCAACCTGTACAACGAGTTTTCCATCGACGACGGCACCGGCGCACTCTTGGTTTGTGTTGCGCAAGGTGGTCTGTATGGTTATCTGCCCATTGGTCAGGAAATACTCATCGACCTGAAAGGAATGGCAGTAGGAAGCTATCGGCAGCAGCCCGAAATCGGTGGCGTGTACACCAATCCCAGTACTGGCGCACAGTCGGTAGGCCGTATGGCCCGTCAGGAATGGGCCAGCCACTTCAAACTGATAGGCGAAGCCGATGCCTCGCAGATAGTTTCGGAAGAGTTTGATGTAACCAAAATCAGCGATGCCACCTACTTGGCAGACAAGGCAGGCAAGTTGATGACCATCAAGGGGGTACAGATAGCCGAAGCCAACGGCACCAGCGTATTCGCGCCAGACGATGGCAGCGTGGCGCTCACCTCCAACTGCGCCAACCGCACCCTCAAGGGACTGAGCAGCAACAGCATCGTGCTCAGAACCAGCACCTACGCCGACTTTGCCAACGAGGTGATGCCGACAGAGAAGGTCAACATCACTGGTATCTTCACCCGATTCGGCACCACATGGCAGATTCTGCTCCGCTCTACCGACGACATCGAGGTGGCAGACCCATTTGCCGGCATCGCCGGAAGCGGCGAGGGAACCGAAGCTTCGCCGTTGGACGTAACCCGTGCCCTCGACATGATCAACAAGAGTGCCTACGACGCTTCTAAGGAGTATTATGTATCGGGTACTATCTCCAGCATCAAGGAGGTAAGTCCCTCGTATGGCAACGCTACCTACAACATTTCCGTAGACGGCAAGGACGAGAATACCATCACCGTATTCCGAGGTTATTACCTCAATGGTGAGAAATTCACTGCCGAGGATCAGATTCAGGTAGGTCAAAAGGTTGTATTACTCGGAGTTCTCACACTCTATGGCAGCACACCGGAAATCAATTCCGGCAGCAAAATCATTTCTATCAAATAAATCATCATCCAGTAAATAAAAAAGAAATAAGATATGAAACAGTTAGTTTATTCATTGCTTGTTCTGGCCGCAATGGCCCTTACATTCAGCAGTTGTGAAGACGTTCCCATGCCGTACGGTTGGCCCAACGCCACACCCGAAACACCGGCTGACGAGCTTCCACAAGAGGGCGAAGGAACCTTCGAGTCTCCCTATAATGTGGCCAAGGCAAATGCCATCATTGCTTCCGGCGACTACGATGGCGATGCTACGGTATATGTAAAAGGTATCATCACGCAGGTAGAAGATGGCCTCCCCAACTCTTATGGCAATGCCACCTACTTCATATCGGATGATGCTGCGGGCACCAACAAACTCGAAGTGTATCGCGGATATGGTTTTGGCGGTGCCAAAATCACTGCTGCAGACGACATCAAAGTAGGTGATGAGGTCATCATAGAGGGCAAGCTCGTCAACTATAGCGGAACTTACGAGATTACCCAGGGCAGCAAGATTGTCTATCAGAATGGCAAGAGTTCGATAAGCGAGGGAACGCCCGAGGGCGATGGCACCAAGGAGAATCCATACAACAGTGTGGCTGCCAACCAGTTGGCTGCTTCGCTTGCAAGTGGTGCCAACTCAGAAGAAATATATATCAAGGGCAAGGTGGTCAGCGTGAAAGAGCAGTTTGGCACACAGTATGGCAACGCCACATTCTACATTTCTGACGATGGAACCGAAGAAGGCCAGTTCTATGTATTCCGCACCCTCTATCTGGGCAATGCCAAATACACCGAGGGCGACCTGATTAAAGTAGGCGACGAAGTGGTAATCTGTGGTATTATTACCAACTACATGGGTAATACTCCTGAGACGGTGGCCAGCAAGAGCTATCTGTATTCGCTCAACGGCAAGACCGAAGCAGGTGGCGGCGGCACTGAGACTGGTGGTGCAACTGGCGACGGCTCCAAGGAGAATCCCTTCAACAGCATTGCAGCCAACAAGTATGCCGAGGAGTTAGGTGCTGGCAACACATCAGAGGCCGACTACTACATCAAGGGCAAAATCTCTAATATCAAGTACAATTACAGCGCAGATTTCGGTACTGCCACTTTCTCTATTTCTGACGATGGCACCACCGAGAACCAGTTCCTCGTCTACAGTGCCTACTATCTGGACAACAAGGCATACACCGAGGGCGACTTGCTTAACCTTGGCGATGAAGTAGTAATCTGCGGTAAGATTACCAACTACAACGGTACCTGCGAGACAGCCTCCAAGAAAGCCTACCTCTACTCTTGGACCAAAGGAGAAGGCGGCAGTGGCGAAAGCGGAGAAACCGGTGAAAGCCAAGAAGTAAAAGCTGGAGACCTCTGCAGCACCAACGCCACCTCAGTAGGAACCGTTACTGTTTCGGGAACGACATTCAAGTTTGACAAAGGAACCAACTCCAGCAATGATCCTAAATATTACACAGCCGGAAGCGGTACCATCCGCATGTATCCAGGTAATACCGTCACAATAGATGCAGGCAGCAAAAAGATTGCAAGCATTACAGCTACATGCGACAGTTATAGTGGCACTGATTATACAGCAGAAGGAAAAGTGACATGTGAACCGGGTACGGCCACATTGTCGAGTCTTGTCTACACATTTAGCGGTATTAACAGTTCGACAGTAAAGATTACCAACACCAATACCGGTACGGGCGGTGCTACACAGTTCCGTATTCTGTCACTGACCATTACTTTTGCTAAATAAGATATTCCCTGTACTACACCCAACAAACCTGCATTCCACGCGAATGCAGGTTTGTTTTTACGCCACATCCAAACATATATCCTCCAGAATGGAAGCCAAGTTTCAATAAAGAATGGAAATATATCTATCATTCACGCACCCCAAAAACAAAAAACATGGTGGGACTGGTGAAAAAACATCGTGAAACATTTGGCTATTACGGTAAAAAGTCGTAATTTTGCAACCCAAACGGAATATACATCACATTAATAATAACAATTAACAACGAAATGAAAAAAGGTATTCACCCAGAAAACTATCGCCCCGTCGTATTCAAAGATATGTCCAACGGCGATATGTTCCTTACAAAGTCTACATGCAAGACAAATGATACAGTAGAGTTTGAAGGCGAGACTTATCCAGTGGTAAAGGTCGAAATCTCGAGCACTTCTCACCCCTTCTATACGGGTAAGAACAAGCTGGTCGACACAGCAGGTCGCGTAGACCGCTTCATGAACCGCTACGGCAAGCTGAAGAAGTAATATATCTTTTGAATATATCAACCCAATCAAAGTGCGTCCTAACGTAGTTGCATATGCGTTAGCCCGCACTTTTTTAGTCTCTACACCATCACCATGACAAAGAATCTATTCCATTACCTTATCCTGTGCGTGCTCGCACTCACGCTCGTTGCCTGTGGCAGCGATGACGACGGCACCAGTCCAACCCCGACAGTGACCAATGCCAACCGAAACATTGTAACGGCCAACGTTCCCAAAGAGATTACCCGACTGGAGTTTCCACATCTGCGTGGCGGCGACAACATTGTCATTGTCCACAAGACAGACGGCAACACCAAAATCAATTACAGCGTAGAATGGGATTACGGCAAAAAATCTCCCCGCTGGTCATGCTTCCCGATGACCAACGGTTCGTCCAAAGGCGGTGTAGGCCGCAACGGTCCTTTCGAAGAAGACCCCGACCTGCCCAGTTCTATGAGATTCAGTGATACCAACTACATGTTTACCGGCTCCGGCTACGACCGTGGCCACATGTGCGCTTCGTACGACCGCCAATACTCCAAGGAGGCCAACCATCAGACCTTCTACTATACCAATATGCAGCCGCAGCGCAACGCCTTCAATGCCGGCAGCAACTATGATGGCCTCTGGGTACAGATGGAGAACTTTGTGCAGAATCGAGCAAAATCGCTCAAAGACGGCGACACCATCTATGTGTGCAAGGGAGGCACGATAGACAGCGAGAGCATGATTCTGGAGCGCATCAAAGGGCAGCTCATCGTGCCCAAGTATTTCTTTATGGCACTGCTGGAGAAAAACGCCAACGGCTACAAGGCCATGGCTTTCTGGACAGAGCACCTGAACCATACGGTACCCAATGCCAAACTGGCCGATTATGCCATTACCATCGACGAACTGGAGGAAAAGACAGGCATCGACTTCTTCTGCAATTTGCCCGATGATACCGAGGACAAAGTGGAGAAGTCGCTCAGCCTCATCAGTTGGGCGCTATAGTCACACCTAATAAGCGATACGCACAAGCCGTGCGCCACTACGGAGCTGCCCGCCAAGGCAGCATAGGTTTCCGTAGGGCGCACGGCTCGTTAGTTTTAGTTGGCTTAGCACTCAGCACTGCCAATGCTTAGCGGTGGCCGGTGGCTTTCACAATATTCCTTTCGATGGCAGTTGCCGGCTTCCCTTTGCCACTGAATGTCTTGGCTGCTGCACTGCGGGTTGCAACCGACGGCTTGGCATACGACTGTTTCTTCAAATCGAAATCGTCTTCCTCGTCAATATTCACGCCTACTGCTGTCCCCTTGAAATGCTCGGGCGACAACTGGTCGAGATGGTCGTAAGCCACCAGCATATTGATGGGGTCGCTGTCTGCCGTGGCGCCGTCGAAAGAGAGTTCGATGCCGCCCCGATCGTTCACCATCCAAGAGAAAGCGGTCTCCACCGTACCCTCGCCCTCGATGACGCGGGTCTCCAGTCCCCTACCCGATATATCCGACTTCGCATCCAGTTCAAAGTCCCATGCCACGGTACACGGTGTCGACACCGTCGCACCCGTATTGTCCTTATAATACATGGTCATCGGTCCTGTCCAATATCCGTTCAGATATTTGGCCATCAGTTTCTGATTCTCATAGCGCTCATAGTCCACCGCATTCAGGAAATCGCGGTAGTCGCGGTCTGATGCATAATAATAGTAGTGATCAAACCACTGGGCTGTGGTACGGTCGTCGGTGCCAAAATCACCATAACAGTCAAAATAGGCATTGAGTGCTTTGTCCAAATCAAAATAGTAATGGTCAAAGTGCTCATCGTCACACGAAATCATCGTCAGCGACATCATGGCTACTATTGCCATCAGTGTCAAGGTCTCCATCTTTTTCATATCCTTATCGTTTTATCAGGTTATTCATTTCTGCTGCAAAGATAGTGCATAATAGATACACGCCCAATAGTTTTTCCATATACTTACCGAGGTTATCCCTACCCCCACGGGGAAAATCCCTAAAAAAAAACATAATTATCCTTTCAGAGGGGGCTTATTTCGCCGAGAATAGCTATCTTTGCATAAGATGGGCGGCGCCTAAATAAAAGATGGTACAACCCATGCCCTACATGATTCATATATAAGGAACAATTATAATAAAAAATGAAAACGGTTTACGATTTCTCAGTAAAAGACAGGAAAGGAAAGGAAGTTTCCCTGCGCGAGTATGCCAACGAGGTGCTTCTGATAGTCAACACAGCGACCAAATGTGGCTTCACCCCTCAGTACGAGGCCCTGGAAGCCCTCTACCAACGATACCATGCCCAGGGTTTCGAGATTCTCGATTTCCCCTGCAACCAGTTCGGCCAGCAGGCACCCGGCACCGACGAGTCCATTCACAGTTTCTGCAAGCTCACCTACGGCACAGAGTTTCCCAGATTCAAGAAAATCAAGGTCAATGGCGACGATGCCGATCCACTGTTCAAGTTTCTCAAAGAGCAGAAGGGATTTGCAGGATGGGATGAGGCACACGAACTGACACCCATCCTCGACAAGATGCTCTCCGAGGCTGACCCTGACTATAAGGAAAAAGCCGATATCAAGTGGAACTTTACCAAGTTCCTCATCAACAAGCGCGGTATGGTGGTTGAGCGTTTCGAACCCACCGAGAACTTGGAGCATATAGAAGAGAAAATCAAACAACTTTTAGCTTAATTACACGACATGGAACATACCAAATGTCTCATTATCGGTAGCGGCCCAGCCGGATACACCGCTGCCATTTATGCCGGACGAGCCAATCTCCAGCCCATAGAGTATTGCGGATTGCAGACCGGCGGACAGCTCACCCAGACTACCATCGTAGAAAACTTCCCCGGCTACCCGGAGGGTGTGGATGCCAACCAGATGATGATGGAACTGCGCCAGCAAGCCGAGCGTTTCGGTGCCGACATCCGCGATGGTGTCATTGCAAAGGCCGACTTCTCCAGCCGTCCTTACCGTCTCACCACCGATCGCGGCGAAGAGATAGAGGCCGACACCGTCATCATCGCCACGGGTGCCAGTGCCAAATATCTGGGACTTGCCGACGAGCAGAAATACAACGGTCAGGGTGTTTCGGCCTGTGCTACCTGCGACGGATTCTTCTACCGCAAGAAGGTGGTAGCCGTAGTAGGCGGAGGCGATACAGCCTGCGAAGAGGCCATCTATCTCGCCGGCCTGTGCAGCAAGGTCTATATGATCGTACGCAAACCCTATCTGCGTGCTTCCGATATCATGCGCCGCCGCGTGGAGGAGAATCCAAAGATTGAGATTCTCTACGAACACAACACCCTCGGTCTCTACGGCGAAAATGGCGTTGAGGGCGCGCATGTGGTACGCCGCAAGGGCGAGCCCGACGAGGAGCGCTACGACCTGCCCATCGACGGATTCTTCCTCGCCATCGGCCATAAGCCCAATACCGAGGTGTTCCGCGGACAGATAGAGATGGACGAGACAGGCTATATCCTTACCCAAGGTGCTTCGCCCCGCACCAACATACCGGGTGTATTTGCTGCCGGCGACTGTGCAGACCCCACCTATCGTCAGGCCATCGTGGCAGCCGGCAGCGGTTGCAAGGCTGCCCTGGAAGCAGAGCGGTACCTGAACACATTGTAAAAGTCAAGCCTCGCTCTACCTTTCTTCATAAAGAGGGACACAGCAGGCTACCCTATCAAGACTGGAGATAGTCATCGAGGAGCATCAAGCTCTCACGACGATCTCCAGTCTTCTTATTTTCGTGCCGAACGATTTTATTCGTAACCATTTGTCCTCGCTCCTGCCCTCCATCAGTGGACGAAAGTCAGGGGCAACGCCACCCCACTCCATTCAGGAGAAGTCTGTTCTCTGGGCTAAATGCCATGATTAGCGCGCTAAAGGTGGCATTTACGAGGTCTAAATGCCGCATTTACGATTTCTATAGGTCAACGAGTTCTCTTGATGGATATCAACTGCCTTAGCCATGACCACACATTTTGTTTGATACATTCCTCTCAACAGCTGCAATAATTGGGAAAAGTATTAGTATTTGGCAAGGAAAATATGGAATTTATAACATTTGTCATTTTTTCGGGCTCGAATATCAAAAAAAAGCACCACAATCTGCAAAAACTTGAATAGCTTTGCAAACGTAAATAAACTTTTACCATGAACCTCAAGGAGGAGATGGTTCCGCCGAACGGACTCCCCCGCAAACACAGACCTATCGGAGCAGACCCTCATCGGTCTGCTCCGAACAGGCAGAGGAACGAGTGAACAGCATGTGAAAACGCCAACCAAACTAATAACTAACAATATGGTGAACAAACTGAAGATTGTAATGATGGCTATATGGATGCCGTGGTGTCTCACCATTGCAGCCAAGGATTATGCCGTGACCGACTTTGGCGCTGTGGCCGATGGGACAACACTCAACACCCGCACCATCCAGCACGCCATAGACTACGTACACCGCCAAGGAGGTGGCCGACTGGTGTTTGCGCCCGGCAAATACCTCACAGGAACCATCTATCTCAAGTCCAACGTGACGCTTCACTTAGAGGGAGGTGCCACCCTGCTGGGCTCTACCAATCCGTGGGACTATGACAAGAATCCCATCGTAAACTGGATGTCCATGATCTTTGCTGTGCGCCAACACCATGTAGGCATCACGGGCAAGGGCACCATCGACGGGCAGGGCTTCAAGACGGCCAACAACATGGTAGACTACATCAACCGGGGACTCTTCGAAGACCCGCTCAAGCTCGGACGCCCCTACGAGGGCAACCGCCCCATGAATGTCTACTTCCGCGAGTGCGAGCATGTCACCATCAAGGATATCACCCTGCGCGACCCTGCCAGCTGGAACCAGACCTACGACCAGTGCAAGGACCTGTGTGTGGACGGAATCACCGTAGACAGCAAATCGTACTGGAACAACGACGGCATAGACATCGTAGACTGTGACGGTGTGGTGCTCCGCAATGCCAACATCGATGCCGCAGACGACGTATTCTGTTTCAAGTCACACTCAGCCGACCACTTCTGCCAAAATGTAGTGGTGGAAAACTGTGTAGGCAGGTCGAGTGCCAACGGCCTCAAGTTCGGCACCGTCTCAAGGGGCGGCTTCCGCAATTTCAAGGTCAGCAACATCACCATCTTCGACACCTACCGCTCGGCCATCACCTTTGCGGCGGTCGACGGTGCCCTCATCGAGAACATCGAGGTAGACGGTGTGCGCTCCATCAACACAGGCAACGTGATCTTCCTGCGCATCGGAGACCGTTGGAGCAACGGCAAGCAGCCCACCATGCGCCATATCACCATCAAGAATGTGTATGCCGAGATTCCCGCCACCAAGCCCGATGCCGGCTACAACTACGAGGGACCTATCGAAGACCTCCCCCGCAACATCTCTCCGGCCAGCATCGTGGGTCTGCCCGACCATAAGATTCAGGATGTGACGCTCCAGAACATCGAGATTGTGTCGCCGGGCGGCGGCAATCCGCACTATGCCTACCGCGGCACCACTGCCAAGGATCTGGACAGCATCCCCGAGATGCGCAAGGCCTATCCGGAGTTCTCGCAGTTCAAGGAGTTGCCCGCATGGGGACTGTACCTGCGCCATGCCGAGGGTATCACGCTGGACAATGTACGGTTCCGCGCCGTTCGTCCCGACTATCGTCCCGCCCTGGTGGCCGACGACGTGCAGGGCATCTGCCTGAAAGGCGTGAGCTACGAGGAGCCTGCTGCCAAGGGCAAGAAGCAAGTGGTGCTCTATAAGTCTACCGAGAAAAAATAATTCCTAACCATACAGCTATGAAACCCTATATCCTAAGATATATATTGGCGGCCTGCATGCTGGCCACCACTACCCTTTCCTCTTCTGCCAAAGACTACCAAGCCGTGGTGTTTGGTGCCAAGAGCGATGGTGTGACGCTCAACACCCAGTCTATCCAGCGTGCCATCGACCATATCGCCGCCGAAGGCGGTGGCCGACTGATATTCACCGTGGGCCGGTACCTTACGGGTGCCATCCAGTTGAAGTCGAATGTCACCCTGCATCTCGGCGAAGGTGCCACCCTGGTGGCAGCCTCATCTATCTACGACATGCTGACCGGCAACATGCCGCCGGCACTCATCTCTGCCAAAGGCCAAGACCATGTGGCCATCACGGGCAAAGGCGTAATCGAGGGCAACAGTCAGGCAATCCTGACCAGTGGCAAGACCCAGTTGGACAAAGGCTATCTGCGCGCTGAGGACGTGCCTGCCCATCCGATGGCCGATGCCAAGGCCGACGAGGTGACCCGCCTGATGCCGTGTGTGGTCTATATGGATCAGTGCAGCAACGTGACCATCAAGAACATCCTGATACAGGATGCGGCCAACGATGCCATCGTGCTCCACCAGAGCAAGGGATGCGAACTGGAGGGCGTGCGCTTCTTCCATCTGCATGGCCATGTGCCGCTCGTGCAAGGCCAGTGTGCAGGCGTGAGCAGCAAGGACAATTATGTAGACGACAAGTCGGTAGCCTACACGCTGGTTTCCGGCGAGGGCAAAGACAAGAAAGTAAAGTAACAGGGTATGAAAAAGGTAACAGAAATGCAAAAGATCACCATACGGTTGGTAGCACTTGCAGTGCTCCTGACCTCCGCAATAACCGTATCGGCCAAAGACTACTCGATGACGCTTTTCGGCATCAAGTCTGACGGTACCACCATGAATACGCGCAGCATCCAGCGCGCCATCGACCACATCTCCGCCCAGGGCGGCGGCCGCCTCGTCTTCACCGTGGGGCGCTATCTCACGGGCAGCATCCATCTGAAAAGCAACGTGACCCTGCACTTGGGCGAAGGCGCTGTGCTGGTGGGCTCGGTCAATCCTTACGACTACGACTTGGTGGACAATGCCTGGTATGCGCTCATCATCGCCAAAAAGCAGCAAAACATAGCCATCACGGGCAAGGGTGTGATCGACGGGCGCGGCAGAGAACTGGGCAACAACTTCCTGACACAGGCCTGCAACGGCATCATTGACGACCCGCTGAAACTGGGTCGCGTCGCCAACCGTCCGAAACTCATCTACTTCCGCGAATGTAAGCAAGTGCAGGTAAAGGGAATAAGGTTGCAGAACCCGGCATTCTGGACTCAGACCTACGACCAGTGCGAAGACTTGCTCATAGACGGGATATCGGTACACAGTCGTGCCTACTGGAACAACGATGGCATGGACATCGTAGACTGCAACGGGGCACTGATACAAAACTGTTACGTCGATGCCACCGACGATGCCATCTGTCTCAAATCGCATGACGCACACAGCGTGTGCCAAAACATCACCGTGCGCCACAACAAGATGTGCTCCAGTGCCAACGGCATCAAGTTTGGCACGGCTTCGGTGGGTGGTTTCAAGAATATCCGCATCATCGACAACTTCGTGTTCGACACTTATCGTTCGGCCATCACCATCCAGGCGGTAGACGGAGGCGAAATCGAGAACGTGGTGGTAGACAGCCTGACCTCCATCAACACGGGCAACGCCATCTATCTGGTCTTGGGCCAACGTAGGGCAGATGCTCACAAGCTCATAACCATAGACAAAGAACTGAACAAGATACGCCGCAGCAAGCTCGACAATGTCCGCATCTCGCATGTCTATGCCGAGGTGCCGGCCACCAAGCCCGATGCCGGTTACGAATACGAGGGTCCCATCGAGGACCAGCCTCGCAACACATCGCCCTCGAGCATCGTGGGCTTGGCCGACAACCACATCACCAACGTGAGCATCTCGGATGTGGAGATTGTCTATCCCGGTGGCGGCGACCCTGACTATGCTAAGGTGGGCACTGACGAACTTGACAAGGTGCCCGAAATGCCCAAGGCTTACCCGGAGTTCTCTCAGCACAAGGAGTTGCCGGCATGGGGATTCTACGTGCGGCATGCCGACGGCGTGAAGTTCAGCAATATCAAACTCACTGCCAAGGCCAAGGATTATCGTCCTGCCATTGTGCTCGACGATGTGCAGGGAGGAAGCTTCAAGAAGATTAAGGTGGCAGAGCCGTCAGCCGGCAAGAAGCCCAAGATCTTCGTCTACAAATCGAAGAATATCAGTAAATAAGTTAAACCATGAATACACAGGAAGGGAGTCTCGTCGCGGTATGAGGCCCCCTTTTTTCGTGTCTGTCGCACGATGCCGCAGCGCTTACGCCTTGGTAGATGGCCGTCCCGTGAGCCATAGGCCGAGGAAGGTGAGCAGACCGTTGAGCATCAGCAGTTCGTAGCCGAACTTGTACCCCGTGAGCGACGTGGTGGCTGTGTCGATGACGTAACACAACAAAGGCGAAGCCACGGCGATATAGGGTACAAGCCTGTCGGAGACCTCGCGTCTGACAAAGAGTGCAAAACCAAACATGCCCAGCAGCGGTCCGTAGGTATAAGAGCATAGCACATAGATGGCATCGAGCAGACTGGTACTGTTGACAGCCCTGAAAAGCAGGATGAACAGCACAAAGAGCAGGGCTATCGCCACATGGGCACGCCGCCGGAGGCGCTCGTCGGCAGGACGTTCGCGCAAGTCTACACAGTAGGTGGTGGTGAGAGAGGTAAGCGCCGAGTCGGCACTGGAGAACGATGCCGCCACGATGCCAACGGTGAAAAACACCACCACGGCCTCTCCCAGTCTGCCCGTGGCTGCAAAGGCCGGCAAGAGTTCGTCTCCTGCCACCGCCACCCCCTCGCGCTGCGCCAGCAACATCAGCAGCACGCCCAAGGCGAGAAACAGCAGATTGGCCGGTACAAAGGCAAATCCATAGCAGCACATATCCTTGCGCGCATCTGGCAACGACTTGCAGGTAAGATTCTTCTGCATCATGTCTTGGTCAAGTCCGGTCATCACCACCACGATGAAGATACCGCTCAAGAACTGCTTCCAGAAATTCTGGCGCGACACCCAGTCATCGAAGACAAAGATGCGGCTGTGCGAATCGGCGGCCACCGTGCGCACAGCATCGGCCACACGCATGTCGAGTGCCCCAATGACGTGTACCACTATCAGCACCAGCGCGGTAAACATGCAGAAGGTCTGAAACGAGTCGGTCCACACCAGCGTCTTCACCCCACCCCTACGGGTGTACAGCCATATCAGCGCCACCATGAGCGGCACCGTCAGCCAAAAGGGAACCCCGACAGCATCGAGCACGAACCGCTGCAACAGCATGCAGACCACATAGAAGCGCACGGCAGCCCCCGTCATCTTGGACAGGAAGAAAAACGAGGCTCCCGTCTTGTACGACCGCTGTCCCAACCGCAGTTTCAGATAGGTGTAGATGGTGGTGAGATCATACTTGTAGTAGATGGGCAACAGCACGTAGGCCACCACAAAATAGCCTACGACAAATCCGAGACACGTCTGGAGATAAGTCATATCGCTCACGCCGGCCATCCCCGGCACAGAGACAAAGGTGACGCCCGAGATAGAGGCACCCACCATACCAAAAGCCACCATGTACCACGGAGAACGACGGTTAGCCCGATAAAAAGTGTCGTTGTCTGACCGCCGGGCAGTAAGTCTGCTGAAAACAAGCAGTATGCCGAAATAGGCAAGTATCGTAACAATCATAAGCATAATAACGCAAAGTTATGAAATCTTTCTTACTTTTTGCTGTAAAAGTCACAAATTTTAGTAACTTTGTAACGAAATAGATAGATTATACCACTAAGATAACATGACGAAGCATACTGCATGGGGATTTCTTGCCCTCCTCTGCCTGTTGAGCGCATGCGCCTCCCAGAGGCCGGGATGGCGACTGGCTTGGCAAGAGGAATTCGGACAGAAAGGGAAGTTTGATGCACGGGTATGGAGCAAGATTCCACGCGGCAAGGCCGACTGGAACAACTACATGTCCGATCTGGACACGCTCTACGATGTGCACAAGGGCAACCTGATACTGCGTGGCATACAGAACCAAGGGCAAGCCAACGACACGGCAGCCTATCTCACCGGCGGCCTCTACACCAAGGGCAAGCAGACTTTCATGGACGGAAGACTGGAAATCAGGGCCCGCCTCTTTGGCGCTAAGGGCGCATGGCCGGCCTTCTGGCTGCTTCCCGAACACGGCAAATGGCCCAAGGGCGGCGAGATAGACATCATGGAGCGGTTGAGCCACGACAGTATCGCCTACCAGACTGTCCACTCGCATTACACCTACACCCTCGGCATCAACAATCCTCCCCACGGCAGCACGGGATGTATCGACCCCGATGGCTACAATGTCTACGCCGTCGAGATGTACGCCGACAGCCTGAGTTTCTACATCAACGACCAACACACCTTCACCTATCCGCGCATTGAGACCCAACAAGAGGGACAGTTTCCGTATTACCAACCCTTCTATCTGCTGTTAGACATGCAGTTGGGCGGCTCTTGGGTGGGTGCCGTCGACCCCAGCCAGTTGCCCGTAGAGATGCACATCGACTGGGTGCGATTCTATAAGAGACGAAAATAACACGATAATACCCATTAAAACATCATTCAGACTATGAGCAGACAAAAACGATTCTTACTACAAGAGCATGAGATTCCCACACAGTGGTATAACATACAGGCTGACATGCCCAACAAACCGTTGCCACCGCTCAATCCGGCCACCCATGAGCCCCTCAACGCCGACGACCTGTCGCACATCTTCGCCCGCGAGTGCTCTATACAGGAACTGGACACTGAGCACGCATGGATAGACATTCCCGAGGCAGTGATCGAGAAGTATAAGTTTTACCGCTCCACACCCTTGGTGAGAGCCTACGAACTCGAGGCGGCGCTCGGTACGCCCGCCCACATCTATTTCAAGAACGAGTCGACCAATCCGCTCGGCTCCCACAAGATCAATTCGGCCATCCCCCAGTGCTATTATTGCCAGCAGGAGGGCGTGACCAATGTCACCACCGAGACGGGAGCCGGCCAGTGGGGCGCAGCCCTGTCGTATGCCGCCAAGATATTCGGCATGGAGGTGGCTGTCTATCAGGTCAAGATCTCGTTACAGCAAAAACCCTACCGCTCGTTTATCATGCGCACATTTGGCGCCACCGTCGAGGGCTCGCCGTCCATGTCGACCCGTGCAGGAAAAAACATCATCACCGCCGACCCCACGCATCCCGGCTCGCTGGGAACAGCCATCTCCGAGGCCATCGAACTTGCCACCACCACACCCAACTGCAAGTACACATTGGGAAGTGTGCTCAACCACGTGGCACTGCATCAGACCATCATCGGCCTGGAGGCTGAAAAACAGATGGAGATGGCCGGAGAATACCCCGATACGGTCATCGCCTGCTTCGGCGGAGGCTCCAACTTCGGCGGTATTGCCTTCCCCTTCATGCGCCACAACCTGAAGGACGGCAAACAGACCGAGTTCATCGCTGCCGAACCTGCCAGTTGTCCCAAACTGACCCGAGGCAAATTTGAATACGATTTCGGCGACGAGGCCGGGTACACACCGCTGCTGCCGATGTACACGCTGGGCCATGATTTCAAGCCAGCCAACATCCATGCGGGAGGTCTGCGCTACCACGGAGCAGGCATGATCATCTCACAGCTTATCAAGGACGGCATGATGCACGGCGTGGACATTCCACAGACCGAGAGTTTCAAAGCCGGCGTGCTCTTTGCCCGTGCCGAGGGTATCATACCCGCACCCGAAAGCTGCCATGCCATCGCCGCCACCATCCGCGAGGCACAGAAATGCAAGGAAACGGGCGAGGAGAAAGTCATCCTCTTCAACCTCAGCGGCCACGGACTGCTCGACATGGTGTCTTACGACCAGTATATCAACGGCGACCTGCAAGACTATACCGTCTCCGACGAGGAGATAGCCCGCTATCTGCAGTCGGTTCCTAAGGTTTAGGTGCGCCACAGCTTATCAGACAATCAGATAAAAAGGCAGCAAGCTATCATCTCCATAGCTTGCTGCCTTTCTTATGATTCCTGCAGATTCAGAGTCTGCACCTATTTCCACATGATCAGGATGCTTCCGACAGTAATGAGGAGCACCCCTGCCATCACCCTTGGGCTCACCGTCTCCTTAAGCAGGAAACAAGCCAGCAGAATGGTGAAGACCACGCTCAGTTTGTCTACGGGTGCCACTTTAGACACATCGCCCACTTGCAGGGCCTTGAAGTAAAACAGCCACGAAAGCCCCGTAGCAAGACCCGAAAGCACCAGGAAGCACCATGTATGGCGACTTACCTCGCGCACGGCATACTGCTGGCGACACACAAAGACGATGCCCCACGTAAGCAACAGAATCACCGTGGTACGGATGGCGGTGGCCAGATTAGAGGGAATATCCTTCACGCCAACCTTGGCAAAGATAGCTGTCAAGGCAGCAAAGAGTGCCGACAGCAACGCATACACTTTCCACATGACCAATCTGTATTATCCTTTCAAACTATCCATTTCGCGCAAAATCTCCACAGCCTCAGCCACAGAGCGCACGCCCGACACATGCAGCAACCGCCTGCCTTTGATTTCCTTCAGGTCGCATCTGCGCGGATGCGTGGCCATATAGTTCACCACCTTTCCAAACGTATTGCTCTGGTAGTAGGCACTTTCAGGATTGCCCACAAGCTGCAAGGCCATACGCCCTTGCTTCAACAGTATCTTCTCGCAACCCATACGCTTGCCCAGTCGGCGCAACGCCACCACGCGCATGAGTTCTTCGCTCTCGTGAGGCACGGGACCGAAACGGTCTATCAGCCGCTGGCGGTAAGCCTCCAAGGCTGCATCATCGGTGATATTGTCCAGTTCGCGATAGAGCAACATGCGCTCGCTGCTGCCGGGAATATAGGTCTCGGGGAAAAACATCTCCAGATCGCTCTCGATGGCGCAATCTTCCACAAACTCGTCGCCGCTCAGTTCGCGCCCGGCAGCTATCTCCTCGGCATACAGGTCACCGAACTCGTCGTTTTTCAGTTCTGTAACAGCCTGCGAGAGTATCTTCTGGTACGTCTCATACCCCAAATCCTCCATAAAACCGCTCTGTTCGGCACCCAGCAGGTTGCCTGCGCCACGGATATCAAGGTCTTGCATGGCCAGGTTGAATCCGCTACCCAGTTCGGAGAAAGTCTCCAGCGCCTCCAATCGCCGCCGGGCCTCGGGGGTGAGCACCGATTTGGGCGGTGCCAGCAGATAGCAGAAAGCCTTGCGATTGCTCCGCCCCACCCTACCGCGCATCTGGTGCAGATCAGAGAGACCGAAACGGTGCGCATCGTTGATGATGATGGTGTTGGCATTGGAGATATCAATGCCGTTTTCCACAATGGTGGTGGAGAGCAGCACGTCATAGTCATAGTTGATGAAGCCCATCAGGATCTTCTCCAGTTCCTCAGGAGCCATCTGCCCATGCCCGATGGCTATGCGGCAGTCGGGCACATACCTCTCTATCAGGCGCGCTATCTCGGTGAGGTTGGAGATACGGTCGTTGACGAAGAACACCTGCCCGTTGCGGCTCATCTCAAAATTGATGGCCTCTGCAATCACCTCATGGCCGTAAGTGGCCAGTTCGGTATGGATGGGATAACGGTTGGGCGGCGGCGTGCGGATGATGCTCATGTCTCTTGCGCCCATCAGCGAGAACTGGAGCGTACGCGGGATGGGCGTTGCCGACATAGTGAGCGTGTCGACATTGGTCTTGACGGTACGCAACTTCTCCTTGGTAGCCACGCCAAACTTCTGTTCCTCATCGATGATGAGCAGCCCCAAGTCTTTCCACTTCACCTGCTTGCCGATGAGCTTGTGGGTGCCCACCAATATGTCTATCTTGCCGTCGGCCAGATCCTGCAACACCTGCGATGTCTGCCTTGACGTGCGCGCCCTACTGAGGTAGTCGACCCGCACGGGGAAGTTTTTCAACCGATCGCGGAAGGTCTGGTAATGCTGGAAGGCCAGCACCGTGGTCGGCACGAGCACAGCTACCTGCTTGGAGTCGCACGCAGCCTTGAAGGCGGCACGCACGGCCACCTCGGTCTTGCCGAAACCCACATCGCCACACACCAGGCGGTCCATGGGGCGAGCCCGCTCCATGTCTGCCTTCACCTCCTGCGTGGCACGCAACTGGTCGGGCGTGTCCTCGTACAGGAAACTGGCCTCGAGCTCGTTTTGCATAAACGTATCGGCGCTGAAAGCAAACCCTCGCTCGTGCCGCCTGCGCGCATAGAGTTTGATAAGGTCGCGCGCAATGTCCTTGATACGCTTCTTGGCCCGCTCCTTGAGCCGGTCCCAAGCGCCGGTGCCGAGCGTAGACAGCCGCGGAGGCTCGCCGGTGTCCTGACGGCGATACTTGCTGATCTTATAGAGTGAATGGATGGAGACATCGACCTTGTCGCCATGCTGGTAGATGATGCGGATGACCTCCTGGTAACTGTCGCCCGAGGGCACGCGCACCAGACCGCCAAACTTGCCGATTCCCAAGTCCACATGCACGATGAAATCGCCCGGCTCCAGTTCGTGCAGCTCCTTCATGGTAAGCGCCATCTTGCCCGTACGGGCATGGTCGCTCCGCAAGGAGTACTTGTGGAAACGGTCGAATATCTGGTGGTCGGTGAAGCAGCACAGGCGCAGGGTGTTGTCGGCGAATCCCTCGTGCAGGGTCTTGTCCACGGCCTCGAATCCGATACCGCACCGCTGGGCATCGTGCGAGGTACGCTCACGGTCGGCTCCCATCTCCTCGAAGATGTCGCGCAGACGCTGCTGCTGTTTGGCGCTGTCGGCAAGGATATAGAGCCGGTAGCCCTGCAACAGGTAATCGTCGAGCGACTGGCGGAGCAGGTCAAAATTCTTATGATACAGGGGCTGCGGCGTGATGTCGAACTTGAGCACCGCCATGCCGCCCGTCACACTCCCCTCTTTGGCATCCATGCCGGCATGGGGGCCAAACTCGGCCATGCGAAACCGCGCCACGTCTTCCACAAACATGGTGGGGGCACACAGGGCACGCTCCTTGCGCATATCCCTCATGATGCGCTCGCGCTCCATCTCGGTGGCTCCCTCCAGACGCTCCGTCAGCGCCTGCGAGGAGAACCCGTCGCGATACACCTGCTCCACGACACCGTGCACGTAGGTCCAATCGCGCATCACGAGCAGCGACCGGTCGGGCAACAGGCGCAGCAGCGACACGCGGTCGGTATCGAAAGCCGTGAGTTCGGGCACGATGTCCACCTCCTGCCGCCGCTCACGCGACAACTGGTCCTGCACCTCAAAGGTGCGGATGGTGTCGATGTCGTCGCCGAAGAAGTCGATACGGTAAGGATATTCGCAAGCGTAGGAATAGACATCGAGGATGCTGCCGCGCAGGGCAAACTGGCCGGGCTCGTAGACATAATCCACGCCCTCAAACTGCAACTCACGCAACTGGCTCACCACTTGCGACACGTCTACCGTCTGTCCCACCGCCAAGTGCAGGCGCCGATTGTCCAACTGCTGCTTGTTGACCACCAATTCGGCCAGCGCCTCGGGGTAGGTAACCACATAGAGCAGGGCACCCTCGGCCAGACCGGTGATGCGGGTAAGCACCTCGGTACGCAGAATCTCACTGGCGGCATCGCGCTGCCCGTACTTTACCGAGCGGCGATAGCCCGACGGGAAGAAGAGCACATGCTCCTGCCCCATGGTCTGTATCAGGTCGTGGTAGAAATAGCCCGCCTCGTCGGCATCCTGCAAGACAAACACCACGGGGCGGCCCACCCGCTGCGATACCGAGGCAAACAAGAGCGGCGTGGCAGAGCACGACAGTCCCTGCAGGAAGATGCGGCGCGCCGCCTCATCGTCCATCAGCCTTACCAGTGCGCCCGCCTGCGGACTCGCACCGTATAAAGTACAAAAATCGTGTATGGTCATCATATCGTCATACGCCACACGCGCCCGCACATCTGCGGGCATCAAGCGGCATTATCCCTCCTGAATCTTGGGATATTTGCGGAACCAGCCATCCCAGCGGAGACGCATCACGCCGAAGAATGCCTCGCCGAAGATACCTCCACTCATCTTGCTCGTTCCCTCGCGCCTGTTTACAAAGATGACAGGCACTTCCTTGATCTTGAAGCCTATCTTGTAGGCTGTAAACTTCATCTCTATCTGGAAACCATAGCCCTTGAAACGCACCTCGTCGAGCGGAATGGTGGCCAGCACGCGGCGCTTGTAGCACTTGAAGCCGGCGGTGGTGTCGTGGACCTTGAAACCGGTCACCATGCGCACATACTTGGACGCGAAATAACTCATCAGCACGCGCCCGATGGGCCAGTTGACGACATTCACCCCACTCACATAGCGCGAGCCGATGGCCACATCGTAGCCCTCGTCGTGGCATGCTGCATAGAGACGGGGCAGGTCGTTGGGGTCGTGGCTGAAGTCGGCATCCATCTCGAAGATATAGTCGTAGCCATGTGCCAGCGCCCACTTGAAGCCCGTGATGTAGGCCGTACCTAAACCCAGCTTGCCGCTCCGCTCAATGAGGAAGAGACGGTCGCCAAACTCGGTCTCCATCAGCCGGTGCACAATCTTCGCCGTGCCGTCGGGACTACCGTCGTCGATAACGAGTATATGGAAACACTTATCCAATGAGAATACGGCACGGATAATCTTCTCCATGTTCTCCTTCTCATTGTACGTAGGGATAATTACAATACTGTCGCTTTGGTTCATAGTTGTTGCTTTACCGGCACGTCAGCGCGCACCGTCCATTCATATTGCAAAGATAAACTAAAAAGGGCGCAATTAAAAGGAAAAAGCCAAGTTTTTTTCTATCCTTTGCCGTTTTTATAGACCGTACACCAAATGCCGTTCGGCCGTATGGCATTTGGAATACGGGCGTACGGCATATGCGATACGCCCGTAAGGCATTTGGTATACGCCTACAATGTGTGGTTTTGACCGGCAACAAACGGGGTCAGGGAGATGCGCCTACGCCCAACAAGAGACTATAGGCGGCGCAGGTGTTGGTCGAGATTGCGTGCGCCACGCTCATGGAAGAGCCGATAGTTGATCTGGCTACGCATGTTGCTCACCCGCTGCTTAGTAAGTCCGAGAAGCGTGGCCACCTCGGTAGGGATGAAGTTGAGTCTGGTGAGGATACACAGCCTGATTTCTTTCTCCGTGAGCTGCAGGTCGGGCTGTCGGATGGTCTCATAGAAATGGGGGAACACCCGCTGGACCAGTCCGTCCAGGTCTTCCCACTCGCTGTCGGCCGGCATGGCCGCACGGTTGGCGTGACGGTGCAACTGCTGGACGATATCGTGCCGCAGCAAGGCCTGCTCCATGTCCCACTGCTCCACATGCACAAACTCTTCATGCAACTGTTGCTGGAGGCGGTTGACCTCTTGCTCTTTCTCGTCCTCATACCGTCTGATGTCGCGCTTGGCAACAGCCAGTTCGCGGGCTGCCCGCTCAAAGCGCAGGAGCGTGTCCAGATACTTCTTGTTGACCGTGCGGGCCTGCTCCATCGTCTTGGCACGCTGGCGGGCCATGTAGCGGTAGATGAGGGCCACAAGCAGCACCATGATGGCAGCACCCCAGTAGAGGGCTGTCCACAACCGGCGGCTCTCGCGCGTCTTCTCCTCGGCTATGCGCTGGTTTTCGGAGTAGTCGTAGAGTGCCTGGGTGCGGCTGAGCTCGCGCATGGCATTGTGCATCACGGCTGTATCGTTGAGATTGGTGTAGAGGATGGCATACTTGGCCACCGAGTCGGGCTGGTGCAGCTGCCTATAGGTGAGCATCAAGCCACGATAGCCATTCTCCAGAGCGACCATATTGGTGGTATAAGTGAGGAGCTTGTGGTAGCACCATAGCGCCGAGTCCAATCGCGACACGCCCTGATAGTAATAACCCAGTTGGTTGTAATACTGCTCCTTGCCGGGCGCTATCTCTCCGTGGGCATCGAAAAAGCCGGAGTGTACACGGTACTCGTCGAGCAGGGCCTTGGCAGCCGTATAGCGATGGTGCAAGAGATGGTAATGGATGACAAAAGGCAGTTTGCCTACCGCCAGGTCGCGCCTGCCCAACGCCCGGTAGGTCTCATAGGCCAACTGCGTGATCTGGGCCACGGAATCTTCCCGGTTGAGGAGGAAGTAGGCAGCGGCAATACGAAACGAGTGATGCAGCATCTCCATCGTATCTTTAGCCAACTGGGCAAAGTGTACGGCTTGGAGCGTCATGGCAATCTCTTGTTGGGGATATTGCTGGCTATGGAAAAGGTCGGCCATCTGCCCATAGAGCCTGCTCACAAGCAGGAAGTCGCAATCGGCGCGCGTAGTGTCGGCCTCGGCCACCGCCTCGCGGAAGTATTGCAGGGCCATCGGACTGTTGTGGCGGTCGCGATAGATGCTGGCCATCATGTAGAGGGCCAGCGTGCGGTCCTGCCGCTCACCGTGACGGCGATAATAGGCCAGCACATCGTCCATATAGGAAATGGTGTCCAAGGGTTTGGACACCTGGTTCAGGGCTCGGGTACGCAAGAGCAGATAGCGCATGCGGTCGGCACGCGAATAGGCAGCAGTGCTGTCGGCGGCACGGTCGAGCACAGTCAACGCTTCTTCGGGACTGTCGTCCAGCAGCGCCTCGGCACGGCGCAGGGTCTCGCGCTCGCCTCGCTCTCCGGCACAGGCTGCCACTACAAAACCTAAAATCAGATAAAGTATCTTTTTCATGTCTCTCATGTATCCAATTCTATCCAGTGCCCCACATCGACCCGACCTGTGGGCCGAAAGGCAACTCAAACTTCATTACTACGTGTCATCCCTATTCACCAACAGACAAGAAAAAGAACTGAAGCGCACCATCGCCTTGCAGACATCCATCTACATACGGGCTGCGCGTACGGTCCTTACTTCTTCAGTACAGCCGTACGCACGCGGCTCAGCGTCTCTGGCGTCATCTGCAGATAGCTGGCGATATAGATAAGCGGAGCACGGAGTATCACCTGCGGCATGAGCTTGCACATCTTCTGATACCTGTCCTGCGAGGTTTCGAAGCGTACGAGGTCGGCATGCACCTGCGAAACAATGAGACTCTCCTCCAATATCTTGCGGTAGAGTATCTGTATGTTGACATTGTGCAGCGCCACCTCCTCCAAGCGTGCCTTGGGCATCGCAAAGACCCATGTGGGCTCCAGCGCCTCTATCTGCAGGCGCGTGGGTTCCTCCTTGAAGAGGCTCTCTATACACATGACGATACCACCCTCGACCGACATGTGCTCCGTGAGCTCCTTGCCGTTCTTGAAATAAAACTGGCGTGTCATTCCCTTGGCCACATAGAGCAAGTCTTTGCACACTTCGCCTTCCGAAAGTATCATCTGCCCTTTCAGATACTTCCTCGGTACAAGGATGCTCTCCAGTATATCGAGCTCCGAATGGGTCATGGTGCTGTACTTACGGGCCAGTTCACGAGCCACGTCGCGGATGGTGTTGAATTTTTCCATGCGGTTAACCTCCTGCTATATAAGATGTTTATTGTTAGTATTGTACATGTCCGGCACAAGCATCTGTCAAAGGCGAGGATGACGAAGCATTTTCCCAACGTCCAGAAACAAACTGCCGAGTGGCAAAGGTAGATATAAAAATCGGTAAATTACACGTTTTCACATTTTTTATTTGATGAAAACCTCCGATTTTTTCACCTTTGCCACCCGGCAGTGTCTGGTTGGTCTGTTTAGTCGAGTTTGAGCACGGCAAGGAAGGCCTTTTGCGGCACTTCCACATTGCCTATCTGCTTCATGCGTTTCTTGCCTTTCTTCTGCTTTTCGAGCAGCTTGCGCTTACGGCTCACGTCTCCACCGTAACATTTGGCCGTCACATCCTTGCGAACCTGCTTCACGGTCTCGCGGGCAATAATCTTGGCACCGATGGCAGCCTGGATAGCGATATCAAACTGCTGTCTCGGAATGAGTTCCTTGAGTTTCTCACACATCTTGCGGCCCAGTGTCACGGCATTACTCTCATGGGTAAGGGTAGACAAGGCATCCACCGGCTCACCATTGAGCAGGATGTCGAGCTTGGCCAACTTGGACGGACGGAAACAGTCTATGTGATAGTCGAAAGAGGCATATCCCTTGCTGATGGATTTGAGCTTGTCGTAGAAGTCGATGACGATCTCGCCGAGCGGAATCATGAAGTGCAGTTCCACACGGTTGCCACTGACGTACTCCTGGTTGATGAGCTCGCCGCGCTTGTCGAGACATAGCTTCATGATGGGACCGATGAAATTGGCATCGGTGATGATGGTGGCCCTGATGTAGGGCTCCTCGATATGCTCGATGAGCGTCTGCTCGGGCAGTCCCGACGGATTGTGCACTTCCTTGGCGTTGCCATGCTTGTCGTAGACCATGTACGACACGTTGGGCACAGTGGTGATGACATCCATATTGAACTCGCGGTCGAGCCGTTCTTGCACAATCTCCATGTGGAGAAGACCAAGGAAGCCACAGCGGAAACCGAATCCCAAAGCCACCGACGACTCTGGGGTGAAGGTAAGTGAGGCATCATTGAGCTGGAGTTTCTCGATAGACGCGCGCAGATTCTCATAATCAGACGGATCAATGGGATAGACACCGGCAAAGACCATCGGCTTCACTTCCTGGAAACCTGCTATGGCCTCCTCGCAGGGTATATCCACCCGGGTGACAGTATCGCCCACCTTCACCTCCTTGGCATTCTTGATACCACTGATGATGTAGCCCACCTCGCCGGTAGCCAACTGGTTGGTGGGAATCATGTCCATCTTGAGCACACCCACCTCATCGGCCGTATATTCCATGCCCGTATTGAAGAATTTGACTTTATCGCCTTTGCGGATGCAGCCGTTTTCCACCTTACAAAGTGTGATGATACCGCGGAACGAGTTGAATATCGAGTCGAACACCAACGCCTGCAGGGGCGCTTGAGGGTCACCAACAGGAGCGGGAATCCGCTTGACCACCGCCTCCAGAATGTCGGTCACTCCCTCGCCGGTCTTGCCCGAAGCCCTGATAATGTCTTCCGGATCACAACCTATCAGTTCCACGATTTCGTCTTCCACTTCATCGGGCATAGCGCTTGGCATGTCAATCTTGTTGATAACCGGAATGATTTCCAAGTCGTGTTCGATGGCCATATAGAGATTGGAAATAGTCTGGGCCTGCACGCCCTGCGTGGCATCCACCACGAGCAGCGCACCTTCGCACGCCGCGATGCTGCGCGACACCTCGTAAGAGAAGTCTACATGTCCCGGAGTGTCTATCAGGTTGAGTATATATTTTTCTCCGCCAGACACATATTCCATCTGTATGGCATGACTCTTGATGGTGATGCCACGCTCGCGTTCGAGGTCCATGTTGTCGAGCATCTGGCCTTCGGTGATCTGTATCGTCTTCGTACACTCCAGCAGACGGTCTGCCAACGTAGACTTGCCGTGATCGATATGCGCGATGATACAGAAATTCCTTATATGATTCATCTGATTTGCTTTTTTATGTCGCAAAGTTAGCGATTTTCTGTGTAATATTCGTATCTTTGTAAAAAAATATGCGCAAACCATGAGAGAATTCATCCTATTCCTCGCCGCTGTCTTCACGCTCACGGCCTGCCATGAGTCTCTGGAGGACAGGGCGGCCAGAGAGGCTGCCGAATACACGGCAAAGTATTGTCCCACGCCGGTGAGCAATTACACACGGACAGACAGTGTGGTGTTCTACAAGGCCACCCGCACCTATACTTACTACTGTACGCTCACCGACAAGATGGATGACCCGAGTATCATCAACCAATACCGACAGGTACTGCACGACCAGATTCTGGCCTCTATCCGACAGTCGACCAACATCAAGGCTTACAAGGATGCGGACTTTATCTTCTGCTATATTTGCCACTCACAGAAGAATCCCCAGCAAGTATTGTACACCGACAAGTTTCCTCCGAAGGAATACCAATAACAAAGTTCACCCCCTGACCGCCTTCCCGTGTATGGGCAAGCCGTCAGGGGGTGAACCTTTAGGATATTTCGCGATGGGAATGGGGGTCAATAGCCCATCTCTGTCAGAGCAGTAGCCAACTGGTCGGGACAACTGGTAGGCTTGTTGCCACACCTGATTCCCTGTAAGCGGGCTATCACTTCCTCCGCCTTCATTCCTTTGATGAGGGAACAGATGCCCTGCAGATTGCCGTGGCATCCTCCCACAAAATTTACTTGCTGCACCGTACCTTGGTCATCCACTTCTATGTCGATGATCTTGCTACAGGTGCCTTGCGTATAATAAGTGTAATGCTTCATGATGCCGCTTACTCCTCTGCCGGCTTCATGTTGGTGTACACATTCTGTACATCATCAAACTCTTCCAGCTTCTCCACCATCTTGTCAATGGTCTCACGCTGTTCGGGAGTGACATCCTTGAGGTCGTTGGGGATGCGGGTAAACTCGGCGCTGGTAATCTCATAGCCTGCCTCTTCGAGATGTTTCTGAATCTCGCCGAAGCTCTTCGGATCGCCATAGATAGTAATCTCACCCGTTTCCTCGTCGTTGTCATACTCATCGTCCACACCGTAGTCAATCAAGTCGAGAATCAGCTCGTCCATCTCTATCGGCTCCTTGGTCTTGAAGGTGAACACACACTTGTGGTCGAAAAGGAAACTGAGCGAACCCTGTGTTCCCAGGTTACCATTGAACTTATTGAAGACCGAACGCACGTCGGCCACGGTGCGGGTGGTATTGTCGGTGAGCGAATCTACGAAAATGGCGATTCCGTGGGGACCATATCCCTCATACGGTACCTCTTTGTATTCGCTCTGATCCTTACCCATAGCGTTCTTGATAGCACGCTCGATATTGTCTTTCGGCATGTTCTCACGCTTACAGGTAGCGATGATGGCACGCAACGTGGGATTGTTTTCCGGCTCGGGGCCTCCGGCCTTGACAGCGATGGCAATCTGCTTGCCCAACTTGGTAAATGTGCGGGCCATGTGGCCCCATCTCTTCATTTTTGTCGCTTTGCGATATTCAAATGCTCTTCCCATCGGATTTAGTTTTTTTGAACAGATTAGCGGAGCTCGGCTCCAAGTTTATTCTTTATATTGTTTATCAGTTTTGTCATGATGGCATCGATGGCCTTGTCGTTGAGTGTACGGCTGTCATCTTGCAGGATAAAGTTCACGGCATAACTCTTCTTGCCGGCAGGGAGATTCTTTCCCTCGTACACGTCGAAGAGTTCCACCTTTTTCAGCAACTTCTTCTCCGTCTGACGGGCCACTTCCTCTATTTGGGCAAACTGTATGCTCCTGTCGATGAGCAATGCCAAGTCGCGGCTTACGGCCGGGAACTTGGAAATCTCCTGATATTCCAGCTTATTCTTGCGAACGGTCTTCATCAGCAGCGTCCAGTTGATGTCGGCAAAGTACACGGGAGCCGCGATATCAGCCTGCTTCTGGAGCTTATGCGACAGCACACCCAGTTCGGCGATAATCTTCCCACCGCGGTTCTTCACCGCCAACGCCTTGGCAAATATGTTGTTGTCGCTCTGCTCTACCACACGCATGCCAGCGGCCAAGCCCACACGCGCAAAAACATTCTGCACGTACGCCTTGAGTTCATAGAAGGTTGCTTCCTCATCCGGATGCGCCCACGAACCCGTCACGCGCTTGCCTGTCACCCACATTCCGAGATGACACTCTTCGGTATAGGCCTTGGCCGGATTCTCTATGCTCCAGCGGTCCTGATGATAATGGTAGCAGTTGCCGAACTCGAAGAAGCGGAGATTAGGATTCTTGCGGTTGGCATTGCGCAGGATGCTCTCCAGACCGCCAAACAGCAATGTCTGGCGCATCATGCCAAGGTCTGCGCTCAACGGATTCATCACCCTGACGCTCTGCTCCCAGGGATAATGGTTCAGTCCGGCTTCCTCGTAATAGCCCACCTTGGTGAGCGAGTTGTTCAGAATCTCGTTGAAGCCGCATCCCACCAACTGCTCGCTGATGATATTCTGCAACTTGTACTCTCCGTCCTCCTCACCCTGTATGGTAAGCGACGACTTGAGCTGTGTTGGAATCTCCACATTATTATAACCATAGATACGCAGGATATCCTCCACCACATCACAAGGACGCTGTACGTCGGTACGATAGGCAGGGACGCTCAGCATGAGACCCTCGGCATCTTCTGACACAATCTCCATCTCCAGGCTCTGCACAATCTGACGGATGAGATCGTTACCAATAGCCTTGCCAATCAGGCGGTCGCAATAAGCGAAGTCAAGACGCACCTGCGCATTTTCGATGGGAGCCGGATAGACATCGCGTATCTGCATCGACACCTTACCGCCAGCCAACTCACGGCAGAGGATAGCAGCCTGCTTGAGTGCATAGATCGTACAGTTAGGGTCAATACCGCGCTCGAAACGGTAAGAAGAGTCAGTAGAGAGACCATGACGGCGTGCACTCTTGCGAATCCACGTGGGATGGAAGTAAGCGCTCTCCAACACTACATCGCGGGTGGTCTCATACGTGCCTGATCCCTTGCCGCCGAAGATGCCTGCGATACACATAGGTTCCTCTGCGTTGCAGATACTCAGGTCGTGCTCGCCCAAGATATGCTCCTCGCCGTCGAGGGTGACAAACTTGGTGCCCTCGGGCTGTGTGCGTACCACAATCTTATGACCCGTTACCATGTCTGCATCGAAACAGTGCATGGGCTGTCCGTAAGCCATCATCACATAGTTGGTGATGTCCACAATATTATTGATGGGGCGCAAGCCGATGGTAGACAACCTGTCCTTGAGCCACTGGGGACTCTCCTTCACCTCGCAGCCTGTGATGCTCACACAGGCATAACGCTTGCAGGCCTCGTTATTCTCAATCTCCACCTCGATGGGCAGACTCTCGTCGTCGACACTGAAAGCCTCGCAACCGGGACGGTGCAGGCGGGTCTCGTAACCGTTGCGCACCAGCCAAGCGTACAGGTCGCGCGCCACACCATAGTGCGACAGCGCATCAGAGCGGTTGGCGGTGATGTCTATCTCTATCACCCAGTCGCTTTCCAGATGGTAATACTCCGCTGCAGGGGTACCGGGCACCGCGTCATTGGGCAGCACGATGATGCCGGCATGGTTTGTACCGATGCCAATCTCGTCTTCCGCACAGATCATACCCAGCGACTCCACGCCACGCAGCTTGCTCCGCTTGATGGTAAACTCGTTGTCGCCATCGTAGAGCACACAACCCAGGTCGGCCACAATCACCTTCTGGCCAGCAGCCACATTGGGCGCACCGCAGACAATCTGCTGGGGAGCCTCCTTGCCCAAGTCTACTGTGGTTACATGCAGGTGATCCGAGTTGGGATGCGGTTCGCAGGTGAGCACCTCGCCCACATAGAGTCCCTTGAGACCACCCTTGATGGTCTGCACTTCCTCTAACGCGCCCACTTCCAATCCTACAGAGGTCAGCGCATCGGCAGTCTGTTGCGGTGTAAGGTCGAAATCAACATATTCTTTCAACCATTTATAGGAAATATTCATTATCCAGTTACTTTTATTTCATTCAAATTCAGCGCAAAAGTAATACATTTCCATCATTTACGCAAATTTTTTGAAATCTATATTCAGCGCTTCCGCCGTTTTCAGCCATACCCCGGCGCTTCACGGCGCACCGATTACACATTATATATAATATAGACACCACAGCGAGGCGGGCACCGGCAGGGTTTCCACGACATCTGATTGGGGTCCGACAGGACTTCAGGAAGCGAAACAATGAATTTTTTTTGAAAAAAATCGGTATTTCCATGTAGTAAATCACCCCATTTTCTCGTCTAAAGGGTAAACGAATCCAACAACAACGTGACAGAGACAATGGAAACAACCGAACAAGAATTTACCAGACTCATCGGCGAGCACAAATCGACGATATACACCGTCTGCTACATGTTTTCCAAAGACAACGAGGAGGTGAACGACCTGTTCCAGGAGATTCTCATCAACCTATGGCGAGGTTTCGCCCAGTTTGAGAAACGGAGCGATATACGTACCTGGTTCTATCGTGTGGCGCTCAACACCTGCATCTCCATTGACCGAAAAAAGAAGAGACGCGGCAAGACCATACCGCTCTCCATGAACATAGACCTCTACGAGGACAACGATGCCGACACCCGGCAGGTGAAACAGCTCTACCAGCGCATCAACCGGCTTGCCCCCTTCGACCGCGCCATCGTGCTGCTCTGGTTAGAAGGCATCAGCTACGACGAGATAGGCGACATCGTGGGCATCTCGGCCAAGAACGTGTCGGTAAAACTCGTCAGGATAAGAGAAGAACTAAAAAATATGTAACCCATCCCCAACCATAATACTGCTATGGAATATCAGACAGACAACAACAACGAACTGGAGACCATGCGGATGCAGCTCCAGACTCTCAAACAGAAACTGGAATCGCAAAAGATAGTGACCGACAAGCTCACACGACATGCCATGCGCGACAAGATGTCGTGGATCAAGCGCTACACCTGGATACAACTGTTCCTCATCTGGCCGTTCATCATCGTCTCATTCTTCGGCATGGCCTATATCGGAGAAATCTCCTGGTCGCTCTTCTGGTTCACCGTCATCGCCACCGGCATCTCCGTGATTGCCGACATCCTCATCAACCGGGTTTCGGAGCGCGACTGGCTCGGCGAGAGCCTGCTCCAGACCTGCCACAAGCTCATACGGATGAAGCGCATGCGGGTAAGGCATCAGATGGTGGGCATCCCACTCGGCCTCATCCTCATCCTCTGGATGGCTTTCGACGTGGCCCACGGTTCCATCGACCCCGAAGTGGTCCCCCTCTTCATCATCAGCATCTGCATAGGCGGTACAGTGGGCGGTATCATCGGCCTGCTCATCGTACGGAAGATGCAACGGACCAACGACGCCATCATCCGACAGATCCGCAACTTCTATGCCGATATCAACGAACAAACCAAATAAACCCTATAAACAATGAAAAAAATCATGATGATTGCCCTGCTGATGGCCGTAGCCATCACAGGCGCCAAAGCCCAGTTGCTTTACAAGATTTCAGGTAAGGACCTCAAGCAGCCCTCGTACATCGTAGGCACCTACCATCTGGCTCCCGTGTCGTTTGTAGACTCCATCCCCGGCCTGCGTACCGCCATGACAGAGACACAGCAGGTGTGCGGAGAGCTCGACATGAGCGACATGATGTCGCCGGACAACATCCAGAAGATGATGAAGGCCATGATGCTGCCCGAAGGCAAAACCCTCAAGGACTACCTGAGTGCGGAGGAGATGGACAAGCTCAACCAACTGATGAAAAACCTGATAGGTATGGACCTGACCAACCCCATCCTGGAGCAGCAGATGGGCAAGATGACACCCTCCGCCATCAGCACCCAGCTCGCCGTGCTGATGTACATGAAGCACACACCGGGATTTGACCCCACCAACCTCTTTGACGGCTATTTCCAGAAGGCGGCCAAGGAAGCCAACAAACCTGTTGTGGGACTGGAGACGATGGACTTCCAAATGAAGACGCTGTATCAGAGCCGAACGCTGGAGCGACAGAAGACGATGCTCATGTGTATGGTCAACAACACGGCTTATCACGAGCAAAACCTGATAGCCCTCACCCGTGCATTCTTTGCCAAGGACCTCGCGAAGATGTGGGAAATCACCAAGGAAAAGGAAAACAACAGTTGCGACTCTACCCCCGAAGAGGATGCACAGCTCATCGACAACCGTAATATAGACTGGCTCACCAAACTGCCTGCCATCATGGCCGACAAGTCCACACTCATCGCCGTGGGCGCAGGCCACCTTCCGGGCGACAAGGGCGTGCTCTCGCTGCTCCGCAAGGCCGGCTACACCGTCGAGGCGGTGAAATAGACACCCCCACCCCATTTCTCTCTCTCACGTGGGTATCGCATGGGCGACATATCGGGTCGCTCAGCGGTACCCTTTTTCGCATTTCTACCGCTCCCATTCATCCACCTTTTGCAAAAGCTGTCATGACCTATACGAATCGTAAATGCCATGATTAGCGCGCCAAAGGTGGCATTTACGAGGTCTAAATGCCGCATTTACGTTCCGCAAGGGTCATTGACGTGTTTTTTACGACAACATAGACAACATAAACAACTTTAATTGTTGTACTGATATTCTTCGTTGTCTTGGTTGTTAAACTTGTCTGAATTGTCGTCTTGTTATTTTTACGACAACAGGGACAACGTAAGACAACCTTTATTGTAATCTTGGTTGTTTAAGTTGCCTGAGTTGTCGTTATTAAAATACTTAATGAAGACCTGAACAAAAACAAGTGTTGTTTCAGTTGTCTGAGTTGTCGTTATTAAAAACATCATACGCCAGTCGCAAAATAATGTTAAAATCCAAGAACTGCCATGCAAGATTCCGGCGATTCCTACATTTATAGAGTGTAACATTAATAATAAGGTAAGAAAGATATGAAACACTGGAAACTACTCATGGCTGCCCTGCTCACACTGACGGCAGCTCCCATCATGCAGTCGTGCGATGACGATGACTATCCCTGCTATACAGACTATGTGCCAAACGCCCTGGTGACGTTGAAAACCAACAACACCAATGGCGAGTTTTACCTGCAGCTGGACGATGAGACCACCTTGTGGCCCTCTAATATCAAGCAGCATCCCTATGGTGGCAAGGAGGTAAGGGCTTTGATCAACTTCCGCATCGAGGGTGACCCCACAGACCATCCGGCCAATGTGCATGTAAACTGGATCGACACCATCCGCACCAAACCGATGGCTGCCCCGCTTGGCACTGCCGACGACGAGATTTACGGCAACGACCCGCTGGAGATTCTCAAGGATTGGACCACCGTGGTGGAAGACGGATATTTCACACTCAGGTTCAGAACCCGCTTCGGCGGCACAGAGGTGCATGAGCTCAACCTGGTCAAAGGCGAAGGCCCGTATGAGGTGGTGTTGCACCACAACGCCCACGGCGACACCTACGGACAGATGGCCGACGGCTTGATAGCCTTCAGACTGGACCAACTGCCCGACACAGGCGACGAGACCGTGGACCTGACGGTAAAATGGATGTCGTTCAGCGGCGAGAAATCGGCCACTTTCAAGTACCGTACACGAAAATAACGATTCCTGCGTTATACCTATAGCGACACCATCCTTACAGAGACCATGCACATAGTGGGACGTAACAGCGAGCAGCGGATAGTCCGCCTCTTCGACCGTGGCGATGTCTCGGCCATGAACAGCCTGTATGCAGCCTATGCAGACTATCTGATGGGCGTATGCGCCCGCTATGTGCCCGATGAGAATGACCAGAAGGATGTGTTGCAGGAAACATTCATCCGCATTTTTACGCAGATAGATACGTTTGAGTATCGAGGCAACGGTTCGTTGAAGGCATGGATGACTCGCATCGCCGTCAACGAATCGCTGGCGTTTCTACGCAAGCAGGCCAAGACCCGCTTGGTGGAAACCGAGGACGACCCGCCCGACATAGCCGACACCGAGCCCGACACCGAGAGCATCGACACACGGGCACTGCTCACACTCATCCAGCAGTTGCCCACCGGTTACCGCACGGTGTTCAACCTCTACGCCATCGAAGGCAAGAGCCATCAGGAGATTGCACAACTCCTTGGAATCAAGGCCGACACTTCGGCATCGCAATATCATCGGGCACGAAGCCTACTCGCCAAGAGTATCAGTGCCTACAAATCTAAAGCATCGACAAAATGAAGGAACAATGGACTGACAAGATACGACAGCGCATGGAAACGCTGGATGTGAAGGCACCCGAAGGGTTGCTGGACGACATCAAGGCCGAAATGGCCCGTCGGGGCGTTGCGCCTTCTGCCCCCAAGCAGACGCACCGCCGCACAGCGGCCATGTGGGTGTGGCGCGGGGTGGCCTGTGCAGCGATGATTGCCCTCGTGGCCGGCATAGGTACATGGCTCATAGCACCGCAGGGCGACCTGCAGCCTCGTTTGGCAGACAACAACCAACAGCAGACGGTTCAATCGGTTCCTGCCGCCTCGGCAGAAACGACCCTGCAAGCGACAGAGGAGACAATCCATGAGGGCAAAGGAGGAATGGTACAGCGAATGATGGCTGCCCTCATGGCTCCCTCTCGCGACGTAGAAGAAATGTCTTCGGCAGCGGATATCACAGAAGACCAACCGCAGACAGCGTCCCAAACGGACAAGCAGGGGGAAGACAGCACACCGGCGACATCCCCCACAGAGAAGAAGCCGGCACGCAAGACACAGGTGAAGCGTCCGCACGACTTGTACGGACCAGCCAAAGAAGGTACGTTGGCCTATACATCGCGCAACAGTCGTGGCGGGCGAATCACGATGGACGCCTACTTTCAGGGAGGCATCATTAACCAGATGGCACAGCCGTCGATGGAGACGATGGTGTCTGCTCCGGGTGACCTGTTCTACCAGAAAGTGGATCAACTGATGCTGATGGCCTCACAGGTACGCTCAGCAGAGACCCACGCGCATCATCGGTTGCCGGTAAAGTTTGGCCTCTCGGCCCGCTACCACATCAACGACAAGTGGAGCGTGCAGTCGGGGGTGACTTACAGTTACCATTCGTCCGACATTACGACGGGAGAACAAACCACAGAGCAGCACTTGCACTTCGTAGGCATCCCCGTGGCAGCATCGTACAACGTCTGGGGCAACCGCCATGTCAATGTTTATGTCACGGCAGGCGGCGAAGCAGAGAAGATGGTCAAGGGTAAGAGCAGCATGGTGTACAATGGCAAGACCATCCGCGAAGATGTCAAGATGAGCGAGATACAACTCTCGGCCCTCGTAGCAGCCGGCGCCGAATACAAGGCTACCGACCGACTGAGCATCTACGCAGAACCGGGTGCCACTTACCACTTCGACAACGGCAGTGATATCAAGACCTACTACAATGACAAGCCGCTCAACTTCAGTCTCAACGTTGGAGTAAGACTGAATGTTGGGAAAAGGTAAAAAAGTAAAACGGTAAAAAGGTAAAAAGGCGTTTGGAAAGGTAAAACGGTAAAGAGGTAAAACGGTAAAAAAGTATTTTTTGACAGGCAGAAGACGGAAGACGTAAGGGTTATATAATCTACAAATCTCAACATTTACGCTCTTTCTTTGTCAAAACACCTTTTTACCGTTTTACTTTTTTACCTTTTTTACCTTTTAAAATACTGTTTTACCGTTTTACTTTTTTCCGTTTTACCTTTAAAAAAGCGTCTTTTTTCGTATCTTTGTGCTGTTAATATCCTGTAAGATGATAAGATATCGCAACACCATACTTATTCTATTCGGGTTGTTGGTCAGCCTGATAGTCTGCTCCTGCCAACGAGGAGAGGGAGCACATACCTATTCCGCCGATGAGAAGAGGCAGATAGACAGCACCATCGAAAGCCAACAAGACACCACTGCCTTGAAGCAACTGCTCACTACGTACAAACAAGAAGACAATGTACTCGGAGCCGTGCGCACGATGCGCAAGTTGGGACGCATCTACCGCAACGCCAGTCTCTTCAAACAGGCACTCGCCATGCACAGCGAAGAATATATGGCGGCCAAGAGCCTCAACGACACCATCGAAATTGTGCAGTCGCTCAACAATATCGGTACGGTTTTCCGCCGCATCAGCAGTTTGGAACAAGCCTCCAAATACCATTTCCGCGCACTGGAATACTGTCTGGCCTCCACCGACACCTCTTCCGTGATGCTGAAAAACAAGGTGGTGTCGCTCAACGGACTGGGCAATGTCTATCTGTCTGTCAACAACTACAGTCTGGCACGCGACTGCTTCCAGCGAGCCCTCGACGGGGAAACCAAACTGGGAAGCCTGCTGGGCCAAGCCATCAACTATGCCAACATTGGCAGCATCTTGCAGAAACTGGGCAACACAGATTCGGCATGGCTCTACTACCGTCGCTCGATGGATCTGAACATGCAGCTCGACAATCAGACGGGCATATCACTCTGCCACACCTATTATGGAGGTCTGTATGAGGACGCGGGAAAGTACGACAAAGCCATTGAGGAGTACGAGATTGCCTACCTGATGATGTCGGAGTCGACCGACCGATGGCATTACCTCGAATCGTGTATCGCACTGGCACGTGCCAACCTGAAAAGCAAGGCCACCGGCACCGCCATCGAGTTTCTGAAAGAAGCCAAGATGACGGCAGAGGAGATTGAATCGCCCGAATACCTGATGCAGATTCATGAACTGTACTACCAAATCTATCTGAAAGAGGGCAATTACCGCAAGGCACTGGCCAGCTACATCGACCACAAGCGCTGGGGTGACAGCATTGCCAACATCAGCAAACTCAACGAAATAGAAAACCAGCACATCGCCTTTGTCCACAAGCGCAACCAGACACGCATGAGCAAGGTGGAGGAATCGCTGGAGATTGAACGCAAGAACCGTACACAGAGCACGCTGGTTTTCTTTATCGTGCTGGTAGTCCTCTTAAGCCTCATCGTCTTTTTCTATCTGCTCCTGCAGGTGCGTATCCGCAGACAAGCCGCCCTCAAAGAGCTGCAAGAGACCCGCGAAAGGTTCTTCACCAACATCACACACGAGTTCCGCACACCACTCACCATCATCCAGGCTGCCGGAGAGAATATCGCCAAAAACCGCAAGGAACCCGACACGCAGGACGATGTAAGGAACATCATGAATGCAAGCAACAACCTGCTCGCTCTCATTAACCAACTGCTTGATATTGCCAAACTCAATTCCGGCAAAGCACTCGAACCGCAATGGCGGCACGACGATGTGGTGGGCTTCTTGCGCAACATAGCCGAGAGTTACATGTATCTGGCACGCAAGCGGGGCATCAGCATCAGGATAGCCACCAAGCACAATCGGATAGACATGGATTTTGTGCCCGATTACATGCGCAAAATCTTCAACAACCTGCTGTCTAATTCCATCAAGTTTGGCTATCCTGACACCGAACTGATGATCTCTATCGCCATCATCAAGGGCAAGGTGCGGTTGGAGGTAAAGGATGAGGGCATAGGGATGACCCCCGAGCAACTGCAGCATGCCTTTGAACCGTTCTTTCAGGCCGAAGGAGACAGTACACACATCGGTACAGGCGTGGGATTGTCGGTTACGCGAATGGCCGTGGAGGCCATGCATGGCACTATCAAGGCCTATAGCCGCTACAAGGAGACCACCACCTTTGTCATCGTGCTGCCCATGAAGTACGGCGACAAGGAATGGCCCTCGCTGGCCGAAGTTCCTGAGCAAATCGCTACCGAACAGCGCCCCGAGGAGGACATGACCCCGCAAGACAGCGATGCCACCGACGAGGAGAAGACGCGCATCCTGATCGTGGAAGACTCGATGGAGGTGGCGCAATATGAGGCAAGCCAACTGAAGGGCGACTACCTGATATTCTATGCCACCAATGGCAAGGAGGGACTGGAAAAGGCGACAGCTCTGGTGCCCGACATGATCATCACCGATGTCATGATGCCTGTCATGGACGGCTACGAACTGTGCAAGGCCGTGCGTGAGCATCCGCTCCTTAACCATATCCCCGTGATTATGGTAACGGCCAAAGTTTCACGCGAAGACAGGCTGCACGGACTGGAACTTGGCGTGGATGCCTATATCGAGAAACCCTTCAACGCCGATGAACTCAACGCCCAAGTAAGACAACTGCTGGAGCAGAGGCGTATGTTGCTCGACAAATTCGGCCCTTCGGCTGCTGGAGCACCGCAAGAAAAGGGTGTGGAAGACGGCAAGGTTTTCGTAAAACAATTTGAGACGATTGTCGACAACTTGATGGCGGAGCATACGGCCATCGACCTCAACGCCATCGCCACCCAGATGGGAATCACCCGCACCCAGCTCAACCGCAAGATGAAGGCTATCACGGGCATGACCTCGACCAGCTACCTGCAGGCGCTCCGTATGAGCACGGCCAAACTCCTGCTCACCACCACCAAGCTCTCCGTGGCTGAGGTGGCAGCCCAATGCGGCATTACAGACGTGGGCTATTTCTCACAGCTGTTCAAGAAAGCGACGGGAAAGACACCCAAGCAGTTCAGAGATGCTTGGACAAGACTGAAATAAAAGACCAAGGGCTTCGCCAGACGGAACAGTTCCGACAGCGAAGCCCTTTTCTATTGCGCGTAGGCAGCACTTACAGCGCTCGCCATACACATGACTTTTATCAGCTCACAATCTCTTTGGCCCTGGCCAAGGCCAGATTGATATGGCTACAGATATTCTCCTCGCCCACAATCCGATAGAATCCGGCATGCTCCAACACGGCATGCACTTTGGGGTTGACACCCGACAGCACTATCTGGATGCCCTCTTTTTGGCTCATCAGACACAGGTTGGTGAGGTTGTGGATTCCTGTAGAGTCTACAAAAGGCACCTTGCGCATACGGATCACGCGCACTTTGGGACGCGAACCGAAGCTGGCCATCACCTCCTCGAAACGGTTGCCGGCACCAAAGAAGTAAGGACCGTTGATCTCGTACACCTCCACGCCCTTCGGGATGGTGAGATGCTCATTGTTTTCGAGTTTTACATCCGTATCATCCTCGGGGTCTATCTCGTCCATGATCACCTTCACATCAGTAGTCTCTGCCATGCGGCGCATGAAGAGCAGACAGGCAATGACCAGACCCACCTCGATGGCCACCGTGAGGTCGAAGAGGATGGTGAGGAAGAAGGTGATGAGCAGCACGGTGACATCGCTCTTGGGATTCTTCATCAGCATGGCGAACGAACGCCATCCGCACATACCGTAAGAGACCACCACCAGCACGCCGGCAAGGCAGGCCATAGGGATATACTGGGCCAACGGCATGAGGAAGAGGAAGATGAGCAGCAGCACCACGGCATGCACAATACCGGCCACAGGCGTGCGGCCACCATTGTTGATATTGGTCATGGTGCGGGCAATGGCACCCGTGGCGGGAATACCGCCGAAAAGCGGCGAGACGAGGTTGGCGATACCTTGGCCCACCAGTTCGGTATTGGAATCGTGACGATGACCTATCACACCGTCGGCCACGGTGGCCGACAGCAGGCTCTCGATGGCACCGAGAATGGCGATGGTGAGCGCCGGGGGCACCAGACCCTTCACCGTCTCCCACGACAGCGCGGGCATCTGCGCCTCAGGCAGTGCACTGTTGATGGAGAAGCGGTCGCCGATGGTCTCAATGCTCGTCACACCGGCATAGTGCTTGAGCAGCAGGGCCACGATGGTCATGAGGATGATGGCAACCAACGAGCCGGGTATCTTCTTGCTGAAACGGGGTGTCACCGCGATGACCACCACACTGACGATACCGACGAGGGTGGTCCATCCGTCGAGCGTGGTGAAATCGTGTGCGTAAGCAATCCATTTCTCCACAAAATCGGAGGGCACCTCCGCCATCGTCAGACCAAAGAGATCCTTGATCTGGGTGGTGAAAATGGTGACGGCGATACCGCTGGTAAAGCCCACAACGATGGGATAAGGGATGTACTTGATGATGGTGCCGAGCCTGAGCACACCAAACAGCACCAGAAACACACCCGCCATGATGGTGGCAATGGTCAGTCCCTGCATGCCATACTGCTGGATAATGCCGTAGATGATGATGATAAACGCACCGGTGGGGCCACCGATCTGCACACGGCTACCGCCAAAGACGGAAACAATAAAACCGGCCACAATGGCCGTGATGATGCCTTTCTCAGGAGATACACCTGATGCAATACCGAACGCAATGGCCAAAGGCAAGGCCACAATGCCCACAATTACTCCGGCCATGAGGTCGGCCATGAACGTCTTGCGGTTGTAGTTTCTCAACGTGGAAACCAGTTTGGGTTTAAACACGAATGTTTTCATATCCTATTATCTATGTATGTTGTGTCCGTAGTGACGCCGCTGTATGGTATGTTATCCTTATTGCAACCGCAGGTTGCTAATATTCGTTTAAAATACACTTACAAAGTTAATGAATATTTCAGAATCTGACAAGAAAACCGCCCCGTTTTCGCATTCCGCACCCCCATTATCCTAATCCATATCAAGCCCCGTGCCGGCATTGCGAAAAACCTACGGTGGCGTTAGCCGGAGCCAAATGCCATGATTAGCGCGCTAAAGGTGGCATTTACGATGCCTAAACGCCACCTTTAGCCGCCACCAACACGTACCACAGCACAGGCACCAGCAGGGCGGGCAGCAGATTGAGTGTCTTGCAGTCCTTGATGTTGAGCAGTGACAGGCCGGAACCCATAATCATCAGTCCACCCACAATGAGCAGTTCGGCCATGAGTCCTTCGCTCACCGCCGAGGCCGCCACCGTGGCCACCAAGTAAAACATGCCCTGCCAGCAAAACAGCACGGCAGCGGCAGCCATCATCCCCAGTCCGTAAGTGGAGGCAAAGATGGTGGAGGAGACAAAATCGAGCGTGGCATTGGTAAAAAGAAACGTGTTGTCGCCCTTCAAGGCACTCACGATAGGTCCCAACATGGAGAGCGGTCCGATGCAGTAAAGCAGGATGGCCGTGGCCAAACCTTCGGCCAGCTTGCCCGCATCGCCCTGCCGGGAACGTCGGTTGACAGCTCGCTTGAAACGGCCATCGATGTCGAGTGCCGTGCCGACGACACCGCCCACGGCCAACGAGACGATGAAAAGAACCGGATAGTCGCTCTTGGCAAAATGGGTGATGGTGGCATTGAGTCCGATGGCCAAACTGGCCAAGCCCAATGCCGTGTAGAGCACTTGCCGGTATTGTTCGCGTACGCCCCGATGGAGCGCAGCACCCACCACGGTTCCCACTACGATGCAGGCTGTATTGACGATTGTTCCTATCATATCCGTCGCTTTCTGAATTTACATTTTGACTGTCACAAGACCCGTTGTCATGACATTTGTTTGCAAAATTACGAAAAAACATGATAAGCAGCAGTATGAGAATGGGAGAAAATCACTATCTTTGTTGCCAAAACCAAGAATTTTACAAACCAATAGAAACATGGAAATAGGACAAAGACTGCCCGAGATACTGGGCAAAGACCAAGATGGCAACGAGATCAGACTGAGTGACTTCGCCGGCAAGAAGCTGGTGCTCTATGCGTACCCCAAAGACTCCACACCGGGCTGCACCAACGAGGCTTGCAACCTGCGCGACAACTACCAGCGCTTCCTCGCAGAGGGCTACGCCGTGGTAGGTGTGAGCATACAGAGTGCACAATCGCACAAGAAGTTTATCGAGAAATACCAGTTACCCTTCCCCCTCATTGCCGATACAGAACTCACGCTGGTCAACGCGCTCGGCATCTACGGCGAGAAGAAGATGTGCGGCCGCGTGTCGATGGGTGTTTACCGCACCACGTTTGTCACAGACGAACAAGGCGTGGTACAACGCATCTTCGGACCGAAAGAAGTGAAAGTGAAAGAGCACGCCGAGCAGATACTTTGATTCATAGACAACGCATGCCAGGCCGCCAAGCGTGCATAGCGGTCTGACATGCGCCATGAGTAGAGGGACGAATCAGCGTGCGGCACCAGCGGCGGCACGCTTCCCGAACTTGAACTTCACGATTCCACGACCGTTGGTCTGTACGTAGGCTTCGCCTTTGTAGAAGTCTACATCTTCCATCTCGGCCTTCAGTTCTGTCGAGAGATCCACCACGCGCTCCATGCGCTTGTGTTTCATATCCCAGACGAAAAGCACACTGGGCCACTCCTTGTTTCCAAATCCCGTAGGCATCACGAGCATATCGCCATACACACAGGCTCCCTGTCCGATAATCCGTGCCGGATAGGCTTGGGTGTAGTCCTGGAGCAGATAATTCTCAATGGCATCCTCGGGACGGAGGTGTATCTCCTTGCCGTCAGCCAATTTGGGCAACGGGAAGACGATGACCCGGAACCGATTGTCCGCATCCTCTCCCTTCAAGGTATTGCCGAAACCGATGAGACGCTTGTTCTTGCTGTCCACTGTCCACTGCAGGGCATACCCGAAGATTTTTTGGTCATCATCGAGGATGATGGTCTGAAGCAGCTCCGACTTGCCTTCCGGGAGCAGCCGCTCCACAAAACAGGCATCTTTCATGCCTCGGATGAGCTTGCGATGGCACTGCGACACATAGAGCACGGGCAGCAGGTCGTCTTTGTGGCCTCGCTCCACGCCGAAAGCCCCCACATTGGAGTGGTTGCGGCTGTGGGCACTGGCCAACTTGAACGTGGGCGTGACCACCTGCATGTCGGGTAACCGGTAGATGGTGGCCACGCCACCGTTTTGCAGACTTACGAGATAGTCTTTGTAGATAGCCATGCCCTGGTAGCCTCCTACGCCGGGTTTGGGCAGGTCGTAGAAGTCGGACATCGCGTACTGGGTAAAGTTTTGGGTGGCACATGATGTACACATCAGGGCCACCAGCAGGGTGTAAAATAGTTTTTTCTTCTTCATGGGAACTATGATTAAGGTGATGATAATCTATGATAAGATGAGGCCGAAGGCACCCGGAGTATCAGACACCATCGTCCTCTTCTCCGGCCGCGTCGGCCGCATTGGTATCGAGCTGGGTATCGCGGCTCACCGACACCTCCCCCATGCGCGAGATACGCATGACCAAGGGCAGATACTCGTCACTGGACTTGTCGGGAGAACCGATGCTGGCCGCAAAGACCAGATGGTCGCCGTCGGCCTTGTCGAGTACGATGCCCAGCAACGCCCCATCGCGTGCGTAGGCATTGTCGAGATAGGCGGAGAAGTCGGCCTTGGTAAACTCGCGGCTGAAGAACTGGCTCTTGTCGCTACGTGTGATGGTGAGACGGATGCGGTTGTCGTAATACTTCTGGTTGCCCTCTTTCACCAAGGGCAGGGATGCGTCGGCCTTCAGGTCTACCGTCACGGTGTACTCGGCACCCAGCCATTCCACCGGTCGCGACTGCTGATAGTCTCCCATCTTCTGGGTGGCCTTGGGTGCCGCCACCTGCTGCTTCTTGACGATGATCTGTGTCGTTTTCTGCTCTTCTCGGCATGCGCTACACAAGCAGAGGCACACCAAGGGCAATATCCATGAGTTTTTCAGTTTCATATAGCTTTATTAAAAAATGTCGTTGCCGGACACTGGTTCCTTCTTTGGCGCAAGCTCATGCGGTCGTTATCCGCGGAGCCGCTGCTCGTAGTGGAGGATGGCTTGCCGAGTGATGCGCTCAGCCTCGCGCATAGAGCACATCAAGCGGCCGCCGCTGGCGTTGAGGTGACCGCCTCCGTTGAAGAACTGTTGCGCCATCTCGTTGCAGGGGAAGTCGTCGACCGAGCGAAGGCTTACCCAGATGAGGTTGTCGCGCCGATCGTCCTCGCGCAACGATATCGACAGCTTCAGCCCCTTGATGCGCAACGGCTCATTGACCAGTCCCTCGGCATCGCCCTTGACGAAGTGGTAGTCGAACATATCCTTGCGCGTGATGGTGAAGTAAGCCGCACGGCAGTCGGGGATATAATTGAGCTTGCGTGACATGAGATAGCCCCGCAGACGTATCGCCCAACAGCTGTAGTTGTTGTACACATTGCGGTAAATCTTGTCCTTGTCGATGCCCTTGGTCAGCAACTGACTGATAATGAAGTAGATTTCGGGACGGGTGGAGTTGAACGTGAATCCGCCGGTATCGGTCATCATGCCGCAATACAGCTGTATGGCACAGCGGCGTGTCATCTCCTCGAATCCCTGCAACTGCCAGATGATGCGAAACACCAACTCGGAGGCGCTACACATCTCCGGATGCGACAGAACCTGCTCCCACCCCGCTTCTGCAGGGCCAAGATGGTGGTCGATCATCACCTTGCGGGCAGGCGCGGCGGTCAAAGCGTCTTCCATCTCGTCGACACGGGAGAAGCCGTTGAAGTCTACGCAGAAGATGAGGTCGGCCTCTTGCAGCATCTGCGCCACCTCCTCCTTGTGCTTGTCGTACCGCACCACCTTGTCGGTATTGGGCAACCACTGCAAAAAGTCAGGATAGGCATCGGGCATGACCACCATAGGCTCCTTGCCGCGCTGCATACGCAGGTATTCGGCCCATCCGAGACAGGAGCCCATCGCATCGCCGTCGGGCGACTTATGCCCGGTGACGACAATGCGCGTCGCACCGTCTATCAGGCTGTTGAGCGTAGCCACCTCGGCCTCTGTCAGTATGTTGATGTCTGTCATATTATCAGGTAAGCGTGCCCTATCCGGTACCCCTCTTTGACAGAGAGGTACACGGAAAGGCTTTCTTATAAGCTATGGTTTAAAACAGTTTGGCAGGATATACGCCCTCGTCTACCAGCGTCTGGATGCGGTCAACGGTGGCTTGGCGGTCTGCAGCGTAGGTAACGCCAAACCACTTGCTCGTGGTGTCAAGCACCTTGACAGTAGCGGTATGCTCGGTAATCAGCTTGTTGACCATGAGCGGGATAAAGAACTCGGCCTTGAGATTCTCGATATTCTTGGGATCGCTCAAGAACTCCTTGAAATATTCCTCGCTGTACTCGAAGTAGTCGGGAGTAAAGCCCCACATGTTCATGCTCACCGGTGTATTGTCGTCTACGGCCACCCACTCGCCATTCTCGTCCTTGTAGCTCACAGCTCCATTGACGCGCATGATCTCGGTACGCTCTACGACGGTCGTCAGGTTGTCGTTCTCATCCTTTGCACAGATGCCACGAGCCACCGTACCGTTGTCGCTCAGCGTATTGCCCACGCGGAAGCCCACCATCACATAGTCGTTCTTGGAACCCTCGGGCAGATTGGCCAAATACTTGCCCATCACCATGAAAGAATCGCGGTTGTAGAAGTCGTCGCAGTTGATGACACAGAAAGGCTCCTTGATAACGTCCTTGGCCATCATCACGGCGTGGTTGGTACCCCACGGTTTCTGGCGTCCTTCAGGCACTGTGAATCCCTCGGGGAGGGTTTCCAAAGCCTGGAAGCAAACTTCTGCGGGGATATGGCCCTCGTACTTGGAGAGCACCTTGTCGCGGAAGTCCTGCTCGAAGTCTTTACGAATGATAAACACAATCTTTCCAAATCCGGCCTGGATGGCATCGTAGATGGAGTAGTCCATGATGGTCTCGCCATTGGGGCCCAGACCGTCGAGTTGCTTAAGTCCACCGTAGCGGCTTCCCATACCTGCTGCGAGGAGTAACAATGTAGGTTTCATATTCAGTTATTTTTATTAAAAACAGTTGTTGTCTTTTCCACATAGCGGCACATCTGTCCGTGTGCGACAGACGACCAATGCTATTGCAAAAATACGCATAAAAAACGAGACAAGGCACCCCACAGTCCACTTATTTGCTGGGACAACATTTTTTTTAACACTCTTTTCCTAACACGCCTGTGGCAGGCGCTGTAGCCAAATGCGGCATTTAGCTCCCATAAATGCCACCTTTGGCGCGCTAATCATGGCCTTTAGCCTCGACAAGTGTGACACCCGCCGGTGCGGCCTGTGGCCGATGGGTAGAAAAAGTGTATAATAAAGTTAGCGAAAGCAAATTAAAACGGGAAGTTTTGGCAGTGTCTACCTATTTATATATATTTGCCCGACATACCTGCTATGCCCTCCATGACACTGCAGGCGATACATGTACCAGCAAAGAGACAAACCATGATGAGACGAATAGGGACGACTGCCGTCGCCATGCTGTCAGCCTTGTGGGCGATGGCGCAACAGATAGACTATACGATAGAAAATAACCGGATGGTGGCAGACATCACGGTCAACGAGAAGCATCAAGCCCATGCCTATGTAGACCCATCGGCGGCCTTCCACATCATAGACAGTACGTATCTGGCCCAATCGGGCCTGCAGTTGGCCACCCGGCCAATGCGTGCCAAACTGCCTTTTCTCGCCAAGGGATGCGAGCAGGTCAGTGCAAGCCACATGTTGCGCATACCGTTGACCATCAACGGCATGCAGACCAACCGGGTGGTTTACGTAGCCGACCTGAGCAAACTGGCACATGCGCTGAAAGTGAAACAGATGGACATGCTGGTGGGGTTCGGACTGACGGGCACGGACGGGAGCAAGACCATGACGATGCTGAAGGACGAGAAACGTCTGGTATGGGGCAAAATCGAGGACCAGGACATCATCGGCGACAAGGCCAACATCGTGATGGACAACCGATTCCTCATCATCGATGGCAAGGTGGGCATCGCTGATGCCCTCAATGACATCACCACCTTGGAGGGAAGGTACCTGCTGGACCCCAATACGCCCGAATCACTGATTCTGTACGGCGGCAACAAGGCGGTTTCGGATGTACTTAACAAGTCGGACATCGGCTTCAGAATCTTTGAACGAGACAAGAAAGCTATCACGTACATCCCCAAAGCCACGGTTTCTGCACTGGGAACCGTCGCCACTTACACCGATGTGTTTATCTATCCGGAACAAGCCATCCCCTTCATCGGCATCATTGGCAGGGAATGGATTGCGAAAGGAAACCTCGTCCTCAACTTTGACGAAATGACAGCAGGCGAGAAAAGGTAAAAAGGCCTTTTTTAAAGGTAAAACGGTAAAAAGGCTTTTTACCTCTTTACCGTTTTACCTTTTTACTTCTTTACCTTTAGAATGGATATCCCACAGCTAAGTGCAGG
>JBJEAU010000118.1:0-10552 GCA_051869355.1 Prevotella sp. | reverse complement strand
TTTTACCTTTTTACTTCTTTACCTTTAGAATGGATATCCCACAGCTAAGTGCAGGCACTGGCCATCCTTGAACGAAGAGATGTTATAGAAACCACTCTTGCCTGTGTCGTAAGGGACATGCAGGCCCAATCCCCAATCCACGCGAATGACAAACAGGCCGACATCGTACCGCAGGCCTACTCCCGTTCCGACCGCCATCTGGCGGAGGAAAGACTTGGCTTCAAACTTGGCTCCGTCACGACTGTCGTCGCTGCGAAGTGCCCAGACATTGCCGGCATCCAGAAACAGGGCACCATACAGACTACCGAAGAGGCGTGGGCGATACTCAAGGTTGGCCACAAGTTTCAGATCGCCCGTCTGTTCGATGTACGAGAGGCGTGAGGACGACGGACGGTATCGGCCGGGGCCTATGCTCCGCACATTGAAGGCTCTCACACTGTTGGCACCACCTACATAAAACTGCTCACTGTAAGGTGCCTGACGGGCATTGCCATAACTGCAGATGACTCCAGCGCCCGCATGACCCACCAAAACGGAGGTTTCGGAGAGCCGCCAATGCTTCACGAAATCGGTCTGCACTTTCAGGAATTGCGCGAAGGGATTCTTGAAGAGTTTTTTGTCTGCCTCGCCCCACGATTTGCCAGCTACCGCATAGCCAGCTGACAAGATGTTGCCGGCCTCGCTGACCGTTGTCTCCCAGATGATAGGATTGCGGTACGTGGAAGGACTGGTAAAGGCGTAGGTATAACTCATCTTGGGCACAAACTGGTCGCGCATGGAAACAGAGAGATAAGGATTGTCGGCCAACAACTCCAAGAAAGCGTCTGTCTGGCGCTGCATATATTCGTAAGAGAGAATGAGCGGACTGAATGTGTGCCGCGAACAGGCCGACGGTTGGAAACTATAGGTGAGTTCGCCGGATATGACATGCCGCTTAAAGTAACCGGCGCGGTTGAGCACATTGGCCGATGCCTTGATGGTGGTTGTGGGCGTGGTGTAGGCATAGAGCCTCCGGCTGCGCCGACGACTGTTGCGGTCGGACGATTTACGCAACAGGCTCATGGGAGTGAGCAGACGGGGGAAGGTGAGCGACACATCGCCACCATATTCGTAAGACTTCACACCCGAGGAACTGCCTTCAGACTGATGTCCGGTCTGCCACTCGTAGAGTCCATGAAGATTAAAGTCCAATCGCTCGCCTCCACGGAAGGCATTGCGCTTGGTAAGACCCATCACCAGCTCCGGTCCCATGCGCCCGGTGGTCTTCCCTTTGGCATTTGCCTCGACGTAGAAGTCGTAGGGCTTGTCCAATACCAAGTCAAAGGCCAAGTCGATGGTGTCCTTGTCTCGCGGCGTGGCCTTCATGCTGTTGTAGCTAAACAGGCCGGTATTCTGGAGATTGGCCATCGACCGCTGCTCGTCCGAATAGCTGTAAAGCTGTCGGGCTCGGAGCTTCACATCGCGCAGGAGCGCTCCCGTGCGGATGGGAGTACGTCGGCCGTTGTAACGGACGGTATAGTTGCGCCGCCTGACAGAATCGCGCAGCGAATCGGTGAACTCTCTTTTGAGATTGAAGGAAATCCTTCCGATGTGCCATTGGCGTAGAGCCGCCTCGTCAATGCTGTCTGCCAACTGGAGACGCACCATCGCCTTGCCCGGGATGTTGACCGTGTCGGCCAGATACGAAGCAAAACCGGATTGGTAATAATAGTAGCCATTGTTGCGGAGAAGACTTCCCACGCGCTGGCGCTCACGCTCAAGGGCCGAGACGCTGAATGGGGAACCGTTGTGGATGGCCGCCTCGGTCATGGAGGCATGAATCAGACTGTCGGCTATGGTCGGAAAACCCACGTAAGCGATGGAATCCATCGTCCATAGATGTCCCATGTCCACATGATAGGCCACCTTGGCTTTCTTGGGATGCTTGCCCGTGAGTTCCTCAAACGTCACCCGACCATTGAAATAGCCAAACTTCTTGAGCTGGGTCTCGGCCACAGAGGCACGCAGGGACGGATTGACCTCGCTCATGAGCTTGGGCTTGGAACCGAAAGCCTTGACCAACCACTTGGCCACGCCACTCTCCGACTGGGAGAAAGCATTCCAGATCCACAACTTGAGCTGAAAGGGCGTGCGGTAATAACTGCTGCCGAAGAGCGCGCCATTGGGAGCCGAGGCCAGCACCGACTCTATCTCGGTCTGGGTGGCTACGGCGTAGTCGCTTGGCTCGTAGCCGGTGTAGGAAATCTTCTTCAGGCCGGTAAACAGTTGCTCACCTTCGGGCAAGGCACGGGTGGTGGAGCAGGAAGCAGCCACCATGAGCAGGGCAGCGGCACACACTACCGCCATGTATCTATAGCACTTCGCTTTCATTGGTCTTGGGTTGGTTTGGGAGATTCTTTTCTAAGGGCGGGTGCCTGTTTCTTGCGGGAACCGATGCTGAAGATATCCTTGAAGTGGCGCACCTTGCGCTTCCACATGAAGCCCACGCCATACTCACCAAGGTATCCTTCGAGCCAATCGTACTTGTTGTTGTCATAGAAAAGTCGCAGATACTGGCTCGAATACTGGTCGAGACGATATTGAAGCTCCACATTGTTAAAGAAAGAGTTGGCATTGTCGCCGCGCTGCATGTCGACCTCGGACCCGGTAGACACCTTGCCGCCGAGGTTCACGCTCAACCGGTTGTTCCACAGACGCTTGGAGAAACTGAAATTGTAGTCGGTGTGCATGCCGCCGGAAGCGGTGGTGGAGTTGTCGACACTCATATTGAGATTGAGCCCCATCGACTGCATGGCTTTTCCTGCCACACTGTTGATTTCAGACTGCAAGAAAGAACTCAAGGCATTGTTCATGGAAAACGAACTGGTGTTGCCATCGGTGAGATACATGCCCGAAGCCAACATGGTAATGGCCACTTTGCTGCGTCCTTCCACCGTCATGGTCTTCAGTTGGTCGCTTATACTCATGTCATTGGGTGCATCGATGATAAACTCGAGCCCCAACTGACTGAGCGCTTGGGTAAGCTTCACACCGCAGTCGAAGTCCACTACCCTACCCGTCCCCGTGCCTTCGTCCACAGCAGACTTCACATGCTCGATGGCGGTGATGTTGAGACGGGGATTGAATGGGTCGCCAGTAAACTCGATGTAGCTGCCATCCTGTATCGTAAAGGTCTTGAGCGGAATGATGGGCAGCGAATATTTCATCTCACCGTTGCTGAGGGTGTAGCGTCCGGTAAGCGTAAGCTCGTCTACGGGATTATAGCTCATCACCAGGTCGCCGCCGCCCATCAGGTCGATATAGTTGGAATGGTCGGCATTGAGCATACACAAGATACGAGCCGCCTCGTCGATGGCCAGGCTCAACCGCATGTCCAGGCCCGAGATGACAGGACGCTCCACCACCTCCTCGGTGGAGTCGCGGAAATTGGTAAAGGTGACCAGTTCGTTGAGTTGGTTGTCTGCCGACAGTTCCGCGTCGCGCATGACATAAGTCATATCCGTGCTGCCCAGCACATCGATCTTGCCCCGCATGGTCAGTTTGTCCACCGGACCGGTCATCAGCGCCATGAAGTTGACAAACGCCTTGCCATACGCCTCGGACCGTGGATTCTCCTTGGCGTCAATAATCTTGAAGTTGCGTGCCTGCATGCGCAGATTCATTGTCATGCGGTTGAAATCGCTAAAATCGAAGTTGCCCGTAATGGCCAACGGCGAACCATTGCTGGCGTACATCTCAAAATTGTCGAACAGCACCTTGCTCTCCGCTATCTTTACCGGCACCTCGGCAAAGCGCATCTGGACACCATAGGGCTCACTGAAGAGGTAAGTGGAGTCCATGTGCAGCTCACCATCCACCTGCAGTCGGTCGAGACTGCCCTTGACGGCAAACTCGCCCTCGCCGTAACCGCGAAAGCCGACGATGCGGTCGGGCACGAAACCATTGAGCAGTTCCATCGGCAACCGGTTCATGCCGAAGGTAGCATCCACATAGCCATCATCGGCCGACTGGTAGGTTCCCTGCAGCGTTCCCACCTCACGCCCGTTGTGATAGAGCATGCCGTCGACATAATGCCCGCCGTCGTCCTTAGGCATATAGACAAACTCGGAACCAAGATTGCCCATCGGACACCGCTCATAAAACATGTTGGTGATGTCTACTGCCGACGAAACCGAGAGCTCATCTGCGGTCTTCACCACGTGGAAGTCGCCATTCATCATGCCGGCCACATTGGGGGTGTAAGGGATGACCGACAGAATCTTCTCCAGGTCAAACTTGTTGAGCGATACGGTCAGGTCTTGCAGCGCTTCCGTGTTGTCGTCGTCGGAATAAATCTGCACACCCATACCATCGGCGGCACGGAGCTTGAGATTGGCCGACACCCGATGGTCGGTACCCAAGAAGATATAGTTGCTGTCGTTTACTTCAAACCGTTTGTAACCCAAGATCGGATCTTCGCCGAAGATGCGCACCCTCACGCCCTCGGCCTCCATCGCCCCAGACAGGCCGAGCGCCAAGCCCAACTTGTTGTTGGCATCGTAGACATGGGTGGTGAGATACGCCCCGCGCTCGTGCATGCCTCCCTTGAAGAGGGCATTGAAAGTATAGTCGGGATTGTGCTTATTGTTACGAATCTGGGCGCTGTAAGTGGTGCGCAGCGAGTCGGAGACGACCGCAAAGCGCAGCGTGTCGAGCAAGATGCTGTCTACCACCAGCGAGTCGATCTGCATCCGGCCATTGAGCCCCGACACCGGAGACGACTCCATATCCATCAGCACATGGGCCAGCTCGTAGCCGCTGCGCTTGAGCAGCCTGCACACCACATTCTCCTTGCCGCTGTTGAGATAGATGCGTGCCATGGGCAGCCGCTCCCTCAACCTCACTTGGTCGATATAGTTGTCGTGCAACTGGCGCTGTATCTCGTCCACCAACCGCCCCATCTGCTTGATGAGCAACTCGTAGCTGCCCGAGGCATCCGCATTGAGATGGAAATTGCCACAATCGGCCACAGCATGCGTGGTATCTCTCGTAGCCAGCACATCGAGCACCAAGTCTTCGGGGCGGTACACCCGCCCGCGGTCGTTGATGACCATATCGCTCACGAAACCTTGTATCATGTGGCTGTCCTTGAAGTTGGTCTCCAAGTCCACATGGCTGCACACGCCGATATCGAGGGGCTCCTTGGCCAGTCCCAATCCGCGCACATCCACATGGGCGAGGTCGCAGGCAAAGGTACCCTTCATCACCTTGCCGTTGGTATAGCCATCGTACATCAGATTGCCGTCTATCAGCGCATTGGCACTGGCCAACGACAGGCGCGCCCTGCCGCCTCCCAGTCCGACCGAAGCCGTGACTTTGTCGAAGTGGTAGGCCTGATAGCCTAACTGCCGGATGTCTACCTGGGCCTCTAAGCGTGTGCGGGGCGACAGGAAATCGGTACCGGCTCCTTGGACATCGACACTGCCTGTGAGGGCGCCAAGACCAGAGGTGGGGAGGAAATCGCCCAAACGGAGCCCATCGGCCTGAAGATGGGCACGATAACCCATACGAGCAGCATCGAACCAGACGTTGCCACGGAGGCTTCCGCTACGCTCCGAAGCGGTGAGCACAGCATCGTATCGCGGCCCGTCTACTCCCACCCGGGCTTTCAGCGACACGCCGGCAGGCAGCGTCACGCTACCCGGAACGACAGCCAACGACTTGTGGGTGGTGGCCGTCACGTCTATCTTGGCGGTCAGACGGTCCATATCGGTAAGATTGCCCACGAATCCGTCGGCAGTGAGTTCGAAGAAGGAGGTCAACCGAAGGCGCACATCCGAGAGATGGGCCTTGCGCATGTTGCCACGCAGCGAGGCATCCACCATCAAGGGCTCGTCGGGCCAGCGGCGATCCAGTTCGGTTACGACACCGGCCGCCAGGCAGACCAAGTCAGATTTGCCCACACTGCCATGCAATGAGGCATTGAGTTTGCCGGGGCTGATGGAGTCGAAGGCATTCCTATCCATGTCCAACTGTGCCTTCAGTTCCGAAGCAGTGGTCTTGAGATGCAGGTCGGGGATGTGCATGGCCACCGAGTCCATGGTGAAAGTGGTGGAGCCGTGGGTCAAGGTAAGGCCGCAACGCTCCTTAAACTGGAGTGCGGAGACGTGTGTGGACAGGCGGGAGGCATCGTAATAGAGGCTGTCGATGCGCAAGCCCAACGAGGTGAGCGACAGATGATTGGCATCCAAGCCCTCCGCGCGCGGGGCGAAGCGGTCGTAGTAGGCCAACCGGCCATTGCGCCACTCCACCTTGCCCGTACGGTACATGCCTTGTCCAAGGTCAAAATGGCAATCGGCCACAGAGGCAGCTCCCATGTGCGCCATCAGCAGCAGCGTGTCGCCGGGCATGTGGAGCGTAAGCGAGGTGTTGTGGAGCGCCAGCCTGTCCAACTGTATCTTCCACTCGTTGCTGCTCTCGGTCGTGTCGGGGGGCACGGTGTCGCTCAGCGCCACGTCCAACCGGGCATCACGCAGCATGGCCTCATCGATTCGCACCAAGGAGCGCCCCAAGTCGATGCCGTGTGCCCGCAGCAAGAGTTTCCCTACGTTGCCGCTCACCCTTGCAGCGGCGATTAGCGTACCCGTGTTGAGCCGTACATCGGTCAGCAAGAACTCGTCGATGTACACCTTGCCCTGCAAGAGGGGCAATAGGCGGACATCGGCCACGGCCCTCGAGAGGACCGCCACCGTATCTGTATGCGCAGGCAACGTATCATTGGGTCTCAGAGCCATCACGTCTTCCACCGCCAAGTCGAGGGGGAAGGCCAACCTCACCCTGTCGATGGTGACGGTCATGCCCGTCTGCTCCGAAGCATACGCTGTGGCCTGTCTGACAGCCCACCGCTGGAACGGGGGGAAGTAAAACAGGAGTGCCAACAGCAGGAGTAAGCCGATCGGGCATCCTACTGCCAGTCCTATCCATTTGGCTATGCGCTTCATCCGTTGTCTCTAAATATCGTTCTTTTATCTGTAACTTTCCCGGCAGGCACCCCTCCCAACAGGTCCAAACAACGTTTGGATGAGCTAAAGGTGGCATTTAGGGTGGCTAAACGTGGCATTTACGATGGCTAAACGTGGCATTTACGTTTTGCAAAGGTATCTGTCCCATTTTGCTGAGGTGCAGCCTATCTTATGCAAAGATAGTGCAAGAAGTCTATAATGCAAAATAAAAAAACTATTTTTATGCTTTTCAGTGGTCAAAAATTCCTCATAGACAATCGCGGGAGCAACCAGCCCTGCCTATTGGCGCATCGACGGCTTGCTCCCGCGATTTCAGTTATTCGCCGTGGGCTGGCTGTATGGCCTGCCACAGGTTGTCGTCAGGTACTGGTGCCACCACCGATACCGGTTCCTTGGACACCGGGTGTACCAGTTCTACCTTGCGTGCCAGCAGCGAGATGCTGCCATCGGGATTGGAACGGGGAGCGCCATACTTCAGATCGCCCTTGATGGGACAGCCCATGCGGGCCAACTGGCAGCGTATCTGGTGGTGGCGACCCGTCATGAGCTGTACCTCCAGCAGACTGTAGCGGTCTGTGCAGCCGATAAGCCTATAGTGCAGCACCGCTTTCTTGGACTTCGGCACCTCCCGGTCATAGGCATAGCTCTTGTTCTGCTTCTCGTTGCGCACCAGCCAGTGGGTAAGCGTGCCCTCTTCCACGGCAGGCTTGTCTTTTACGATGGCCCAATAGGTCTTGTGCACGTCGCCCACCCTGAACATCTCGTTGAGTCTTGACAGGGCTTTCGACGTCTTGGCAAACACCACCAGTCCCGAAACCGGCCGGTCGAGACGGTGTACCACGCCGAGAAACACGTTGCCGGGCTTGTGGTACGCCTCCTTGATATAGGCTTTTACCGTCTCAGAGAGCGGTTCGTCGCCCGTCTTGTCGCCCTGCACAATCTCTCCGCTACGCTTGTTGACGATGATGATGTGATTATCTTCGTAGACTACTTCCATACGGTTCCTTCTTCCTATTAACGCAGATGGCCACAGGCATCGGTGCCCGTGGCCATCCACCTATTGAGTAGCTTCTTACATGTTCATACCACCGTCTACCTGAATCACCTGACCAGACACATAGCTGGACAGATCAGATGCCAGATAGAGTGCTGTGTTGGCAATATCCTCGGTCGTACCGCCACGGCGGAGAGGAATCTTGCTGGCCCACTCCTTGCGCACCTCCTCAGAGAGTGCCTGGGTCATGGCTGTATCGATAAAGCCCGGTGCGATGGCGTTGGCACGTATGCCCTTGGGACCCATCTCCTGCGCTACGCTCTTGGCCAGTGCGATCAGACCAGCCTTAGAGGCTGCATAGTTAGACTGTCCGGCGTTGCCGTGTACACCTACCACCGATGCCATGTTGATGATCGAACCCTTGCGCTGACGCATCATCACAGGCACACAAGCGTGGATAAAGTTGAATGCGCTCTTGAGGTTGACAGCGATCACAGCGTCCCACTGCTGCTCTGTCATGCGGAGCATCAGGCCGTCTTTCGTGATACCTGCGTTGTTGACCAGTATGTCTATGGAGCCGAACTCCTCCTTTACCTTAGCCACCACGTCTGCGGTCTGTGCAAAATCGGCTGCGTTGCTCGCATATCCCTTGGCCTTTACGCCCAGGGCGGCAATCTCGCGCTCGGTGGCCAAGCCTCCGTGCTCCTCGTCGATGAATAGGTCTGTAAATGCGACGTTGGCTCCCTCAGAAGCAAACTTCAGCGCGATAGCTTTGCCGATACCGCGCGCAGCACCTGTGATCAGGGCTGTCTTACCTGTTAATAATCCCATTGTTTTATCGTTTTTTTAATGTGAATGTAATGTCATTGCCTGTCAGGCCGTGGTACTCTTGCCGAGCGCGCCATACACCACCTTGGCCACAAGGGGCTTGCTCGACTCCACATCGAGCCCATGACCCAGACGGCCGTAGATAAACGGCACCTCAAGCCCCTTGATACAGTAGTGGGTGATGTCGGCCACCAGTTCCACATTTTCCATATCAAACTCGCCATCGGCCTTGCCCTCGGCATAGACCTTGCGGAATAGTTCGATTTCGTACTCGTCAAAGTTCTTGCGCACTTTCTCCACCATCCATATATTACGGAAAAACTCGGCACGTAGGTTACCATTGCGCACCACCGTCTCGCGAATCATGCTCAGATGGGTGTAGATGAGTTCGATAATCTTGTCTTGGGGACGGAGTTTCATGGCGGCCACCTCGTCCAACTTGTCCGAGAGGCGCTCCAGCTCCGACTCTATCACCGCCGAATATACGTCTTCCTTGCGGTTAAAATAGGTATAGAGCGTGCGTCGGCCCTTTCCCGAAGCCACGGCTATATCGTTCATCGTCGTATTGGCTATGCCGTTTTTGGCAAAGAGCTGTCTGGCAACATCCACCAGCATCTGTCTCGTCTTGGATATGGACATAATCGTTATCGTATCTATGGCGCGCACCTGATTGCACACGCCGTTATTCGTGTGCAAAATTATAACTTTTCGGCCGAATACGCAAATTATTCCCCACCTTTTTTCATCCACCCCCTCACTTATCGGGCGCAATGCCCGTTGCCGACAGTTCTCCACCGCTCGCGCATGTGTATATATAATAAGGTAAGCAAGCAGCTGCAGAGGCTATCACTGCACTTTAACATACAGAAACTAAAAAAAGATGGGCAAAAACTTGCACAGTTCGCCAGAAAGCAGTACCTTTGCAACCGCAAATAAGAAACATCGCGGAGTGGAGCAGTTGGTAGCTCGCCAGGCTCATAACCTGGAGGTCGCATGTTCGAGTCCTGCCTCCGCAACAAGATTGCCCGAAACACCTCTCCACAGGGTTTCGGGCTTTTTCGTATCCCTACGCCGCGCTGGCGGCAGAACCATTGAAAAATCAGAAAAGATGATAGACAAGATTATTGCTTACAACCGACAATTTGTAGCCACCAAAGACTACGAGCGTTACACTACAGACAAGTATCCCGACAAGCGGTTGGCTGTGCTCTCGTGCATGGACACACGACTCACCGAACTGCTTCCCGCCGCGCTCGGACTGCGCAATGGTGATGCGAAGATTATCAAAAACGCCGGTGGACTGGTCATCGCGCCCTTCGACTCGGCCATGCGCAGCCTCATCGTGGCTGTCTACGAACTGGGCGTGCAGGAGATTATGGTGGTGGCCCACTCCGGCTGCGGCGCATGCCATATGAGCTACGACCACTTCCACCATCAGATGCTCGAAAGGGGTGTGACCGATGCCACGCTCGACACCATTCGCAAGTGTGGCATTGACCTTGACGCATGGTTAGAGGGATTCCGCGACACACCTGAGTCAGTACGCCGCACGGTAACCACCATCAAGACCCACCCGCTTATGCCAACGAACGTGACAGTACGTGGCTTTATCATCGATTCCACCACCGGCGAATTGCAGGAAATCCTCATCTAACGCCCATCGCTCGCACCCCCATTATCCGTCTTCGCTTCCCTCTTTCTCCTATGGTGCCCTCACCCTATCCTCCGT
>JBJEAU010000117.1:3353-6092 GCA_051869355.1 Prevotella sp. | reverse complement strand
CTTCCAGGCTGGTCTTCACCTGCGTTTCATAACCTGAGGGCGTTGCCCCCAGTTACTCTTTGTACAGCCCTACGGGCTATATACCTCCCTCCCCTTTGAAGAGAAACTTCATTGCTCATAGACAGGACACTTGCGGACACGCCGAGGCGTGTCCCTGCTGGCTGGACGATGCGCGTGACAGGCAGGACAACACGGGTACAACGAAGGGAAAATACAAGTGGACTGTAGGGACACACCTTGGTGTGTCCGCAAGGGACAAATCTATACAAGACATTGACTATCAACAGATAATACAAACCACAGAAAGCCCGGAGGGCTATACCGTGAGTAACTGGGGACGAAGTCCTCAGATTACGTACTGACAGGACACTTGCGGACACGCCGAGGCGTGTCCCTACAGGCTGGACGATGCACGTGACAGGCAGGACAACACGGGTACAACGAAGGGAAAATACAAGTGGACTGTAGGGACACACCTTGGTGTGTCCGCAAGGGACAAATCCACACAAGACATTGATTATCAACAGATAATACAAACCACAGAAAGCCCGGAGGGCTATACCGTGAGCAACCGGGGACGAAGTCCTCGGGTGGCGGATTGTCCGGCTATCATTTGCCTGGAAGGCAATACTTCCCACACGCTAATACACAAAAAACGGATGCGACAGGAAGCTTTGACACTTGCCTGCGCATCCGCCGGTAAACACTTACCTCACTCACTTATCTTAAAACAAATTTCTTGCCATTGACCACATACACCCCTTTGGGCAACCCGCGGGTATCACCGCCCGAGCGAATCTTGCGGCCATTGAGGTCGTACACGTCTTGCGGCTCACGACTGTCGTTCTCGGTCAGGCCGATTCCCGTCGCATCGCCATCGTCTACCCCATCCACAACGAAGGAGATCTTGGCACCTGCAGGCACCCCAGAGGTGTCTATCCATGTACGGAAGCCGCGCACGGTGCTGATAGGACTGGTGGTGTGGTACCATGCGCCGTCTGATGCACCGAGGACAAATGACTGGGCGGGGATGAGTCCCTCCTCGTTTTTGAGCACATACGTACCGCGGAACCTGATGCTGCCGCTCGGGTCTACAGCCTGTTCCTTGATACCTGTATCGTCTACGTCTATCGAGGAGTATTCCACCTCATCGAAGCGGAAAACCACAGGACTGCCATTGGCAATGGTCAGCGTCAGAGGGTCTTCGGACACACCGCTCTCGTTGCGTTTGTCCATATAGGTAAACGTATAGCTACCATCGGCCAAATGCGCCATGCCGGCACCGGGTTTGATGATGTAGAGCGTGCCGGCCTCCAAAGCCGGACTGGCCGTATCGAGGTCCACTTTCTTGAAGTTGATGCAATAGCCGTTGGTCAAATCCACGCTCTGCAGACGAGACAGAATCACATCGTCGCCAAAGGCTGCACGCACAGCGGCGGCATCGAGCGAAACGGGCAGCATGAGCGAATTCCACTTCGCTGCCGACAGACTGCGACGCAGATACAGCGGTCGCTTAGCGGCATCCACTTGGCTCTTCAGTACCTCTACAGACGAGTTGTCTTCATCGAAATAGAAGACGCCATCGTTCAAGATGCGCACGGGAATGTCGAAGGCGAATCCCTTGAGCAGCTGATCGCAAGCATCGGGCCAACTCCCCCATGCGTCGCCATAACAGAGACGAATACGCACCAGTCCGGGTGCAGCATCATCCGGCACCGTGATGGTAAAGGTATGGTCGAGCAAATCTGTATTGCCTGCATTGAGCGTGCCTAAGCTGGCTATCTTCTCTGTATCGGCAAAGATATAATCGCCATTCCAGTCGGCAAACATGTTGAGCAGGCAATAGCGCAGGTCGTCATCATTGGTAGTGGCCACCGTGCGGAGCGTAAAGGTAGTGCCCGGACGCACCTGCAAGCCCTCTTGGCAAAGCACATAGCCGTCTGTACTGGCTGCACTGGCCGTATAGGCCAGTTCTTGGGCAGCCCCCAAAGTGGTGACACTGGTAAGCCAGCGTTTGGCAATAGCCGTTTCTTTGTTGGTGCTCAACAAACTTACCGTGCAGTAAGAATCTTCTTCATCGTCGTCTCCACCTTCTTCTATCGAAGATTCATTGACGATGGCCTGCAAAGCATTCACCAGACCGGCAGAAGACAAAGGATCGGTCGCACTGGAGTTGACATTACCCGATTCAAATTTGGCCACTTGGGTATTGAGGATTAACAATGCCTCGGAATCACCCTCATTGGTATAGGCTTCGCGCAAGATACGCACCTTCTCGGCCAACTGTACACCCTCGATGATGCGCTCAAAGCGCACACCCGAACGATTGCCGGGGTAGACCAGATAGCTGTCTCCTCCACCCCAATACTTGAATCTGCAATCTATCAGCGGGTCATCCGTCCAGTTGCACCACGACCAATGCAGATACCCGTCATATCCTTGCGAAATGGCATGGATGGGCAGATAGGCGCCATCGGCCGGATGATTGTTGGTAATGATATTGGGGTCGAGAGCTGTACAACAAGTATAAATGGTGGAACGGTAGCCTTTGGCTGCACGAGAGGAAATCTCCGAGGCAGTAAGTCCATGAGTAGGAGCCGCCAAACTATAATCGTAGAGTTGGGTGGCCAGACTGGAATGGTATTCACCGGCAAGCGACACTTTAAAACCTAAATTCAGCTTGCTTATCAGGTTGATGACATTCTGTGTCGCATTTTCTCCTCGCTCGTCGAGGGCCAT
>JBJEAU010000117.1:0-3253 GCA_051869355.1 Prevotella sp. | reverse complement strand
TGGCAAGGGCAGCGTACGGTTGCAGACCACGACACGCAGATTGAGCGTACCCACAGTTTCGGAAGACGAAGTGTTGACCACGTCAATCTTCACATCATAATTGCCGGCCGCAATATCATTCGGCACCTCCACTGTCACCCACACGGGGCGCACTGTCTTGGCATCAATCGACTTCGAGGTCTCGATATCGATGATGTCAGGCACCAGATACGCGGTGGTAGATTTATCATTTTCACCACATCCCTGCTTTTGGTCGGTCAACACATAGTTCATAAACCGGGGGGTACACTCCAGCGTGGAGCTACCCACGTCGGCACGCAGCGCCAACTTGTCGCTGACACCCGACTTGGTGTACAATAGCGCTTCCATGCCCAAACGCTCGCCACGCCATGCCGACACCTGCTTGTCGGTGGTCAGCTCCAGCGACGTGTCCGTAACTGTGGGCACTTCCTTTTTCTTGTAATGCACATCACGTGAGGCCCATGTGATGTACAGTTTGTCCTCGAGCTTGTTCCACTGGTTGGAACTGGCCGTGGAGTTGTCGGTTGCCTCGGTGTAGTCGCAGCCCTCATAGCTGGAGTTTACACCTATCTGTTGGGCATGGGCCGTGCCCGCCACGCAGGTGGCAACCGCTAATAGCCATAGTCTTTGTAGTAATTTCATCTTCATCATAAACCATTCATTTTTTCTATTTCACTTCATATCGTTATGTTATAAGGGTCTGTCTATTTTTCACATCCAGCCGACAGAGATCTATCACATCTCGCCGCCACTGGCGTTTCATGGTATTATCGTCTTTAGCTTTCGCTCGCTTAGCATACAGCAATGGCCATACCACGACCCCCATATAGGGTCGGATATGGCCACTACCTATTATCTTGTTACCTGAAGTAACACGGTTGAGATGGTATCATCTTTCGCATGGTATAGCATTAATCTTCCCAAATGCCGACACCACCACTCCAAATGTCACCCTTGGCACCAACTTCGTCTGGATTACCCTCTATCACAGGATTCTGTTCTCCATCAGAACCTCCTTCACCGGTATTGTCTATAGAGAATGACAGCATGGCACCCTCCAGCTTTACAGATACGATAAGGGTCTCGGGGGCTATATAAACTTTTTTCATAATTCTTTCTAACGCTTTTTACTTGATTACCACTTTCTTACCATTCACGATATAGATGCCCTTTGCCAGACCATCTACATTACCCTTCGTGTTCACAATGCGGCCATTCAGGTCATACACATTCTGTGAGAAAGGAGTAGCCGGCTTGCTGATTTCCACACCATCAATCGCGGTTACACCACCATCCTGCACACCATTGAAGCTGAAGCTAAGTTTAGCCAGGGTTGCTTCAGAGAGATCAGAAGTATCCAGCCAAGCGCGGAAGCCCTTAATCGTATCGATAGCCTTAGTAGTATGGTACCACTTACCATCGCTCGCACCCAAAACGAAGCTACCTGCAGGAATCAGACCTGTTTCAGTCTTCTGGATATAAGAGCCTTTAAAGTAAAGCGACTCCAAAGCCTCACCTACATTAACGGCATTCTGCTGGAGACCATCCTCAGCATTGAAAGACTCAAATGCCACATTTCTTACACGGATAATAGGATTGTCATCTGAAGCTGTAACCGTTATGGATGTAGTACCCTCTACTGTCTTACCATCTGTAGTTTTAGACTTCGTATTATCAATACGATCAAAGGTATATGTCTTGTTGGCCAACTTGTCCATATCGCCTACAGGCTTGATGATATAGAGTTTTCCAGCTTGGAGCTGATTGCTGGCATTATCCAAATCCACCTTCTTGAAGTTGATAAGATAGTCATTATTCTCGTCTACACCTACAAACTCAGACAGGATAGTCTGCTGACCAAAAGCAGTTCTCACATTCGCAGCAGTCATGGTAATAGGCAATACCAGTGAGTTCCACTGATTTGATTTCAGATTGCGCTGCAGATACAGGGTATGCTTGTTAACAGTGGTCTGATTCTTCAACTCGTTGATGTCTGTGTTTGCCTCGTTGAAATAGAAGTACGGCTGCTTGTCTTCTCCATAATAGGTAAGCTGGAAATCATCGAAACATGCCCAACCGCTGGTTCCCTCTACACCAAACTCAAGTGTAGCATTGCCAGAAGCAACCTCGATATAAACAAGCACACTCTGACGATAAGTTTCTCCACCGTCTTGCAACAGCAGGGCTGCCTGAACGTAAGTAGAAGGTGCTGTAGCAGATATCAAAGCACTTGTAGCTGATGACGGGAAAAGTCCATCAGTGTTATCAGTCTTACCGCTTGTAGTCGAAGCATACAGGTTTGCACTTCCTGTGGTAAAACCTTTACAAGCGATTTCATACCAACCAGACTTTGTAATATCAGTTTTCTGCTGATAGACTTTGCCTGCACCGTGAATATTGGTAGTCCAAAGTCCACCAAAATATCTCTCACACTTTGCGTCAGTATCACCAGAAATCAACAGAGAATTAAACAATTCTTGATCATCGGTAAATAAAGAAGTCGATCCTGTATATCCACTATACCCATTACCAATAAATATACCTGTATTATTGGCAGGAGAATATGTTGAATAACCAGACTTATGGCTCTCAGACAAATCGTAAAGATTACTTGTTGTACCATTATACGATGTCAGCCACTGCTTGAGATTACTATCTGAACGGCTACCGAAGTTTGGTGCCTTTATCAAATATGTACCATCAGCAGAAGAGGCAGAGGTATTGGCAGCATCAGCAACTTGTGAGAACCATGTATTCATGTCATCATAAGTAACTAATTTCCACTGTGCATTCAAATCCGTATTATCAGGCTCTGTAGTTGTATATGTAACAGCCGCATTTTGCCCTGCACCTACAAGATAATACCATGTTGTAGTAGTAGATTTGTCCGTCTCCTTATAAGCACATTTAATCTTATAAGTATTGTCAGAGATTAACTCAAAAACAAATCTTGCACTATAACCACCATGAGAAGTTCCATTCTTTCCATTTGTATACAAGTTTGCTGCATTGTCATCTCCCCATCCAATGCTACTAATGTCATAACCACCATTAGTATTATTAGACAGCGTAAAGAACATACCACCAGAAGAGAGTGTCAACTGTGTACCCCACAGGTATCCACCATTAACATACCAACCGGTAGCAACATTATACAACACAGCCTCTAAGCCGTTCGACGGGGCATTACCCGCCCAATTCTGCGCATTGACTTTCAATGCGCCTCCCAGTC
>JBJEAU010000116.1:0-6150 GCA_051869355.1 Prevotella sp. | reverse complement strand
AACGTGAAAGTAGGAGATAAACGCCTACGATTAGCGTTTACCTCCTACTCGATTGTTAGTGAATTTTCTTAATCTTTGAGTATCAAAGAGATGTGACATTCGTCATCAATGCGCCTCCAACCAGTTGTTGCCCCAACCGGCATCGGCCGTAAGCGGGACGGAGAGGGGATAGGCGCGCTGCATCTCCTCGATGACGATGCGCTCCACTTGTTCCTTTTCTTCGGGATAGACGCTGAAGTTGAGTTCGTCATGTACCTGCAAAATCATCTTCGAGCGTATGCCCTCGCGGCGGAATCGGTCGTGTATGCGAATCATGGCCACCTTGATGATATCGGCTTCCGACCCCTGGATGGGCGCGTTGATGGCATTGCGCTCGGCAAAGCCCCGCACGGTGGCGTTGGCCGAGAGGATATCGGGCAGGTAGCGGCGACGGTGGAAGAGCGTTTCGGCGTAGCCTTTGGCGCGGCAGGTCTCCTTGGCCTGCTCCATATAGGCCTGCACCTTGGGGAAAGTGGCAAAATAGTCGTCGATGAGTTGTCGTGCCTCGCGGTTGTCGATATTCATACGCTGTGCCAAGCCATAGGTGGTGATGCCATAGATGATGCCGAAGTTGGCCTGCTTGGCTTGCTTGCGCTGCTCAGCCGTCACGGCATCTACGGGCACGTGCCATATCTTGGCGGCAGTGGCTGCGTGGATGTCATGGCCTACGCGGAAGGCCTCGACCATGTTGTCGTCGCCCGACAGATGTGCCATGATGCGCAGTTCTATTTGCGAATAGTCTGCTGAAAAAAACAGACAACCCGGTTCGGGGATAAAACACTTGCGTATCTCTTTGCCGTCGTCATCGCGGATGGGGATGTTTTGCAGGTTAGGATCCGACGAACTGAGTCGGCCTGTGGCTGTGATGGCTTGGTTGAAGCTGGTGTGGATGTGCCCGGTGTGAGGATTGATCAGCTTGGGCAGTGCATCTACGTAGGTGCCGAGCAGTTTCTTGAGACCTCTGTAGTTCAATATGTTATCAACGATGGGAGCCTTGTGCTTCAACTGTACCAATACCTCTTCCGAGGTGACATACTGGCCCGTCTTGGTCTTCTTGGGCTTGTCCACGATTTTCATCTTGCCAAAGAGGATGTCGCCTACCTGACGCGGACTGGATATATTAAATGATTCGCCGGCCTCCTCGTAGATCTTGCGCTCATATTCGGCCATCCTTTCGTTGAAAATCCTTGACGTTTCTTTCAGCGATTCAGTGTCAATCCTCACACCTGTCATCTCCATCTCTGCCAATACGGGCACCAAGGGCATCTCTATCTCCCAAAACAGTTGTTCGGCGCCAGCCTCCTTCAGTTTTGGCTCCAGGATGTTTTTCAGTTTTAGGGTGATGTCGGCATCCTCAGCAGCATACTCGTAGATTTGGGAGGGCTGGAGGTCGCGCATCGATTTCTGGTTTTTGCCTTTGGTTCCGATGAGTTCCTCGATATGGATGGTTTGGTAACCCAGGAGGGTCTCGGCCATGTAATCCATGTTGTGGTGGAGCTCAGGCTGGATGAGGTAGTGGGCGAGCATGGTGTCGAACATACGACCGCGCAGCTCCACGCCATAACGGCGAAGCACTTCGTAGTCGTACTTGATGTTTTGGCCAATCTTCAGGATGTCGGGGTCTTCGTAGAGTGGCTTGAAGATATCGACAATTTTTTGCGCGGCATCACGGTCAGCGGGTACAGGAACATAAAATGCTTGGTTTTCCTCCACGGCAAAGCTCAAACCTACCAGTTCGGCGCTGATAGCATCGGTTGAAGTGGTCTCTGTATCTAAACTGAGATTTTTTTTTGTCCTAAAAAAATCACAGATTTCTCGCATAACGGCTTCATCCTCAACCAATTGGTAATCGTGAGGGGTCGTTTTAAGGGTCGAAAAACGCGGATTTTCGGCTGATTCTTGGCTCTCGGTCGGGAATTCGCCAAAAAGATCGGGTTGGAGATTGTCGGTTTTTGGCTTATTTTCACTTTTTTTTAGAATCTTCGCCGCTAAGGTCTTAAACTCCAATTCTGCGAAGAGCGTGCGGAGTTTCTCCTCATCCGGGTCAGTTACCTTCAGTTCTTCCAAGTTGAGTCCGATAGGTACATCGGTACGGATGGTGGCGAGGAAGTGGCTCATGCGGATATCGTCGGTTGCCTGTTCCACCTTTTCGCGCATCTTCCCTTTCAGTTGGTCGGTATGGTGGAGTAGGGCATCGATGCTGCCAAACTCCTGTACCAGTTTGCTGGCGGTCTTCTCGCCCACGCCCGGACATCCCGGGAAGTTGTCGGCCGAGTCGCCCATCAGTGCGAGCAAGTCCACCACTTGTGATGGCGATGCAATGCCATACTTGTCCGTGACTTCCTTTTCGCCCATGACCTCGTAGCCACCCCCATGTCGCGGGCGGTAGATGAATACATTGGGGCCGACGAGTTGCCCATAGTCCTTGTCGGGGGTGAGCATGTAGGTGGCGATGCCCGCTTTGCCGGCCTGGGTGGCCAGAGTACCAATGACATCGTCGGCCTCGAATCCATCTGCCTGCAAGATTGGGATGCGGTAAGCCTCCAATAGCTGCTTGATGATAGGTACGCTCTGTTTGATATCCTCTGGTGTCTCCTCACGTTGCGCCTTGTAAGCCGGGAAGGCCTCGTTGCGGAAGGTCTTGCCATGATCAAAAGCCACGCCGATATGTGTGGGCTTCTCTTTGGTCAGCACCTCGTTGAGGGTGTTGAGGAATCCTAAAATGGCAGAGGTATTGAGTCCTTTGGAGTTGATTCGTGGATTCTTGATAAAGGCATAATACGACCTATATATTAACGCATAAGCGTCTAAAAGAAACAATTTATCCATATTACTACTTTTAATCGTGTAAAATTACAAATTTTTTGGCACATTTCTCGAAATTATCACTAATTTTGTAACTAAATTTCAGTTGTGTATGGACTACCTATCTCTCATCAAAGAACCCATCAGTTCGGAATTGGAAGAATTCATCGCGCTGTTCAACAAGTCATTGGATCATGAGGATGGTTTGTTGGCGCAAGCGCTCAACCACATCCGCAAGCGCGGAGGCAAGCGTATGCGCCCCATGCTTATCTTGCTCATTACCAAAGCCTTTGGTAGTGTGACAGAGGTGGCGCAGCATGCAGCTATTGGGCTCGAACTGCTTCACACAGCCAGTTTGGTACACGACGATGTGGTGGATGAGAGTGGGGAGCGTAGAGGACAGGCTTCGGTGAATGCGGTTTACGACAATAAGGTCAGCGTGTTGGTGGGCGATTACATCCTCTCCACTGCGCTCCTGCATGTGTCCTATACCCATTCGGAGCAGATTGTACGATACTTGGCACAGTTGGGCCGTACGCTGTCCGATGGTGAAATCCTGCAACTGTCCAATATCCGCAATGAGGCCATCTCTGAGGAGGTGTATTATGATATCATCAAGGGCAAGACGGCCGCCCTCTTCGAGGCTTGTGCAGCCATTGGCGCGCAAGCTGCCGGTGCTACAGCAGAACAGGTGGCTGCTGCCAGCAAATTTGGCCAGAATCTGGGTATCATTTTCCAGATTAGGGATGATATCTTCGACTATTATGATGCCAAGGATATTGGTAAGCCCACGGGTAATGACATGGCAGAAGGCAAATTGACCCTCCCCGCTATTTATGCAGTGAATAACAGCGATTTACCATCTATCAAGGCGCTGGCTTTGAAAGTGAAAAACGGGACGGTCAATGCCGATGAAATCGCGGTTTTGGTGGATTATACCAAGACGCACGGTGGTATAGAGTATGCTGAGCGGCGGATGTGGGAGTTTCATGCCGAAGCGCAGCAGTTTATCGATAGTATGATTACTGACGAAGCGATTAAATGCGCGTTGCAAGCCTATCTCGATTATGTGATTGCACGCACGATTTAGGGTAAATCGAGTTCATTAGGGCATTTTATAAATGATCTTTGGTGGGCAATAAGGTGACTTTTTTGATGAACACCTTTTTGCCCTCGTGCTTGCTTTTTGTGCCCTCACCCTATCCCTCTCCCACGGGGCGAGGGTTAGGGCACCTGGGGATAAGTTGAGGGCAAATTAAGCCCAAAACTAATCAAAAATCCCCTTTAGAAGTACTTTACTTCCTGTCCTACAAGCTCGCTAATCAACAGGTTGGTCAGACGACTTGTACCCAAGCGGAACCACTTGTTGGTAAGCCATTTTTCACCTAATACTTCCTTGACGATGGTGTAATAGGTCACAGCATCCATGACCGTATTGATGCCACCGGCAGGCTTCAGGCCGATCTGTATGCCTGTCTGGTCGTAATACTCGCGGATGGCCTGGCACATCACGTAAACCGATTCGGGGGTGGCGCTCAGTTTCTCCTTACCCGTAGAGGTCTTGATATAATCGGCACCCGAGTACATGGCCAGGATGGCGGCACGCTTCACTTGAGCCATGCTGCTGAGACAGCCTGTTTCGAGGATTACCTTAAGGGGTGTCTCGCCGCAAGTATCCTTTATTTCGCCGATTTCATCGGCTACAGCCTCGTAATCGCCCGAGAGGAATCGGCCTACAGGCATCACGATATCTACCTCTGTAGAGCCGTCTGCGATGGCCAAGGCTGTCTCGGCCACCTTAACCTCGATGAAGGTCTGAGAGGCCGGGAAACTGGCGCATACGGTGGTTACTTCCACGCCATCTACTTCCAGACTTTGACTTACCAACTTGGTGAAAATGGGGTAGGTGCAGATGGTCGCCACATGAGGCAGACCGGGATATACGTCTGCAAAACGGTTGACTTTTTCCACCAGAGCCAATATCTCCTCATCGGTATCGGTGGTATGGAGCGAGGTGAGTTCTACGCTGCCGAGCAGGAAGCGTTTCACGGCCTCGTTATCGTTCTCCAGCACTTTCTCGGTGATAATCTTGCGCACAGCTTCAGCCACATCGGCATCGCTGATATTGCAATTATATTTAGACAGTGCCTGCTGGTACTTGTCCATCGCTGCTGCCTTGTCGGTCTGTAAGCCTTTCGGGCTTTCTAAGTCGTTGATTTCCATAACTTTATCTTTGTTTATTAGTATTCTCTTGGTGCAGTTTAGGATTATTGGCATGCCGCTCCTTGTCGCGCTGTGTCTTCTTGTCAAAACTCCGCTGCAGTTCGGCGGTCAGGTCCACGCCTGTTTGGTTGGCCAAACAAAGCAATACCCACAGTACATCGGCCATTTCTTCGCCCAGATTGGGCTTTTCGCCAGCCTTAAAACTCTGGTCGCCATAGGTGCGTGCCATCACGCGCGCCAGTTCGCCCACCTCTTCGGTGAGGCAGGCCATATTGGTGAGTTCGGAGAAATAGCGCACGCCTACGGTGCGAATCCACTGGTCTACCATGCGCTGTGCATCGGCGATGGTGAGCGTGCCGGATGTGTGTAAAGTGTTGCTGTCCATGCCTTGTTTTATTCTTTGTTGTGGGTATCCATGCAGATGGTTACGGGGCCATCGTTGACCAGTGCCACCTTCATGTCGGCTCCAAACTCGCCCGTGCCTACGGGCTTGCCTAAGGCTGTGGAAAGACGGTTGCAGAAAGCCTCGTAGAGGGGGATAGAGATAGAGTGGGGGGCTGCCCGAAGCCATGAAGGGCGGTTGCCTTTCTTGTAACTGGCGAAGAGTGTGAACTGGGAGACGACCAGTATGTCGCCGTTAACCGACTGGATGTCGCAGTTCATCACGCCTGCTTCGTCGTCGAAAACGCGCAGTTTTACGACCTTGTTGACCAACCAGTCTATATCTTCGGTAGTGTCGGTACTCTCTACGCCCAAGAGGATGAGATAGCCCTTTCCTATCTGCGATTTGCATTGTCCGTCGATGGTGACCGATGCCTCGCTTACGCGCTGAATCACTATTCTCATAATTTGGTTTTTTTCTGATAGTTCATGTGGATCGTCCGTGCAAATGTAATAATAATAATTGTAACCTCAAAAGGGTTTTTCTTTTTTTGTTGTGTCTTCGATAAATAGTGTTGATTATTAACGGATAGCATATTTTGACGGATATATGTGTTAAATATGTTAATATTAGAATGATGTATACGTATTATTTATATATTTCCTCTAAGAAAACATAAGACCGAGACTATCTTTGTGAGT
>JBJEAU010000115.1:0-6186 GCA_051869355.1 Prevotella sp. | reverse complement strand
TCTTGCAGCCCGTCAAGGCAGCAATCTCTTCACAAGAAAGCCCTTTGCCCGCAAGCGCAGTCACTAATGCCCGGATTTGCGATTCCTTCTCCGCAAGCTTATTATCCTTTTCTGCAAGCTTATTATTTTTCTCCGCAAGCTCATTATCCTTTTCCGCAAGCTTATTATCCTTTTCCGCAAGCTCATTATCCTTCTCCGCAAGCTTATTATCTTTCTCCGCAAGCTCATTATCTTTCTCCGCAAGCTCATTATTTTTCTCCGCGAGCTTTAATTCGTTTTCCGCGAGCTTTAATTCGTTTTCCGCGAGCTTTAATTCGTTTTCCGCGAGCTTATAGTCTTGCTCCGCAAGCTTGATTTCCTGCTCTTCGATTCTCTTGTCTCTGACCATGATTTCGGTGTCGCGCTTCTCGATGGCTGAGAAGTATTCATCTTCCACATTCATATCTTGTCTCATTTTAGCGTTGGCAGCTGCCGATGTGAGGCGATGGAGGATATAGATCATCTCTTCATCGTCTGCATAGAGGTCTTCATCGATGTTGAGCACCTGACGGTTGTACTTGTCTTTACGGCTTTGGTCAAATACGCTAAGCACTTTTTCCAATCTGTTGTTCACTTGTCCGTGTAGCAGCGGTATCTGTATGATAATGCTGTTGTGCACAAGACTTTCCACAAAAGGATCAGGGATGCCCTTGGTCACTTCCTGCCCTTCATAGTTGTACGATTTGTGGTTTACGTACAACACAGGTTCCTCTATATCGCCCACACGGTGCCCCAACAGATAGACGGCTATCATAGGCGTGGCAAATCCGTCAGGGTTGTCGTCTTTGGCAATGTTCTCGGGATTGGAATAATGGGCACCCAAATATTGGCGGAACCGTAAAGTCTCCGTATCAAGCCAAGTCTTCTGCAACTCAATCAGTACCAGTTTGGCAGTCCCGTCGTCTTGCAGCACTTGTGCGGCAAAGTCAATGCGAAACATAGAGACCTTGTCTCTTGTTCCGTTGGTGTACTCATGCCGGCGCGATTGCACCGTCAGCACCTTTTTCTTCAGCAGGGCCGAAAGCAGTGTCTTGGCGATACGCTCGTCTTCCATCAGATATTTGAAGACCGCGTCGTAGATGGGATTGGCTACATGTATAATCATACGCTCTTGTTTGTTTGCAAAGATATTTTATTTTTCTCATTATTCCAAATAATCATGCTGTTTTTACTTTTTTTCGTTGCGGTGGAGTAGGGATACATTTTTACTTGTTGTCCCATTTGATGATGCCCTCACCCTATCCTAATAATGCTCTCACCCTAGTCCTCTTCTGGTGGGCGAGGGAACTCCTGCCACAGCTATTAATAATGAAAAGCTGATGGAAACGGGAGGGTAGCGACACCCTCGCCCATCGGGAGAAGGAGGGGGTGAGGGCACAAGCAAGCGGCGGTAGGGACATACCTTGGTGTGTCCGAACATGTCGGAGTGGGGATGAAACAGGCCAATCATAGCCTGAAAGGCTGTACATCGTGCATGGAAGAAGTATTGCCCTCCAGGCAAGAGGGAGCAGGCGTTTGTGCTGTCCGCGGGCGTTGCCCGTGGTTACTCATAGTATAGCCCTCCGGGCTGATAAGGCGAGCGGTGACCATGAACCTTGTGGGCAACAACAAAAACCGGGAGAAAAGGCAAAAAAGCCGCCAAAAGTTTCTTATTCCTTTATATTTATCGTACCTTTGCAGGACTTCCATTAGAGATGGGAGGAGGCATTGACAAAGGAGAAAACCATTCATAATAGGATATGATGAGTACATTGACCATTGCGATTGTCGCATTATTTGTGTTTGGCTATCTGCTGATAGCTTTAGAGAGTTTCGTTAAGATTGACAAGGCGGCCATTGCCTTGCTGATGTTTGTACTGTGCTGGACCCTGTTCATGGTGTCGCCCGAGAGCTACATCGGAGGCAGCGGCGAAGACCTGTTGGCCCGCGTGAGCGGCATCATCGAGCACCATCTCGGCAGCACCTCCACCACCTTGTTTTTCCTCATGGGAGCGATGACCATTGTGGAGATTGTAGACCAAAACGGCGGATTCAACTGGGTACGCGATGTCATGAAGACCCGAGGCCAGCGCAAGCTCCTCTGGCGTATCGCCCTGCTCACCTTTATCCTGTCTGCCATTCTGGACAATCTTACCACCAGTATCGTGATGGTGATGATTCTCCGCAAGTTGGTGCCCGACCGCGACCACCGCATCCTCTATGCCTCGATGGTGATTATCGCTGCCAATGCCGGCGGTGCGTTCTCGCCCATTGGCGATGTGACCACCATCATGTTGTGGAACAAGGGAGTCATCACCGCCTTGGGTGTCATCTCCGAGATTCTCATCCCGTCTATCGTGGCGATGGCCGTTCCGGTGCTCATCATGCAGCATAAGCTCAAGGGCAAGCTCGAGGTAAGCGAAGATTTTAAGGAAGAAAATGCCGACCATGATGCTCCCTTTACCCGCATGCAGCGCCAGATTATCTTCTTCCTCGGCGTGGGTGGACTCATATTTGTACCCATCTTTAAGGCCCTCACTGGCCTGCCGCCCTTTGTAGGCATCCTGCTCGTCCTGGGCATTCTGTGGACGGTGACCGAGGCTTTCTACCGCCATCTCACCGAGGCCAGCGAGCGTGTAGACACCAGCAAGCGCGTAGGCGACCTGCTCTCTCGCATCGACATGCCCACCATCCTCTTCTTCCTTGGCATCCTCATGGCCGTGGCCTGCTTGGAGCAGATTGGCGTGCTCACCGCTTTGGGCGAGGGACTCAACACCGTCTTCCAAGGCAATCACTATCTCGTCACGGGTGTCATCGGCGTGCTGTCGAGCATTGTAGACAATGTGCCGTTGGTGGCTGGCTGCATGGGCATGTACCCGGTCGAGGCTGTGGGCGACATGGCCGTAGACGGAATCTTCTGGCAGCTGTTGGCCTACTGCGCCGGCGTGGGAGGCTCGATGCTGATCATCGGCTCGGCTGCCGGCGTAGTGGTGATGGGTTCCGAAAAGATTTCTTTCGGATGGTACCTGCGCCACATTACATGGATAGCCTTTGTGGGCTATCTGGCAGGAATCTTCTCTTATTGGGTGCTGCGTAGTTTTGTGTTTACTGTTCCGCTGTAGCGGCTACCAAGTGTTTCATGGGGTGTCCGCCCCATGAAGCATCGTTTTGGTACTCAAAACCATTGCGTAAGTAGAGTTTCTCGGCCAGCGGGTTGCCCTTGTCTACCAGCAACCCCACGGCCGGCAATCCCAGGGCGTGTGCCTTGTCGATGGTGGCCCTGATGAGCTGCGTGGCGATACCTTTCCCACGGAATCGGTCGTCCACGCAGATACTGTCTATATACAATTCGCCTGCTTGGGTCTCGTCGGCGATGGCCGAATGGTCCATCCCCAGTCTCGTTTTCGATTCTTCTATAAAGGCACGCCGCAATGGGTGCAGCAGTGCGCCGTCGTACGATACGCAGATGCCCGCCAACTGTCCCTCTTCGTCGGTGGCCACCAGCGTGTTGCGGTAACTGTATTGGCTGTCTTCACGCTCGCAGAGCGCGGTCATCATGTCCTCAAAATCTTTCAGGGTGTGGTGAGGGCCGGCAAAGTAGCGGCAGCAGTCATGGTTCATGGCGACCATGATGAGCCGGGCTATCTCCCGGGCCTGCATCGGATGTGCTTGTTGAATCGTCATGTTGTACGTGTTTTTTTTCTCTTACTTTCTATCTGTTTGCGGTGGCGCATCGTGCGCCGTTTATGTCTTGGCTATGTGGGGACGTGGCGACGTGCTCAGCGGGCCTTGGCCAGCGTGAAGTCAAACCGCAGTCCCCCCTCCGGGTTGTTTCGGGCCGTGATGGTGCCCCCGTGCAGCAGCACCGCATTCTTGACGATGGCCAGTCCCAGTCCTGTGCCGCCCATCTTGCGGCTTCGTCCCTTGTCCACGCGGTAGAAACGCTCAAACAGGCGCGGCAGATGCTCTGCCCCCACGCCGATACCGTTGTCGCTGAAGGTGAAGTGCCACCATTCCCCCTCCTCACGGGCGATGAGCGTGATGGTGGTGCCCACACCGGCGTAGGCGATGGCATTGTCGGTCAGGTTGCGGAGTACGCTGTACAGCAGACTCATGTTGCCGCGCACCCAGATGTGCGCCGGCAGCCTGTTGTCGAAGTGCATCCTCTTGGCCTCCAGCTGCAGTGCCGTCTCCTTGCCGATGGTCATGGCCATCTGCGAGATGTCCACCTCCTCGATATCCATCATCTGGGCACCGTCGTCCATCTTGTTGAGCGTGGAGATATCCTGCAAGAGCGAGGTCAGGCGCTGGCTCTGGGCGAAGCACCGCTCCAGAAACTGCTGGCGGGTGGCCTCCGAGATGCCCGGCGTATCGAGAATGGTCTCCAGATACCCCTGGATGCTTGCCACGGGAGTCTTGAGCTCATGGGCAATGTTTTGCGTGAGCTGCCGTTTCAGCACATCCTGCTCCTGACGTGTGGTCTGCAGCCGCTTGTATATCTTGATGATGCGCTCGGCAATCTCTCCCAGTTCGTCGTTGGGGAAATCGATCAGGTCTTCCGAGTCCAACGACTCGCCGTGGTCCGCCCTCCAGGCAAAGATACGCAACTTGGTGATGTTCTGTCCCAACTTACTGGTAAACTGGTAGAGCAGCAGCACCAGCACCAGCATGGCCACGATGGCAAACCACAGATAGTGCTGGTCGGCCTGCAGTGACCGCGAGAGGTCATTATTATAGGGTAGGGCGCTGCGTATCACCACACTGTCGGCCGGGAAGTAAGTGGCCGAGTAGAAAAACTCGCCCTTCAGTGTCGGACTGTTACGCTCCACGGCCGACCCGGCTCCCTCTTGCAGCGCACGGGCCACCTCTGGACGGTTGGCGTGGTTGGTAAAGTCGGCATAGTTTTTGTGCAGGTTGTCGAAGATTACCTGTCCGTCGGGCCTGATCAGCGTCACGCGCTGCCCCGGCAGATGGTGCGTCCGCACATATCGGTCTATCGTGGCCTCGTCCATGTTGCCCTTGGTGCGCAGCGCCTCGTCCATACGGTCGTTGAAGTTTTGCAACCGTATGTTCAGGGTGTCTATCTTGTACTGTTTTTCCCTGGTCTGCTGGTAGATGATAAAGGCAGTGGCAAAAACGATAAAGACAGAGATGACACCCGCGTAGAGCTTCTGCCCGATCGTGAGTCTCCTCATCTCATTCCTCGAAATAGTAGCCGTAACCCAGTCGGGTCACGATATGTTTGGCGTACACGCCTATCTTCTTACGCATGCGCGTGATGTTCACGTCCACCGTGCGGTCCAGCACCAGCACATCCTTGGGCCAGATCTTGTTGATGAGTTCTTGACGGGAAAAGACGCGGCCGCGCTCGCGCAACAGTAGTTGCAGGATCTCAAACTCCGTCTTCGAGAACGGAATCTCCTCTCCGTCTATGCGTACCGTCTTCTTGTCCAGGTTCAGTTCCAGTCCGTGGAATCGCAGCGTCTGCTGTCCCTGCGGCTGGTTTTGCTCATGTGTGCGCCGCAGCACCGCCTTGATACGTGCCAGCACCTCGCGGGTGGAGAAAGGTTTCGAGATGTAGTCGTCGGCTCCCAAGTCGAAACCGCGCACCGTATCGTTCTCGGTGTCCTTGGCCGTGAGGAAGATGATGGGCACTGCATGCGTCTCTGGCGCGCTTTTCACCTTGCGTGCCATCGCAAATCCGTCCATTCCTCCCATCATCACGTCCAAGAGCAGCAGGTCGAATCCTGCCAAATCCATCTCCAGTGCCTCTTCGGCAGAGTTGGCCGTCACCACCTGAAAACCGTTTGCCTCCAGATTGAATCTAAGAATCTCGCACAGGTCGGGCTCGTCGTCCACAACCAGTATACGGTAATTGTTCTCTTCCATAATCGCTGTATCTACATTCATATCTGTTGCAAAATTATGAAAACTTGTGCGCTTATGCTCCCTTTGGCCTGTTACAATTCTGTGAAACTCGCCGTCGGGCACCGTACAAAGATACCCTTTTCCCCATTCCTGTCCAAACCCTTTTCCCTAAAAGATGTTGCACCTCCCGTTTTTTTTACTGACAATGCACATTTTCTATGTCCCATGCGTGGGCAAAGAACGGCGTAGGGACATACCTTGGTGTGTCCGAAAACGGCAGGGTGGGGAAGAGACAGGCCA
>JBJEAU010000114.1:26286-32677 GCA_051869355.1 Prevotella sp. | reverse complement strand
TTGGCATCCCACCACATGTCAGGAGCACATAAAAAATCCCGACTATCGCCAATGGATAGCCGGGATTTATCGAGATCTGCTTTACAGAGCAAATTTATTCTGCTGCGGGAGCTTCCTCCTCTGCGGGAACCTCAGCTACAGGAGCCTCCTCTACGGGAGCTTCCTCTACTGCGGGTGCATTCTCAGCCACTACCTTAACAGGCACCTTTACCTCTACCTCCTTATGGAAGTGTACGGTAGCCTCGAAGTCGCCTACATGCTTAGCATCGGTCATGGTGATGATCTTGCGGTCAATCTCGAAGCCCAACTTAGCGAGCTCCTCAGCCACCTGGGCAGCGCCTACAGAACCGTAGGTAACGCCGGTAGCCGAAACCTTGGCTGCAATCACCAAAGCCACGTCCTTAAGAGCCTCACCCTTCTTCTCAGCTGCAGCCTTGATGGCAGCCAACTTGTGAGCCTGCTGCTTCAGGTTCTCAGCCAGCACTTTCTTGGCGCTGGGCGAAGCGATTACACCTTTTCCCTGAGGAATCAGATAGTTACGGCCATAGCCGCTCTTTACATTCACGATATCGTTCTTGTATCCAAGACCGATAATATCTTCTTTCAGTATGATTTCCATTTGCGCTTCCTCCTGGGTTTTATTTCATCAAGTCGGTTACGTAAGGCAGCAATGCAATCTGGCGGGCACGCTTCACGGCCTGAGCCACACGACGCTGATACTTCAAAGAGGTACCGGTGATACGACGGGGAAGAATCTTACCCTGCTCGTTCAGGAACTTCTTCAGGAACTCGGGATCCTTATAGTCGATGTATTTGATACCACTCTTCTTGAAACGGCAATACTTCTTCTTCTTCACGTCGATAGAAGGAGCGGTAAGATAACGTACTTCTGAATTATTCTGCTCTGCCATGATTAAGCCTCCTCTTTTTTACCAAGTTTGGCACGGCGCTTCTCGGCGTACTGTGCAGCATACTTGTCCAGTTTAACGGTGATGTAGCGGATAACCTTCTCGTCGCGGCGGTAGCCGGTCTCGAGCTTGTTGATGACACTTGGCTCAGCCTTGAACTCGAGCAAGCAGTAGAAGCCTGTCGATTTCTTCTGGATAGCATAAGCCATCTTCTTCAATCCCCAGGTCTCCTCGTTCAGAATCTCTGCGCCTTTGTCGGTGAGCAGTTTCTTGAATTTAGCGACCGTTTCCTTCATCTGTTCATCAGACAAAACGGGAGTCAAAATGAAAACGGTTTCGTATTGATTCATACAATTAATAAAATAAGTAAATTTAAAATATCTGTTTTGCACCTCATCAGCGTGGCCTTTGGAGCCACCTCTGCAAAATGCGGTGCAAAATTACTACTTTTTTTACAACTGGCCAAACTTTTACCTCTTTATTTTCACCTTTCTGATGGATATAGGTATCTTCAACGCGGCTATTTGCGGCATTTAGGAGGTCTAAATGCCACAATTGGCTCGCTAATCATGGCCTTTGGCACAGCCAAGTAATGGCTACGGTCATCATCAGGAAGCCTCTCGATGGCGTAGCGCAGCATGGTGCGGGGCATCATGGGTGCCCATTCGTCGAGCCACAGGCGCAACCGCTCCTCGTCTTTTTTGCCTGCCTCGCGCAGGAGCCATCCCACCGCCTTCTGCAGAAGGTCGTGGAGGGGCCGGGGCTTGTCGAGAAACAAGCGGGCGATGGCAAAGGTGTCGTCGAGCTGGCCTTTGCGCACAAACTGCATAGTGCTCACCATGCCGATGCGCTGCCGCCACAACGTGGAACCGTTGGCTGCCAACTCGTAGAGCAGACTGCGGTCTTGGTCGACGAGCCACTCGCCCAAGAGTTTGTAACAACTCAAATCCACCAAATCCCAATTGTTGATGTAATCCATGTGTGCAAGGTAGAAATCCACACACCGCTGCCGCTTTTCCCTATCTCTCTTGGCATGGCGAAACACCTCTATCAGCGTGAGCAGGGCGGCGAGCCGTATCTCATGATACACAGAGGTCACGCATCGTTCCAGTTCATCGAATCTTGTGTGCTGCCAGCACGCTTTCACCACGCTCCTCGTCACGGGAACCTTGATGCCCAAGAAGCGGTCGCCCTCACCGTATTCGCCTTTACCACATTTGAAGAAGCGCATCAGTCCTGCCACCTGTTGCGGGTCGGCCTGCGCCATCATCTGTACATACAAACTATTCTCCATTCTCTTCGTCATGCTTGTTGGGGGTGCCCTGTCGGTTTCTGAGGTCAGGGCTGACAAATGTACGAATTTAATTAGAAACAGCCCTCCCCTACCACCTATTTTTTCAAAAAAAAGCATCCATCCCACAAGGATTTTGCGCTTTCAGCGTTTGATTACATAAAGAACGAGACACACACAACGGACATACAGGGACAAAAAAAAGCCCTTTTCATCACATTTTCCAAAAAAAAAAGGCATCAGGGGTATTGGATGTGGCCATTTTGGGGTCTTATAGTAAAACGCCATCAAACAAAGAAACAATGGAATACGACAAAAAACAATTTGAAAGGCTGTACAAAGACAACTACCGGATGCTGTACCGACTGGCCTTCGCGCTGACCGAAGCCCAGGAGGACGCACGCGATGCGGTGAGCCAAGTCTTCACGCAGCTATGGCAAAAGAAGCCCGAAGTGGCAGAAGATGCCCTGACCGGCTATCTGCTCGCTGCCACCCGCAACCAGTGCCTGCACCTCTTGCGGCAGCGCCAACTGCAACGCGAGATGAAAGAAGAACTGGCACAAAGACAAGAGAGCCGGAGGAATCTGGAGCACGAAGAACTGATGGCTGCCCTGAAGCAAGTAATCAACAACCAGCTTACGGAGCAGGACCGGCGCATCCTCGCGCTCCACTACGACGAAGAACTCACCTACTCGGAAACTGCCGAGGCACTCGGTATCAGTGCCTCGGCCGTCAACAAGCACATTACCCGCTCACTATTCAAGATACGGCGGGCTATCGGCAATGCCGAATGATCCCCTACACAATTTACACCTTTATTATATATATAGCATTATGAAACTGGAAGAAATAGACCAAAAGATAGGCATGCCCGACATCGATGCAGAATGGGCAAAGTTTGAAAACGAAGTGATAGACAGCGAAGCACAACAGGGACAGACACACCCCCAAAACCGTGCCAAGCACATCGGCTGGTTGAGCCGTGCCGCCGCCGTCATAGGAATTGTATGTTGCCTGAGCGTGGCGGCGTGGGCTACGGTGTACGTAGTCAGGACGGTCAAGGGCAACCATAATCCCCAATCGACCATCGAGGAACCACCAGCGTCAGCGACCGCGGATGCCAAGCCCCTCGTAGCCAGCGTGGCCAACGACAGCATCACCGTAGACGACACGGCGTTCAAGTTCGACAACATAGAACTGCAACGCATCGTGGCCATCCTCTGCGAGTACTATGGTGTAGAGGCGCGCTATGAGAATGAGGATGCCAAGTATCTGCGCCTGTACGTGCGGATAGACAAGAGCAAAAGCATCGACGAGGTGGTGGAATTTCTCAACCACTTCGACAAAGTGTCGATGGAAGTAAATGAAAAACAACTCATTATTAAGTAAGGATAACAACAGATGAAACGGACACTCACACTCCTCGCGATGGGCGCATGCCTATTGGCTGCCCACGCCCAACGGCTGACCCTCAGTTTTGACAACATCTCGCTGTCCGAAGCCCTGCGAAAGATAGACCAGGCGCAGCAGAGCAAGCGCATCAACTTTGTATATAACGAACTGGAAGATTTCCGTGTTTCCAAACGCATCACCAGGCAGGATGCACTCGGTGCCGTGCGCGAGGTCTGCGGTTTCTATCCTGTCTCCATCGTCACCAGTGGCGACGACATCTTCGTGGAGTGTGTGCAAAAAGCAGACCGCAAGTACACGGGCATGGTGGTGGACAATGCCAACCAGCCGCTGCCATTTGCCAATGTGGCGCTGCTATCGCCCACCGACTCGACACTCATCGTAGGCGGCGTGACCAATGAGGACGGCCTCTTTGTCATTCCCTGCGAACAGCGTGGCGTATTGGCCCGAGTGACCTATCTGGGATATAAGACCGTGACGGTCATGTGTAAGAACCATCAGGTGGGAAACATCTGCCTGACCCCACAGACCATGACCCTCAAAGGGGTAACGGTCAAGGGCGAAAGGCTGCAATACCGAATGACCGACGGGGGCATGTGCGTGGACGTGGAAAACTCGCTGCTGTCCCAGATGGGTACGGCCAGCGACGTGCTCAACCAGCTTCCGAGAGTGACCGCCATGAACGGCAAGGTGACGGTCTTCGCCAAAGGTACCCCGCTCATCTACATCAACAACAAGAAAATGACCGATATGCAAGAACTGACAGAACTGAAATCGGAGGATATCAAGAACATTGAGGTCATCACCAGCCCCGGTGCACAATACGATGCTACCGTCAAGAGCGTGATACGCATCCGCACGCGCCGCCCGGCCTACGAGGGGTTCAGCGTACGCAACGATGCCCAGGCGGCCTACAACTCTACATGGACAGGATATGGACAGAACACGCTGAAATACCGCACCAAGAAGTTGGAGATTGCCAACAATTTCTATTATGTCAGCACTACCTACAAGGAGGACAACAACCTGAGAATGGACCTGGACACATCTGCAAGCGACATCAGCGTCAACCAAAAGGCCGACAACCAAAGCCGCGACAACGTCATCTCCGAGGAAATGACCGCCAGCTATGCCATCAACGACAGCAATTCGATAGGTGCCACCTACTGGTACTACACGACGCTGTACGACTACAGCACCCTGACAAGCAGCCAAGACATCACCCGCGACAACCGGTTTGAAGGAAACGTGAGCCAAAGGGGAACGATGAAACGGATGGAAGGTCCGAGACAGGAGATAGACGTGTACTATAACGGCCAGATAGGAGCATGGAGCATCAACTTTGACGGTACCTATTTGTTCAGAAAAAGCTATGAGCACAATGTCTACGACGAGCATAGCGAGGAGTTGGGACACAACGAGGTCAACTCATACGGCTCCCAGCGCAACCGGATGTATGCCGCCAAATTGGTCTTGGGCCATCCACTGCTCGGAGGGAGCCTCTCTGTAGGGTCAGAGTACACCAACACCCGGTCATTGGGCACTTACAGCAGCGCAGGGGGCTACGAGGCACAGTCGGAGACCGACGTGAGAGAGACCAACGCCGCCGCTTTTTTCCAGTACGCCATTCCTCTGGGCCGCTACAGGTTGTCTGCCGGCATGCGCTACGAGCATGTGGTGTCAGATTACCGCTCATTCGGCCAGAAGGAAGACGGCCCCAGCCGTACTTACGACGAACTGTTTCCCAACCTGTCGCTTTCGTGGAACAAAGGCAAGGCAGCATGGCAGCTCACTTACGCGATGAAAACCGAGCGACCCAGCTACCGCACGCTGCGCGACTTCAAACAGTACGACAACCGCTACGTGTACGAGGGAGGAAATCCCTACCTGAGACCGTCGAAGACCCACAACATCGAGGCTACGGGCATGTACAGTTGGCTGAATATCGTGTTGGGGTACAACTACGACAGCAACCACATGGAGTGGACGCAGTCTGTACTGGAAGGACAAGAGGTGGCTTACATGACCAACAACAATTTCGACCACAGCCAGGATGTGTATGCCAATATCTCGGCATCGCCCAAATTCGGCTGGTATCAGCCCACGCTGGAACTGGGCTACACACAGCAGTTTTTCAACGCCCGCAAATATGGGGCCGACTGCAGTCTCGACAAGCCCGTCTTCTCCATCAGCCAGAACAATCGGTTCGCCTGCTCCCCCACACTGACAGCTACCCTCAACTGGTCGGCTTCGACCACCGAATACAGCGGATTTCTCCAGCGTAAGGGTTGCTTCAACCTGTCGGCATCGCTACGCAAAACGTTTGCCAAAAATCGGTGGGTCATCACGCTGTGGGGTACCGACCTGCTCAAGACGGTCAAAGAGAAATGGACAATGTACGGCATCCATGTCGTCGTCAACAAAGACTGCTACAACTTTTCGCGGCGAGTGTCACTCACCGTCACCTACAACTTCAACGCCACCCGAAGCAAGTACAAGGGTACAGGTGCCGGTAACGCCGAGCGAAACCGCCTCTAAAATTCCCGCTATACATCACCGCCCATACCCATTGGTGGCAGATGTCGAAGCTAAATGCCATGATTAGCGCGCTAATCATGGCATTTACGATGGTTATATGTGGCCTTTAGAAATAAAAAAACGGTAATAAGGCTTTATCGTATCGGTTTTTATTTCTATCTTTGCATAAAGCAGGCGGCACCTCAGCAAAAAGAGCAAGCTCTACTGCACTCGGTTGGCACTGCTTTTGCATAAAGCAGGCGGC
>JBJEAU010000114.1:0-26186 GCA_051869355.1 Prevotella sp. | reverse complement strand
AAAGAGCAAGCTCTACTGCACTCGGTTGGCACTGCTTTTGCATAAAGCAGGCGGCACCTCAGCAAAAAGAGCAAGCTCTACTGCACTCGGTTGGCACTGCTTTTGCATAAAGCAGGCGGCTATTCCGCCATTACCATTAACAAAGAACCCGTATGAAACGACCCTTGTTCAGGCATTTGCCCCCTTTGGGGCCTTGGATGCTTACGGCAGGCATTGTCTTGTTTGCCGTGGCGTATGTGACCGGCATGCCCATTATCAAAAATGCACTGTTGTTGATGGGTTTGACATGTGTGATAGCAGGTGTCATCCTCTACATCCACACGTGGAAAAAGCAGTGACGGGTACCCCTTGCCCACACACGCAGCACAGGAAAGCCCAAGAACGAAGATGAAAGATATAAGAAAAGACAAAAATATGAAGAGAAAGGTATTATTCGCGGTCACCGCCCTGATGATGGCGGTCACCTCGGCCCACGCACAAGATTTTGACCAATACTTTACCGACCGTACCCTGCGCATTGACTATACGTTTGCAGGCAACCAGCAACAGCAGTTTATTGCTGTAGACCAATGCAGCACCAGTCCACGCTGGTATGGAAAACGGAAACGGTTGGCAGAACTGCCGATGGAGGGAAACGGCCAAATCACGGTGCGGGACCACAAGAGCCAACAGGTGATTTACCGCAACTCTTTCTCCACGCTGTTTCAAGAGTGGCTCACCTATCCGGAAGCCCAAGACGGCACCAAGTCGTTTGAGAATGTGTTTCTGGTTCCCATGCCGCGAGATACGGTAGACGTGACCATCGACCTTCGCAACAACCGCCGCGAGGTAATGGCCACACTCACCCACCAGGTGGTGCCTACCGACATTCTGATTCGCAGAATCGGCGAGAAAGAGGTGACTCCCTACGAGACGCTGTTGGCCGCCAAGGACACCACAAGCTGCATCCACATCGCCTTCATGGCCGAAGGCTATCAGGAACACGAGATGGGCACCTTTATCCGCGATGCACAGGAGGCCATCGACGCGCTCTTCGCCCACGAACCATTCAAAAGTTACAAGGACCGATTCCATATCGTGGCCGTAAAATCGCCCTCGGCTGAAAGCGGCACCAGCACGCCGTCGAAGGGCGTGTGGAAAAACACGGCCCTACACTCCCATTTCGATACTTTTTACAGCAACCGCTATCTCACCACGCTGCATCTGAAAGACTTGCACGACTGGTTGGCCGGCACGCCGTACGAACATATCATCGTGCTGGTCAACACCTCTGAGTACGGAGGCGGTGGAATCCTCAACTCCTACAACCTGTCCATGACCCATCACAGACTCTACCGCCCTGTGGTAGTGCATGAATTTGGCCACAGCTTCGCCGGACTGGCCGATGAATATGCCTATCAGGAAGAGGAAATCAACATGTACCCACACGACGTGGAACCGTGGGAGCAGAACATCACGACCAAGGCCGACTTTCAGGGCAAATGGTCCAACCTGATTGGCAAAGACAAGAAAGCAGGATTCTACGAAGGGGCTGGCTACAGTCAGAAGGGTGTGTATCGGGCCTATCCCGACTGCCGGATGCGCACCAATGAGAACCCGATATTCTGTCCGGCTTGCCAGCAGGCCATCATCGGCATCATAGACTTCTACACAAGATAGGCAGGTGAGGCGACTGCTCATCATACTGACGTTGGCAGCCACGGGATGGTTGCCCGTAGTGGGACAGGCAGCAGACAAAGAACTGCTGGGTAGGGCTCTCGACTATTTTCAAGGGGCCAAGTACCATGAGTGCATGCTCATCCTCTCCCGCCTCGACAGTGTCTATACGCTCAACCCCCGTTTCCGTGCATTCTTAGGAGTTTGTTACTACCACGAAGCAGCCTATGACAAAGCTGCCAGGCAGCTCACTGCTGTCATGGACGACATCGAGGCGTTTGCGCCACAGGAACGTACGGTCTATCGTTGGACTTGTGCCGAAAGCCTGTTCATCCTCCAACACTACCAAGAAGCCATCCCCCACTACGAGGCGATGCTTGCCGTGTGCCGACCGGAAGAACGGGCCGATGCCCTCTACCGGTTGGGATTCTGCTGCATGTACACAGCCGACTGGCATGCAGCAGAAGAGCGATTGGAAAGCGCCATTGCCTATTACAAACAATATCGTACCGCCGACCGTGAAGCACGCCTGATGCAAGCCTCCCGCATGCTTGCCGGCATCAAGCAGCGTCTGAAAGGCAAGCCTTAACGACCATCCACCATGCAAAAAGCCACCTTTGGTTTTTCCCAAAGATGGCTTCCGTATCATACAATCGTATTTCCTAAGAGTAAGCAGACACAGTAACCGCGCATCCTGCATTGTCGGTAATGGTGGTTGAGGCGGACGCACGAACGTGCGTCCCTACATTTACCTTTTTACTTTTGTACCTTTTTACCTTTAAGATACCGTTTTACTTTTTACCTCTTTACCTTTTTACCTTTAAAAAATCCGCTATTTCCTCCCTCTTTCATGTCCTGCAGCCCGCTTGAAAGCCTGCCTATGGAACTGGTCTTCTGCCCGCAGCACTTCCATCACCTTACCTGCCGGTATGACGGTGAAGAACTTCTGGTGATAATCCTTCTGTATCTTGCGTATCTGCAAGTCAATATTGTCCATCCTACGTATCGCGCGCTCGCAAGCATCGTCATCGTTGACATTGACGTTGCGCAACTGGCGCATTTCGTTAAAGAGCGTACGCTGCTTGCGCTGCATCTCCCGATATAACGGGAAGAAGCGCGTGGCCTGAGCTGGCGACAGCCCAGCTTTCTGAATGATAAAACGCTCCAAATCGTTCTGGAACCGGTCGGGGTCGAACGGTTTCTGCCTGTTTTGTGCCACGGCACCCAAGGCCATGACAGCCATGATACCTATCAACAATATCTTCTTCATCTCCTTCATCATCAATAATCACAAAGAGAGGCATAAATATCCCCATTATCATACATTGCGTAGTCGGCCATCTGGTCGAAACTGGATTCAGCCGAAACCGTTGCGGATTGTGCCACCGTCACCTGCTCGGCCTCGGGCCGGCTCAGAAACAGCACACCACCAAAGACAAGTCCACACACACAGGCTGCAGCCACCCAAGCCTGACGATAACGCTGCCACCAAGGTGCTTGCTCAATCCTCACGCTGACCTCCCGCTCAGGCAGATCGGCCATGAGCCGGTCGGCAAAATGCTCAAAATAGCCCTCTGGCACCCGATATGGAGCCCGGTTGCCATAACGCTCTTTCAATTCCTGCTCTTTCTTACTCATGTTGATTCCTTATTTTATTCTTAGACGAAACTAATCGCCAAAAGTTTAATTACGACTCTTAATATATTCAGAAACCTTTTGCACTGCGATATGATAGCTTGCCTTGAGCGAGCCCTCGCTCTTGTCGAGCAACTTGCTCATCTCGGCATACTTCATCTCGTCATAATAGCGCAGGCAAAACACCGCACGCTGTACCTCGGGCAGCGTGGCCACCGCCTCTTGCAACAACGCCTGCACCTCGTCGCCGTCAAAATAGTCGTCGGCCATCAGATGGCTGGCCTGGGTCATATCATCATCGCCCGCAGCCGTGGTCTTCTGCTTGCGCAAGAAGTCGAGCGACTCGTTGATGGCAATCCTGAACAGCCAGGTAGACAACTTGGACTGTCCCTTGAACGTGTCGAGACTGTTCCACGCCTTCAGAAACACATTCTGAAGGATATCATCGGCATCCTCGTGATACATCACAAAATGACGTATCTTCCAGTAAAGCGGTTCGCTGTACTGGCGTACGATGCGCTCAAACCCTTTGCGCACGGTAGAAGGGTCGGCCAACATCTTGAGTATGTCTTGCTCGTCTATCTTCACCTGTAGTTATTGAGATATTGGTATATTACACGGTCGTAGCCATATACATCGGCAAACTCTTCCATCTTGCCCGACGGATCCGGGTAGAGCGTATAGTACGTGATGAAGAGCGGTATGCGCGGCTCGACCTTGAGTGTACGAATCAGCTTGCGACGGTTGAGCGTGTCGGGCACCCCTTCAGCCTTGCGTCCTGCCTTGCCCAGCATGCTCACGTCGGCAGTCATCGAGTACTGGATGCGCTCCACATCGGGACTCGACTTGTCTGCCATCAGGAAGACGGCCAAGTCGAACGGCTTCTCCACCCTCACGCAGCCATGCGACACTCCGCGGTTGGCACGGGCAAAGAAATCGCGCGACGAAGTGTCGTGGAGATAGACCGAAAAGGCGTTGTCGAAACGGAAGATGATGCGTCCGAGCGAATTGCCCTCGCCTCCCTCCTGCGCCACCATGTAATCAGGCGACAGCAACATGGCCGCCGTCATGGCCGAAGGAGGGATGATCTTGCCCGTCTTGCGCTCCCGCACAAAATAATGGTGCGAAGCAAAATAAGCACTGTCGCCTACATGGCGCACCACACTCTGCTTGACGATGCTCTTTGGGATAATCCACTGCGGATTGACATCCATGCGCTTGATAGCACTGGTGAGCAGCGGTGTCTTGGTTTCCTTGGTGCCGCACCCTATACGCATCTGCAGCACCTCCTCTCCGTCTACAGCCCGCAGATGGAAAGAGGGAATATTGACCAAGACATATTTCTGGTATTGGTGGGGATATTCGTCGAGACGCCAACGGCATCGCTCCATATTGGCCAGGATTCTGTCGCGCGCCGCGGCACCGAGTCCCGGCTTGGAGAGCATCTCCTGGTAACGGGCATAGAGCGGATGTGTGGGACGGATGCTGCGAAGATAACTGCCCACGCTGTCTGCTGCCACCTTATTTAATACATACTCGTAATAGCCTGACGATGGCAACTGCATAGGAATGTCGAACAGACCTCGGTAGGAACGTGCCACAGCAGCAGTGTCTACCACATCAAGCCGATTGAAAATATACTTCGGATTGATGTAACCATAACGCTGCCCCACCACATATCGCAGATAAGCCTTGGTAAGATTGTATTCGAGCCTACCCATCGTGCGGCTCATCCGGTGCAGGGTGTCCAGATCGAGCGCACGCAGCCGCTGCAGGTCTTCCTCTATCTCTCGTACACGAAACTTGTTGGGACTGAAACCCATCTCGCCCACCCGTCTCAGATAGTGCAGCAGCGTGTCTGCCTGTGCGGTCACGCCTCGTCGCCCCACCCACACCCATCGGCCACCCTTGAGATAATGGCTGCGGGCACGATAGTCGGCCGTAAGCGTATCGGTGTCTTGCCGCACCATCTCCGCTATCTGCCGTTTCACCAAGCGGCCACTCACCTGATAGGCATCGTCAGCCACTGCCGCAAAGTCGTCCATCGACACATCGCGGTAGGGATTGTCCACATGCTCGCGACACGAAGTCACGGACAGGATGAGGAAAAGTAAAAGACTAAAAAACTTTTGTAACTGCAAGACCTATTTATCTGATAGAGATTTTGCGGACATACTTGCCCACTTTCACGATATAGCAACCCTTGGGGAGACTCAGCTCATAACTCTTGTCCGCGCCTTCCACCTTCACGCTCATGACCCTGACTCCTGCTACATTATAGACCTGCATGACTTCGCCCTCGGCACCTGTCACACGGAGGATGGAAGCGGAATAAACGATAGAAACGCCCTGGACACTGTTATCGACAATCTCAATACCCTGACTGGCTGCCGCCGGTACGGGGCAAACCAACATCATGATACCTGCAAATATCGTGGAAAGTATAGTTTTTATCATACGCTTACAGAGTTACTATGTTGCAAAAGTAGGAAAAAAACGCCAATTTGTCAAGTTATCCGCAATCACTTTATTGCCCGTTTATACATATTTAACACAACGGTAGCCTGTTGTTCTGCGAATACAGTATCAAGACAACAACAACCCAACTAACCAAGACGATTATCATAACGAAAAGTGTTGTTTCAGTTGTCACTGTTGTCGTTAAAAGACAAGACGACAACTCCAACAACCAAGACAACCCCAACAACAGCTATTGTTGTTTCCTCCTCGGAGATGGCATTGGCAAAAGCTAAACGTGGCGTTTAGGTGAGCTAAATGCCATCTTTAGCGGCGTAAAGGTGGCATTTAGCTCCCGGAAAGGTCATCATGTGGGATTGTGACACGCAAGATGGGTAGGAAAAAAATCGTACCTACACCACCTCGAAGGTCTTACCCTCGGCAGCCAATTCGGTATGGGGAAAAAGCTCCTGTGCCTCGCGCAGGATGCCGGCCTCATTGTCATATCGTGCAGAGAAATGTCCGAGCAGCAACTTGCCTACCCCTGCATCGCGCGCCACTTGCGCGGCCTGCTGCGACGTGCTGTGGCAGAACATTTGCGCCCGCTCCTCGTTCTGGGCATCGTAAGTGCTCTCGTGATAGAGCAGGTTGACACCCTGCACCACCCGATGAAGCTGGGGCATGTAACGGGTGTCGCTACAATAGGCATAACTGCGTGGCGGATGACCCGGCATGGTGAGCCGCTCGTGCGCCACCGTCTGCCCATCGGGGGTAACCCAATCGGCTCCGGCCTTGATGAGCGGAATCTGTGACACAGGAACCTGGTAAAAATCGATCATATCGCGGCGGATATGCGGCATGGTGGGCTTCTCACGGAACAAGAAGCCACAACAGGGCACACGATGCTCGAGGGGGATGGTGGTGACCGTGAGACTGCGGTCTTCGTATATCACCGCCTCACGGGTGGTATCGACGGCATGGAAAACCACTTCGTAGCCCAATCCCTGGCAAAAGGCCTCCATCCCCATCTGCAAAAGCGGCTCCAACTCAGACGGCGCATAGATATGGAGGGCAGATGTACGACCCAGCATGCCAAACGTGGAAATCATCCCCAACAACCCGAAACAGTGGTCGCCATGCAGATGGGAGATAAAGACATGGCCCACGCGGGTGAACCGCACCCGGGAACGGCGCAACTGCACCTGGGTGCCCTCCCCACAGTCTATCATAAACATCTTCTCGCGGACTTCCACAATCTGCGAAGAAGCGTTATGCCGCATGGTGGGCAGCGCACTGCCGCATCCGAGGATGTGAATCTTAAACGGTTCCATGTCTTGCGATGGTTATCAATGGGTTATCTCACACAGACTACTGCTGGCGCTGGCGCTTGAAGACGAAGATTCCCTCGCCGTTCTCGAGACAAAGGCTGTCGGCACCGAGGCGCTCGATGGCGAATGTGTCTGCATTGAGCAGCAGTTGGCCATTGTGAATCTTCCATGAGGTCCACGGACGTGTCTCGGCCTTGATACTCGACTCGACCAGACCGCCCTCCTGAATCTCAAAATTCTTGTCGATACTGGTCCATTTGCCCATCAACGTAGTGAGGTTCACAGCACAGGTGGCCACCATGTCGCCCTCTGCCCCCTTATAGCCCACCACCGCCATACGGTCACCGGCAAAGAGTCCTCCCTTAACCGTCTCCTGTTCGGTGTCAGCATCCACCAGATAGGTGAGCGTATCGCCCTCGTCGGTCACCAGTTCCAAAGCATGCATCGAGGTTCCCTCGCCGCATACACCATAGACCGTACTGTCGGGGGTAGACACTTCCACTACCATCGTATCGCTCTCTGTGGGCTGCTGCTGAGTCTTCTGCCCCGTGCATCCCCACCCTATCATCATGGCCAGCAAGGCAGCCAGTAGGGTCTTACCATATTTTTTCATATCCATATATCTATTTTACAGTGTGCGTTCTTGTCGCTTGGCTTCATCCCATAGTGCATCCATCTCTCCCAATGTCATGTCTTTCAGTGATTTCCCAGTCTCTTTGGCCTTGCGCTCGACAAAATTGAAACGCCTGATAAACTTCTGGTTGGTCTCTTCCAGCGCATTGTCGGGGTTGATATGGTAGAGACGGGCCGCATTGATGACACTAAACAGGAAGTCGCCCAGCTCCTTGGCCGACCGCTCCGCGTCTTCGCGCTTCAGTTCAGCCTCCAGTTCGCCCAGTTCTTCGCGCACCTTGTCCCACACATCCTCCTTATGTTCCCAGTCGAAGCCCACGTTTCGGGCCTTGTCTTGTATGCGATACGCCTTGATGAGCGACGGCAGGGCATCGGGAACACCCGAGAGCACGGTCTTGTTGCCATCCTTCTCGCGCTGCTTAATCTGCTCCCAAGTCACCTCCACCGCCTCGCCGTCTTCGGGCATATCGGTCACTTGCACCTTGGGGTCGCCGGGCCACCCCGTCCAGTCTATAAACGGATGGCGGAACATCAGTTTATCGGCCTCCTGGTTGCACACATCGGCTATGTCGAACGCCCCGGCCTCATCGCCCAGTATGGCATAAAACACCACATGCTCCATCACGTCACCCAATTCTTTCTTGACATTGTGCAGATCGTGACGCATCAGGGCATCGGCCAGCTCAAACACCTCTTCTATCGTATTCGGACGCAGGCTTTCGAAGGTCTGCTTCCTGTCCCAAGGACACTCCTTGCGCAGCCGCTCCTGTACATCGAGCAGCCTCCCGATAGCCTCCAGTTTCTTTTCTCTTGTATTCATTCATCGAATATTTCTTGCAAAAGTAATTAATTTCCAACAAATATTTTGTAACTTTGCATCGTTTTTTAATTGAGAGAATAACAAATAATTATAAAATGGAATTAGCAAGCAAATACGACCCAAAAGAAGTGGAGTCGAAATGGTATCAATACTGGCTTGACAACAAACTATTCAGCAGCAAGCCTGATGGAAGAGAACCCTATACGATCGTCATTCCCCCGCCCAACGTGACGGGTGTGCTCCACATGGGCCACATGCTGAACAACACCATCCAAGATATCCTGGTGCGCAGGGCACGCATGGAGGGCAAGAACGCCTGCTGGGTACCCGGTACCGACCACGCCTCGATTGCCACCGAGGCAAAGGTGGTGAAGCGACTGGCCGAACAGGGTATCAAGAAGCATGACCTGACACGCGACGAGTTTCTGAAACATGCGTGGGACTGGACCCATGAGCACGGCGGCATCATCTTGAAGCAGCTGCGCAGGCTCGGTGCCTCTTGCGACTGGGACCGTACAGCTTTCACCATGGACGAGAAGCGCTCGGAGAGTGTCATCAAGGTGTTTGTAGACCTGTACAACAAGGGACTCATCTACCGTGGCCTGCGCATGGTCAACTGGGACCCGAAGGCGCAGACAGCCCTGAGCAATGAGGAAGTGGTGTACAACGACGAACAGTCAAAACTCTTCCACCTGAAATACTATGTGGCTCCCGAGTGCGATTGCACCGATGTAGAGGCCGCCGGCGAGGGTAACGTGATCCACAAGGACGAGAAGGGGTACTATGCCGTAGTGGCTACCACCCGCCCCGAGACCATCATGGGCGACACGGCCATGTGTATCAACCCCAAAGACCCCAAGAACCAGTGGCTGAAAGGCAAGAAAGTCATCGTACCGTTGGTGAATCGCGTGATACCTGTCATCGAAGACCGCTACGTAGACATCGAGTTTGGTACAGGCTGTCTGAAAGTGACCCCGGCACACGATACCAATGACTATATGCTCGGCAAGACACACAACCTGGAGACTATCGATATCTTCAATCCCGATGCCACCATCTCCGACCAGTCACCCCTCTACGTGGGGATGGACCGCTTCGACTGCCGCAAACAGATAGCCAAGGACTTGGCAGAGGCCGGTCTGATGGAGCGCGTGGAGGACTATAATAATAAGGTAGGCTACTCGGAGCGCAATCCCGACACCGCCATCGAGCCGCGCCTGTCGCTGCAGTGGTTCCTCAAGATGCAGCACTTTGCCGACATCGCCCTGCCGCCGGTGGTAAACGGTGAGATGAACTTCTATCCGGCCAAGTACAAGACCACCTACAAGAACTGGTTGGAGAACATTCAGGACTGGTGTATCTCGCGCCAGCTGTGGTGGGGACACCGCATTCCCGCCTACTATTATGGCGAAGAGCAGTTTGTCGTGGCCGAGACGGAAGAAGAGGCGCTCAAACTGGCCCGCGAGAAGAGTGGAAACGCCAATCTGCAGGCCGAAGACCTGCGTCAGGACGACGATGCGCTCGATACATGGTTCTCTTCATGGCTTTGGCCCATCTCACTCTTCGACGGTATCAACAATCCCGGCAACGAAGAAATCAACTATTACTATCCCACGAGCGACTTGGTAACGGCTCCGGACATCATCTTCTTCTGGGTGGCCCGCATGATTATGGCCGGCGAGGAGTATATGGGCAAGTTCCCGTTCAAGAATGTCTACTTTACCGGTATCGTGCGCGACAAACTCGGCCGCAAGATGTCGAAGAGCCTCGGCAATTCGCCTGACCCCATCGAGCTGATTGAGAAGTTTGGTGCCGACGGTGTGCGCATGGGTATGATGCTGTCGGCTCCTGCCGGCAACGATATCCTCTTCGATGAGGCACTCTGCGAACAAGGCCGAAACTTCAACAACAAGATATGGAACGCTTTCCGTCTGGTTAAGGGTTGGAACGTGGCAGACGACATTGCACCGACCGAAGCCGGAAAGACGGCGGTGGCCTGGTTTGATGCCAAACTGAAACAGGTCAATGCCGAAGTAGACGACCTGTTCCGCAAGTACCGTATCTCCGAGGCGCTGATGGCCGTTTACCGCCTGTTCTGGGACGAGTTCTCCAGCTGGTATCTGGAAATGGTGAAGCCATCCTACATCAATGGCGAGGCACAGCCCATTGACCGACCCACCTACGAGGCCACCATCGGCTTCTTCGAGACCTTGCTCAAGATGCTCCACCCCTTTATGCCGTTTATCACCGAAGAATTGTGGCAGCACATCTACGACCGCAAGGACGGAGAGAGCATTATGCGCGACGCACTGCACGTAGACGCTCCCACAGACGACGACCTGCGCCTGATCGAGCAGGTAGAGGTGGCCAAGCAGATAGTGAGCGGTGTGCGTATGGTGCGCAACCAGAAGAATATCGCCCCGAAAGAGAAACTGGAGCTTCAGGCTATCGGTGCCAATGCCAGCGCCGACTTCGACAGCATCATCATCAAGATGGCCAACCTCAGCGCTATCAGCGTAGTGGCAGACAAGGATGCCAACGCCAGTGCGTTTATGGTAGGCACTCACGAGTTTGCCGTACCACTCGGCGACCTCATCGATGTGGAAGCAGAAATCGCCAAGGCCGAAGCACAGCTCAAGCATTTGGAAGGATTCCTCGCGGGGGTGAAGAAAAAGCTCTCCAACGAGAAATTCGTGGCTCATGCTCCCGAGGCTGTCGTGGCGCTGGAGCGCAAGAAGCAGAGCGACTCCGAAGAGAAGATTGCCGCTCTGAAAGAATCAATTGCAGAACTTAAAAAAAGATAGACTATGAAGCGTTTTCTCAGCATATATTTGGCATTCATGATTGTAGGGATGTTGACTGCATGTCATAACAGTGACGACCCGGAACCACCCCAAGCGGCTGAGAAAACGCTTCTGCTTTTTATGCCGTGGTCTTCAGGGGCCAACGAGCCATACAACAGCAATCTGTACTCGTATTTCACCCAAAACATTGCAGACATCGAAACGGCCATCAAGACACAGGGCGGATTGGGAAACAACCGTCTGATGGTATTCATCTCCCAGAGCCCCACCTATGCGGCACTGGTGGAAATCTCCTACAAGGGACAGCAGTGTGTAAGGGACACGCTGAAACGGTATAACCGCTACAACTACACCACAGCGTATGGCATCGCATCGGTACTGAACGACGTGAAGCAGCAGGCACCGGCCAACCACTATGCCATGCTCATCGGCTGCCACGGTACAGGATGGATCCCCAAAGGCATCTACGATTTTTACAAGACCCGGTCATTCGGAGGAAGCGAGGCAGCGTATCAGATTGAGTTGTCAGACTTGGCCGACGGCATCCGGCAAGCAGGGATGCACATGCAGTTTGTCGCCTTCGACGACTGCTACATGGCTGGAGTCGAAGTGGCTTACGACCTGAAAGATGCGGCCGACTACCTTATCGCGTCGACAAGCGAGATCATGGCGGCCGGTTTGCCCTACAAGCAGATATGGCCATGCCTTATCGCCTCGCAACCTAACTATCAGGGCGTGGTGGATGCCTTTTATGATTTTTATTCCCATTATTCCTATCCGTACGGAACACTTTCGGTCATCGACTGTCAGCAGATAGACGAGACGGCACGCTACATGCGCGAGCTCAACAGCCGATACACGTACGACAACGACAAGAATGACGAACTGCAAAAGCTTGACGGTATGGCACAAACCATCTTCTTTGACATGCAAAGCTATACCGACAAACTCTGCGAGAACAGTGCCGATGCCGAGCAAATCGCCCAACAAATCCAACGGATGGTACCCTACGCCAAAGCGACAGCCGAAATCTACAGTGCCTATTCTGGCGCATGGAAGGTCGATACATTCTCTGGAATAACAATTTCCGACCCAACTACCAATTCTTACGTAGTGGGCCGGAAAACTATGACTGCTTGGTGGCAAGCCACCCATAATGATTAATCGAGAACAGCAGGTTCGTACGGGAGTCCCCATACATCGGCCACTGCCTTGTAGGTAACTTTCCCCTCTACTACATTCAGGCCCTTATACAGTGCCTCATCATCCTTGCATGCCTGTTTCCATCCCTTGTCTGCCAAAGCCACCGCATACTTGAGCGTGGCATTGGTGAGCGCAGCCGTGGAGGTATTGGGCACTGCTCCCGGAATATTGGCTACGGCATAGTGTACGATGCCATCCACCTCATAGACAGGTTCGCTGTGCGTGGTGGGACGCGAAGTCTCAAAGCATCCACCCTGATCGATGGCCACATCCACCAGCACGGTGCCGGGCTCCATCTCTTTCAGCATCTCGCGGGTAATGAGGTGAGGTGTCTTGTCGCCAGGAACAAGTACAGAACCAATGACGATATCGACATCGGCCAGTTCCTTACGGATATTGCGCTCTGTAGAGTACAGCGTATGCACGTTGACAGGCAGGTCTGCTTCGAGCTGGCGCAAACGGGGCAGGCTGATATCCGTGATGTAGACATCGGCACCCATACCGGCAGCCACCCTTGCGGCGGCCTCGCCCACAATACCGCCACCAAGCACGAGCACCTTGGCACGCTTCACACCGGGCACGCCACTCATCAACTTTCCTTTTCCGCCCTTGGTCTTCTGCAGATAGTAGGCTCCGTTAAGCGCTGCCATCCTACCGGCCACCTCGCTCATCGGAACGAGCAACGGCAATCTGCGGTCGGGGGTCTGCACCGTTTCATAAGCCAAGCATACGGCACCACTCTGAATCATCGCATCGGTGAGCGGTTTGTCACAAGCCAGATGGAAATAGGTAAACAGCAACTGGCCTTTCTTGATAAGCGGATATTCTGGAGCAATAGGTTCTTTCACTTTGACAATCATCTCGGCGATATCATACACATCGGCAATGGTAGGGAGTATCTGGGCACCTACTTGGGTATAGGCATCGTCGGAAAATCCACTGCCCTCACCGGCAGTATGCTGTACAAACACTTCATGACCATGTCTCACTAACTCGGCAACGCCATCGGGGGTCATGCCCACCCGATTCTCGTTGTTCTTGATTTCTTTAGGTATTCCGATTTTCATAAGGGTAAGTATTAAGTTTATATTCCTAAACGCTTACAAATTTAGTAAAAAAGCGAATATATATTTATAAAATATGAGTTTTTCTTCCAAAATTTGACATTCATTATCACTTCTGCCCTATTTTGGGGCCATTCATCCCTCATGTGCCGTACATCCCAAACCCATGACAAGGCACGCAAAAAACATTCACTCATCCACAAACCGTAAATGCCACCATTACGACGCTAATTGTGGCATTTACACTCCCTAAACGTGGCCTTTACGATGAACAAAGGCCATTACTTGCTAAAACCGATGATGTATTTGCCCACAGGAAGCAGGCTGATGAGATAGACCATGATATAGGAAATGGCCGTAGTCAATACAAAGGTTAAGACTATCTGACAATTACCCCCCCCGATTTGGATAAAATCACAGTTCCACAAGAGATGTCGCATCACAAAGATATGGATGAGATAGACACCAAAACTGCAATTGGAGAAGTTGACGACCCAACGATGCCAGCACCGCCCCTCTCGGTAAGTGCCGACCGAGCGCTGCATCCAAGTAAACCAACCTACGGCCATCATGGCAACAAAGATACTGAGATACCAGAAAAGCGAATAGAAATCTATCGACCATCCCAACAGCTTCACGGAAGTCGCCACGCATAGCGGCAAGGCAAACAAACCGGCAATGAGCCATCGGGAAGGGCGTATCTCATACTGCCTCAAGTAATAGCCCAAAAGGAAATAACCCGCAAAACCACTCACATAGTAATACATGCCGGTGGTAGACTCGTTGACGTCCACCACCAGTTTGAGAAAGGGGAAGCACATGGTGATGCCCCACAGTATCAAGAGACCTTCCACCTCGCGGCGGGAGGCCTTGAGCAGCCAAGGCGAAATGATGAGTGATACGATATAGAGGCCAATCATTGTGTACATGAACCAGAGAATGCCGTGTCCCTGTGTCGCAAATGGGATTGAGAGCAGCACTTTGGGTAGCTCAGCCAAGGTTGTAGTTCCTGTCAACAGATTAACGGTCACATAAAACAAAGTCCAAAACAAGGTGGGCCACAGCACCTTGCCCATACGCCGCCGCAAAAATTCGCGACTGCCCATCGTGACGGGCAGCAGCAACGACCCGCTGATTATGAAAAAGAGCACCAATCCGGCAGCAGTCACAAAAGAAATGGCCGAATTGACAATATGACTGGTAGCCACGCCCGGCATGGGCGAGTGCATAAGGATGACCATCAGACAAGCTATCGTCCGTAATACATCCAAGTAAAAAATGCGCTGTTTACTCATCGATGTTTCGTTTGACTATTCGTAATCATCTATCACTGCATTGACAAAATCCATCATGGGTTTGGCGATGCGATAATAATCGGCCAAGCGCTCCGTCCACTGCGGCTGGTCGAAGAAGGTATCGGGAAGGGAATGCCAACAGGCATAATCCTTCATCTTCAGGTAATCCACAAACACATAATCGCGTGGGAATCCCTTGGGAGCCATCTTCAAGGACGACAGGCCGAAACCCTTTTCCGTCACCGTCTCATCGTCCATGTGCCCCTCGTTGGGATAGCCGTAGCAGTTGACAAACTCCCCATTCTCTACAGCCGCACGCCACTGGTCAATATTGCCCATAATCTCGTTGCGACACGATGTCAGGATGTGGGTGGGCAGCCAATAGGCACCAACAGCTATCATGCACCGACCGGGCTGCAGATGGATATAATAGCCTCCACGCAACGATTTCTTGCCGTGGGCACAGATATATGCTCCAAAATGACGCTTATAGGGCGACTTGTCTTCGCTGAATCGAGTATCTCGGTAAAACCGATAGCAACATTCCTTGGCTGTAAGGTGGGAAATCTCCGGATCAAACTTGGCAAGGGTGGCGATCAGTTCGTCTACCCCAGCCTCAAACTCTTGCTTGCATCGCTCATACTCTGCTTTATGAGTCTGAAACCAAGGACGGTTGTTGTTGGCGGCAACGGCTTGCAGAAAATCTAATATTCGTTTGCTGTCCATATACGTACCTTATTACTATCTACACTTCCCCAGAAAGGCTATCGCCTGGCACCGATTTACAGTTTTGAGTCTTCCAACCGTTTGGGACACAGGGCATCGAAAGGGCACTGCCCACAGAGAGGCTTACTGCTCTTGCACACATAGCGGCCATGCAGCAACAACCAGTGATGGGCATTGGGGATGTCGGCCTCGGGAATATTCCGCATGAGCGTCTGTTCTACCTTCAGCGGTGTGTTGTCGGTCTTGGCCACCAATCCCATACGGTGACTGACGCGATAGACATGGGTGTCCACAGCCATCGTAGCCTTACCAAACCATACCGCCTGAATCACGTTGGCAGTCTTTCTTCCCACTCCGGGCAACTTCACAAGATCGCTCATGGCTTCAGGCACTTCTCCGCCATAGTTGCTGACCAGCATGCGGGCCATGTCCACCAGATGCTGGGCTTTGGCATTGGGATAACTCACCGAGCGGATATACTCGAACACATCTTCCACCTCAGCCTCGGCCATCGCCTGCGCAGTGGGGAAACGGTCGAAGAGCGCCGGAGTAACCTGATTGATACGCTTGTCCGTGCATTGCGCGCTGAGGAGGGTGGCCACCAACAGCTGGAATGCGCTGCCAAACTGGAGTTCTGTCGTCACTACGGGAGTCTTCTCCCTGAAATAGTCGAGAATGAAGCGGTACCTTTCTTGGCGTGTCATACTTTTGATATAAAAATAAAGCCCCCCACGTGGATGGGAGGCTTGTGGGAAGATAAATATGGGGATTTATTTCTTTTCCGTTTCTGTCTCTTTCTTAGTGGCAGCCGTGGGCTTGTAAGCCTTGTTCAAACCGGCAATCACCTCATTGGTAATGTCGTAAGCCTTGTCGGCATAAAGCAGGTTGTCACCAGCCTTGCTCAGAATCAGGCTATATTTCTTGTCCTTGTTGTAAGCAGCAAGGAAGTGCTGGATAGAGTCGCGAAGGGCATTGTTATACTTGGCAGTCTCAACCTGGAACTCGTTGCTCAAGCGCTGGTCGAGAGCCTGCAGGTCATTGCTCTGCTTCTGCAGACCAGCCTGTATGCCTTCTGCCTGCTCACGTGTATAGGCATTCTGCTGCACCTTCTGCTGGAAGTTGGCAGCAGCAGCCTGCAACTGCTGTTGCTTGGCAGCCAATGTGTTCTGTATATTCTGTCCCTTCTTCTGGAGTATCAGCGAATAGTCCTTGCAGAACTTGTACTGTGTCATGATAGAGTCTACCTCAACATAAGCGATTTTCAACTCTGTAGGAGCTGTCTGCTTGGTTTCAGCCTGCGCATCGGCCTGTGGATTACTCTGATTGCAAGATGCCAGGGCAAGCGTAACAACAGCTGCCAAGGACATAGTTTTCAAAAGATTCTTCTTCATATTATTATTCTAATTTTATATTATTCCTATTGTATGGTCATGAGCCGCCATGATAGACTCATTTCATTCTCGCTTCTCTGTCTTGCTCCATGACACAATGGATTCCTCTGTCTTTCATCGCCTGACTATCATGGATATGGGGCGAAGAAAACTCACCATGCTTGCGGAAAAGCAATTTCACGCACAATAATGCCATCGCAATAGCAATTATTAACACGCTTATGAGCAGAGTTTCTACCATTTTTCCTAATTTTGTAGCGTCACAGAGACATTGATTTGCCGGACAAAGGTAACGCTTTTCGATTAAAAGACAAAATAAAATGACATAAAAATGAGTAATGTAGAACTAAAACCTGCTCGCGTGTTTGAGCAGTTCGCAAAAATCAACCAAATTCCCCGCCCCTCCAAGCGTGAGGAGCGTATGATAGCGTATCTGAAAGACTTCGGTGAAAGTCACGGATACGAGACCAAAGTCGATGAGACCGGAAACGTGCTTATCCGCAAGCCGGCCACTCCGGGACATGAAAACCGCAAGACGGTCATTCTGCAAAGCCACATGGATATGGTTTGTGACAAACTTGTGGACATTGACTTCGATTTCGACCACGATGCCATCCAGACCTATGTTGACGGCGAGTGGCTCCGTGCCAAAGGAACCACACTCGGTGCCGACGACGGTATCGGTTGTGCCATCGAACTGGCGATACTCGACAGCAACGATATAGAACACGGCCCGATAGAGTGCGTATTCACACGCGACGAGGAGACACAGCTTACCGGCGCCATGGGGATGCAGGCCGGTTTTATGAACGGTGATTACCTGATCAATCTTGATTCCGAAGACGAGGGACAATTCTTCGTAAGTTGTGCCGGAGGCCGAAGCACCATCGCCACATTTGATTTTACACGCGAAGAGGCTCCAGAAGGCTATTTCTTTATGGAAGCCAGTGTCAAGGGACTTGTGGGTGGCCACTCGGGCGACGATATCAACAAGAAGCGCGCCAACGCCATCAAACTCCTTTCCCGTTTCTTGTACAATGAGTTGCGCAAGTGCGACCTCAGACTTGCCAGTTTCAACAGCGGTAAACTGCACAATGCCATTCCCCGCGATGGCCGGGTAGTGTTTGCAGTTCCCGCTGCCGTAAAAGAGGATGTAAAGGCCGATTTCAACATATTTGTAGCCGCTGCCGAAGATGAATTCCACGTTACAGATACCGCTATGCAGTTTGCCCTCGGAAGCACAGACGCCCTGCCCGTTCTTCCTGCTGCTGTCGGCCGCAACATCATCAGCGCTTTGCAAGCCGTGGACAATGGAATCTTTGCCATGTGCCAGGACGAGGCGCTCGCATGGATGGTAGAAACTTCAAGCAATGTAGCTGCCGTCAAGACAACCGATACACAGGTGGAAGTGCTCTCATCACAGCGCTCCAATGTCATGAGCAATCTTGACAACATGTGCAACACCGTACGCGCTACCTATGAGCTCGCCGGTGCCAAAGTGGTTTCTACCGACGGTTACCCGGCATGGAAGATGAATCCAAACAGCAAGTTGGTGGAGATTACGGTCGACACCTATCGCAAGCTTTTCGGCAAAGAGCCACGCGTACTCGGCATACACGCCGGTCTGGAATGTGGTCTCTTCTCCGAACGTTACCCCAATCTCGACATGGTAAGCTTCGGCCCGACACTCCGATACGTTCACACGCCCGATGAGCGTCTCCTCATCCCCACCGTACAAATGGTTTGGGATCATCTGCTGGAGATTCTCCGCAACATCCCCGAATAACAGCAGACGACAGACGTCCACATAACAAATCCCACAGTCTTTCACCAACGGGCGCAGACAATGTCTCGCCGATTCGAGGTAAAGACTGTGGGATGATTCGTATCTTCCCCATCTCCCTAAACCCAAAAAGAGGATGTGCCTTGATGACACATCCTCTTTCTATGTATGGTAATTCAAAAATTAATCTTTGAAGAAATCCTTAACAGCCTCATTGGGAACCATACGCTCATCAAATACATAAGCGCCAGTCTTGGGGCTCTTAACCATCTTGATTACCTTTGTGTATGCACGTCCGTCAGTTGAACCTTCGTGCAAGGTAGCCACCGCTTTCTTTGCCATTGCTTAAATCTCCTTATTACTTAATTTCCTTGTGAAGAGTCATCTTCTTCAGGATGGGATTATACTTCTTCAATTCGAGGCGCTCAGGAGTATTCTTACGATTCTTGGTGGTCACGTAACGGCTTGTTCCTGGCAGTCCACTGTTCTTCATCTCGGTGCATTCGAGAATGACCTGAACTCTGTTACCTTTAGCTTTCTTTGCCATTGTTATGTATTCTCCTTAGCTTTAATTAATCTACGACATTACCCTCTGCGATGACCTTGATATCTTTCCAATCGCAGTAGCCCTTAGCAACAGCCTGCTTAAGAGCGGCATCCAGCCCTACCTTATTGATCATGCGGAGACCTGCTGCGCTAATCTTCAGGCTGATCCAGCAATTCTCTTCAACATAGAAGAATTTCTTGCTGAAAAGGTTTACGTCAAAGCTGCGCTTTGTACGATGCTTTGAGTGAGACACATTACAACCTATCTGTGCCTTCTTTCCTGTAATTTGACAAATCTTAGACATTACTATCCTTAATTTTTGATTCTAAATTAGATACTTATTCCAAACAGGGTGCAAAATTACGAATTATTCCCGAATAAACAAAATATTTCTGTAAAGAATTGCAGAATTAAGTTTTTTTATCTTTATTTTTCCTCATCCCTTACCATTGGATTTTTCTCCTTGTAGAATTCCAGGAACAAGCGCAATGCCTCGATGGTCGCAACCGAAAGATTGATGTCACGTCCTTGGTCTTCGGTGAGCTTCAGCGTGCGCACCTCGTCCTTTGAGCCGTACCCTATCCAAATAGTACCTACAGGATTTTCAGGCGTGCCACCTCCCGGACCGGCAATACCTGTCGAAGCTATGGCATAATCGCAACCCAGTGTTTCGCAAGCACCTTTGACCATCTCTACAGCCACCTCTTCACAGACAGCCGTCTTTTCTGCCAAAACCTGCTCCGACACGTTCAGCAATCTGATTTTCACATCATCGGAATAGCACACGATACCTCCTTTGAAATAATTTGACGCACCTGGCACTGCTATAATGGTCTCAGCGATTCGCCCACCCGTACAACTCTCTGCCGTACCCAGCGTCTTGCCGTTGGCATAGAGATGATGCAAGATTTCCTTGCTCAGTATTTTGCTTTGTAGTTCCACTTTATTGATATTTATTTTTATTGATTTTTCTATTCGAAAGTGACCTTGCTGAACGCGGGAAGGTCGATACTGGCGAAAGCCTTGTCTTGATATTTGAAAGTGCCGACACAGGCAATCATTGCCGCATTGTCTGTCGTAAAACTGAACTTCGGAATGTATATCGTCCAGCCATAACGACGTGCGTGGTCATGGAACGCATTGCGCAGTCCGTTATTGGCAGACACGCCACCCGACACAGCCACATGCTTAATCCCCGTCTCCTTCACCGCCTTGCGCAGTTTTTTCATCAGGATGTCGACAATGGTAAACTCCAGACTGGCAGCGATATCCTCCTTGTGATGCTCGATGAAGTCCGGGTCTTCGGCCACCCACTCGCGCATATTGTACAGAAACGATGTCTTCAGTCCCGAAAAACTATAGTCGAGGCCGGGGATGCGTGGCTCAGCAAACTGGTAAGCATGCGGATTTCCTTGCCGCGCCAACCGGTCGATGATTGGGCCACCAGGATAACCCAGTCCCATCACCTTAGAACACTTGTCGATGGCCTCACCCGCCGCATCGTCGATGGTCTGACCCAGCACCTCCATGTCGTTGTAGGCATTGACTTTCACAATCTGCGAGTTGCCGCCAGACACCAGCAGGCACAAGAACGGGAACGGAGGCTCATGATGGTCATCCTCACTCTCCTTGATAAAGTGCGCCATGACATGTCCCTGCAGATGGTTGACATCGATCAGCGGGATATCCAAAGCCCTCGACAGCCCCTTGGCAAAGTTGACACCTACCAGCAACGAACCCATCAGCCCCGGGCCACGTGTAAACGCGATGGCCGACAACTGTTCCTTGGTGATGCCGGCACGACGGATTGCCTGATCCACCACCGGCACGATATTCTGCTGGTGTGCCCGCGAAGCCAGTTCCGGCACCACGCCGCCATAAGCCTTGTGCACTTCCTGCGAAGCCGTGACATTGCTCAGCAACACCCCGTTGCGCAACACGGCGGCCGACGTGTCGTCGCACGAAGACTCTATACCTAATATAATAATGTCTGTCGTCATCAGTATGTCAAGATTTCCACGCCATGCTCCGTCATCACGAAGGTATGCTCCCACTGTGCCGAAGGCTTCTCGTCACCCGTAATCACTTCCCATCCGTATGGGTCATCGGCATCGATAAACACCTTCCAAGTACCCATATTCACCATCGGCTCAATGGTGAAAACCATACCAGGCACGAGCAACATGCCCGTTCCCCGATGACCATAATGCACCACATCGGGCTCTTCGTGGAAATCGAGTCCCACACCGTGTCCACACAAGTCGCGCACGATGCTGTAACCATGCTTCTCTGCATGTTTCTGGATGGCATGGCCTATATCACCTACAAACGAGTAGGGTTTGGCTGCCTCCATTCCTATCTCCAGACACTCCTTGGCCACTCTCACCAGCCTCTCTTTCTCGGGCGTGGTCTTACCGATGATAAACATGCGCGAGGCATCGGCATAATACCCGTCCACGATGGTGGTCATATCCACGTTGACGATATCGCCTTCCTGCAACACATCGGTCTCTTTGGGAATACCGTGGCACACCACCTCGTTGATAGAGGTGCATACGCTCTTGGGATAGCCTTCATACCCCAGACAGGCGGGCGTGGCATGATGCTCCTTGCAGTATGCCATACAGATATCATCTATCTCCTGCGTGGTCATGCCCACATGTATCTGGCGGGCCACCTCGTCGAGACAACCCGTGTTGACCCGTCCACTCTTGCGGATTCCCTCTATCTGTTCGTGAGTCTTGATGAGCGCTCTGGTAGGCACCTCTTTGCCTTTAGACTCCCAGTACATCACCTGCTTGTCCATCTCTGTCGGCTCCTGCCCGGGCAGACAGTGCCAGCGTCTTTTCTTATGAAACATCTATTAATGCTTAAAAACTTGTGCAAAATTACTCCAAAACCGCTAAACCACCAAGGATATCACGATGTTTTTGACGGTTCACTCAAACAAATTCAACTTGTTTTTACGCGCTTCTTCTATTGACAGCAGTTTTTCCTGCTCCTGCCGATACCCTTGGCGCAGCCCCTCGTAGCGGGCATCCAGTTCGGCCACATACGCCTCACGCTCCTTGGGATTGAGCAGTCTTGCAGCCGTCAGCGAATTTTGCGATGCGTCCTTCATCCACACCACCGGACCGCCATAGACAGGCGCCACCTTGAGCGCCACATGCAACTGCGAAGTGGTGGCTCCACCAATGAGAATGGGGATATCGAGCCCGGCCTTGCGCATCTCCACCGCCACATTCACCATTTCCTCCAACGACGGCGTAATCAATCCCGACAGGCCCACGATGTCTGCCTTTTCGCGGATGACGGTCTTCACTATCTGGTCGGCCGGCACCATCACCCCGAGGTCAATAATCTCGTAGTTGTTGCAGGCCATCACCACATGCACGATGTTCTTGCCGATATCGTGCACATCCCCCTTGACCGTAGCCAAGACCACCTTACCCGCCTTGGTCGGCGCCGTGCTTTGGGCAGCCTCAATATGCGGTTGGAGAAAGGCCACTGCCTGCTTCATGGTGCGGGCCGTCTTCACCACCTGCGGCAAAAACATCTTGCCGGCTCCGAAGAGTTCGCCCACTTCGCTCATGCCGTCCATCAGCGGGCCTTCGATAATCTGTACGGCACGGGGATAGACCGTCAGTGCCTCGCCGAGGTCTTGCTCCAGATAGTCGCCGATGCCCTTGCGCAGGGCATACTTCAACCGGTCCACGAGGGGAGCCTGCCGCCATGCCTCCTCAGCGGCATGCGCCTCGGCGGGGGCACCCTTGTGCGCCTCCTGCTCCATCTTGAGCTTGCCGGCCAGTTCGATCAGGTCTTCCGCCGCCCCCTTCCGCCGGTTGAGCACCACATCCTCGATGATGCGCAGGTGCTCCTCGGGAATATCGGCATACGTGACCTTGGTAGAGGGGTTGACAATGCCGAAGTCCATACCTGCCTGAATGGCATGGTAAAGGAATACGGCGTGCATGGCCTCACGTATATAGTTGTTTCCGCGGAATGAGAAACTCAGATTGCTCACTCCCCCACTGACGTGGGCACCCGGGAGATGGGTGCGTATCCACTCGGTGGCACGGATGAAGTCTACTGCATAGTTATCATGCTCTTCCAAGCCGGTGGCGATAGAGAGGATATTGGGGTCGAAGATGATGTCGAGCGGATTCATGCCCACGTGCTCTGTCAGGATGCGGTAGGCTCGCGCCGCTATCTCTATCCTGCGCTCGTAGGTAGTGGCCTGTCCCTGCTCGTCGAAGCACATCACCACCACCGCCGCGCCGTAGCGCTTCACATCCAGGGCATGCGCCACAAAGGTCTCTTCGCCCTCCTTGAGCGAGATGGAGTTGACGATCGACTTACCCTGACAGCACTTCAATCCCTCTACGATGACGTCCCACTTGGACGAATCGATCATGATGGGCACCTTGGCCACATCGGGCTCCGAGGCCACCATGTTCAGGAAGTAGCGCATCTCCTCGCGGGCATCGAGCAGACCATCGTCCATGTTCACATCGATCACCATCGCCCCGTCGGCCACCTGCTTACGGGCAATAGAGAGCGCCTCTTCATAGTTTTTCTCCTTGATCAGACGTAGGAACTTGCGCGAGCCGGCCACGTTGCACCGTTCGCCCACATTGACAAACATGCCCGGACGGACAGCCAACGGTTCCAGTCCGCTCAACTGCATGTACGGCGCTCGGTCATGGGGACGGTAGGGCGCCTTGCCCTGCGCCAATTCGGCATAACGGCGGATAAAACTGTCGTCGGTTCCGCAACATCCACCCACGATATTGACCAGCCCTCCGTCGATAAGTTGCTGTATCTGAGGTGCCATCGTCTCGGCCGTCTCATCATACAGTCCCATCGAGTTGGGCAATCCGGCATTGGGATAGGCCGATATATAATAAGGTGACTTACGGGCCAGATCTTCGAGAAACGGGCGCATCTGCGACGGACCGAACGAGCAGTTGAGTCCTACGGAAAAAATATCATACGGACTGATGCTGGCCAGAAAAGCGTCCAGCGTCTGTCCACTCAGCGTGCGCCCGGCCAGATCGCTCACCGTCACACTCAGCATGATGGGCAGCGCTACGCCACGCTGTCGCATCTCGGCCTGCACCGCATCGATAGCCGCCTTGGCGTTGAGCGTATCGAAGATGGTCTCTATGAGCACACCGTCTACCCCACCCTCTATCAGGGCACCGGCCTGCTCGGCATAGGCAGCAAACAGGTCGTCGTAAGTCACATCGCGGGCTGCAGGGTCGTTCACGTCGGGCGACATGGAACAAGTCTTGTTGGTAGGCCCCATCGAACCGAGCACAAACCGGGGCTTCGCGGCGGTGGAATAACGGTCGGCCACCTCGCGTGCAATCCTTGCCCCCTGCAGGGCTATCTCACGACTCATCTCCTCGAGATGGTAGTCGGCCTGCGACACACGCTGCGCCGAGAAGGTGTTGGTCTCTATCAGGTCGGCACCCGCCTCCAGATAGCGGCGGTGGATGTCTGCAATCACGTCGGGACGTGTCAGACACAGCATATCGTTGTTGCCGGCATACTGCACATCGTCACGCAGCGGCAGACTGCCCCTGAAGTCGGCCTCGGTAAGCCCATACCCTTGTATCATGGTGCCCATGGCACCGTCCAGTATGAGTATTCTCTGCTTTACAACTTGTCTGATATCCATATTATCCTGTATCTGAGGCCCTCGCGGCCTCCTTGGTTAGAACCGCTTGATAGCACGATCCATCTCGCGGCGGTCTTCTTTCTCCTTGAGGGTCTGCCGTTTGTCAAACTCCTTCTTACCTCTGGCCAGTGCTATATCCATCTTGGCACGTCCGTGCTCGTCTATAAAGACCAGGAGGGGCACTATCGTAAAGCCCACATCCTTGGCCGCGGCCTCCAGACGGCGTATCTCCCGCTTCTTGAGCAGCAGCTTGCGGTCGCCCTTGGCCTCGTGGTTGGAGAACGAGCCATAGAAGTAAGGACTGATATTCATGCCCTTGACCCATATCTCGCCCTTGTCTATCACACAGTACGAGTCGACCAGCGAGGCCTTGCCGGCGCGTATCGACTTGATTTCCGTACCCGTGAGCACCATGCCCGCCGTGTAAGTGTCTACAAAGAAATACTCAAACGAGGCTTTCTTGTTTCTGATCTGTACGGGACTCTTCTTTCTTATCTCTTGTTCTTGCTTGTTCATTTTGGTCTGTCACTTCTTATTCGTCTTGTTTCACCACTGTGCAGAAGCGGTCGAGATGCTCGTCCACATAATGGGCCACACTGTCGGTAAACGCTTCCTCACACTCCACGAAACGGTCATCGATTTCGTCAAATTCGGCAAACTGCTCGAAGAGTGCCATAAACTCCTCGTCCGTGCAATCGGCCTCCAGTTCATGGTGATACTTGTCGTAGAGCTTATGTCCACGACGGATGATGCTGCACAGTTCCTGCATGCCCCATGCACGCACGGCCTTGTCGAAAGGATTACGGAAGAAGAAGGCTCCCCACCCATTGTGTATGAGCTGCACGAAACCTCCATCCATCACCTCATCGCGCAGGGCATGGTAGCCCAAGAGCGTGATCTGGTCGCTGTTGAGCTGCACCATTGTCTCAGCCGTCAACTGTCCACCGATTGCCTCGTAGATGGCATCTACAAACACTTGGATAAACTCATCCATCCCTGTCTCGGCTGCGGCTATCAGCTGCGCCTCTTTCACCTTCACTTCTATCATAATGATGCAAAATTAGACAAAAAAAACGAGAATGATAGCTTACAGCCCTTAAAATCACAAAAAAACATCATGTTTTCCGGAATATTACCCTCCAATCATCAAGTTTTTTCATA
>JBJEAU010000113.1:0-6354 GCA_051869355.1 Prevotella sp. | reverse complement strand
ATGCAGAATCTCAACGAGAAGCATAACAAAAGAAAAATAGAGAAGAAGAATGCCAACTGGGAAACAACGCGTTTTTTTTGGGGAAACATCCGATGTTTTTTGGGAAACAAAAGAATGGCTTGGGAAACACGTTCTTGATTTTTGGGAAACATTTGCCCTGATTTTGGCTTCTTATTCTGCATTTGGAACATGCAGAACATACACAAAAAACTAAGGGCAAGTACCTGTTTCCCAGATACTTGCCCTTTATATAGCTAATTTTCAGCACCTTTCGATTATTCTTCGACGGCTGCCTGCGCCGCTGCAAGACGTGCAATTGGTACGCGGAACGGAGAGCAGCTTGCATAGTTCATGCCAATCTTGGCACAGAACTTCACAGAGCTGGGCTCACCACCGTGCTCACCGCAGATACCGCAACGGAGGTTCTTGCGGACAGAGCGGCCCTTCTCAACAGCCATCTCGATGAGCTGGCCTACACCATGCTGGTCGAGTACCTGGAACGGATCTACCTTGAGAATCTTCTTCTCCAGATATACCGGCAAGAAGCTGGCGATGTCGTCGCGGCTGTAGCCGAATGTCATCTGGGTCAAGTCATTGGTACCGAATGAGAAGTACTCAGCCTCAGTGGCGATGCGGTCTGCTGTGAGGGCAGCACGCGGAATCTCAATCATCGTACCAATCTCGAAGTCGATTTCTACACCGTACTCCTCGAATACCTCTTTTGCAGTCTTCTGGATAATTTCCTTCTGCTGTTTCAGCTCGTAGAGAATACCAATCAGCGGAACCATGATTTCCGGCATCGGGTTCTTACCTTCCTTCTTCAGCTCGCAAGCTGCAGAGAGGATGGCGCGGGTCTGCATGGCAGTAATCTCGGGGAATGTGATACCCAGACGGCAACCGCGGTGACCCAACATCGGGTTGTTCTCAGCGAGAGAAGCCACACGGCGCTGGATGGTTGCAACGTCTACGCCCATCTCCTTGGCCATCGTCTCTTGACCGGCGATATCGTGCGGTACAAACTCGTGGAGAGGTGGATCAAGCAGACGGATGTTAACCGGGCAGCCGTCCATAGCCTCCAGAATACCCTTGAAGTCAGCCTTCTGGTAGGGCAACAGTTTGGCAAGTGCCTTCTCACGACCCTCTACGGTATCAGAGAGAATCATCTCGCGCATGGCAACAATCTTCTTATCCTCGAAGAACATGTGCTCAGTACGGGTCAGACCGATACCCTTGGCGCCGAATGCGCGTGCAACCTGTGCATCGTGCGGTGTGTCGGCGTTGGTACGTACCTGCAGCTTGGTGTATTTGTCGCAGAGATCCATCAACTCCTTGAAGTCGCCGCTCAGTTCGGCAGCCTTGGTGGGAACCTCGCCGGCATAAACCTGACCGGTAGAACCGTTCAGAGAGATGTAATCACCTTCTTTATATACGACACCGTCGATTTCAACGGTCTTGGTCTTATAGTCTACATTGATACCGCCTGCACCTGATACGCAGCACTTACCCATACCACGGGCCACAACGGCAGCGTGAGAGGTCATACCGCCACGTGCGGTCAGGATACCCTCGGCAGAAGCCATACCGGCAAGGTCCTCAGGAGATGTCTCGATACGTACCATGATGACCTTGTGGCCATCAGCATGCCAAGCCTGTGCATCGTCTGCGTGGAATACGATCTGTCCGCAGGCTGCACCCGGTGATGCGGGAAGACCCTGGGTGATGACTTTGGCCTGCAACAATGCCTTCTTGTCGAATACAGGGTGGAGCAGCTCATCAAGTTTCTGGGGCTCGCAGCGCATGATGGCGGTCTTCTCGTCGATCATACCCTCGTGCAACAGGTCGATGGCAATCTTCACCATGGCTGTACCGGTACGCTTTCCGTTACGTGTCTGCAAGAACCAGAGCTTGCCTTCCTGTACGGTAAACTCCATATCCTGCATATCGTGGTAGTGCTTCTCCAGTTTATCCTGCAAGTCGTTGAGCTGTGCATAGATTTCGGGCATGGCTTCCTCCATAGAAGGATAGTTGGCAACGCGGTCTTCCTCGCTGATGCCGGCACGCTCTGCCCAGCGCTGTGAGCCAATCTTGGTGATCTGCTGTGGTGTACGGATACCAGCCACAACGTCCTCGCCCTGTGCGTTAACGAGATACTCACCATTAAACAGGTTCTCGCCATTACCGGCGTCGCGGCTGAAGCATACGCCCGTAGCAGAAGTATCACCCATGTTACCGAATACCATAGCCATTACGCTCACGGCTGTACCCCACTCATCGGGGATGCCTTCCATCTTGCGGTAGAGGATGGCGCGCTCGTTCATCCAGCTGCGGAATACAGCACAGATGGCACCCCACAACTGCTCGATAGGATCGTTGGGGAAGTCCTTGCCGGTGCGCTCCTTGATGGCAGTCTTGAACAGGCTAACCAGTTTCTTCAACTCATCTACAGACAAGTCCTTGTCCAGTTTCACACCACGCTCAGCCTTTACCTGCTCGATGATTTCCTCAAACGGGTCGATGTCTTCCTTGTTTACAGGCTTCATCTCGAGCACCACGTCACCGTACATCTGTACGAAACGGCGGTAAGAGTCGTATACGAAGTGGGGGTTGTTGGTCTTACGTACCATACCCTCGGCCACCTCGTCGTTCAGACCCAGGTTGAGGATGGTGTCCATCATACCAGGCATAGAGGCACGGGCACCAGAGCGGACACTCACGAGAAGCGGATTCTGGGTGTCTCCGAACTTGGAGTTCATCAAGTCCTCGATGTGCTTAACGGCTGCCGTCACCTCGTCGTTGAGTATCTCCTTGATTTTCTCCTGACCTACTTCGTAATACTCGTTACAGCAGCTCGTTGTAATCGTGAATCCGGGAGGAACTGGTACGCCGATAAGGTTCATCTCGGCCAAGTTTGCGCCTTTTCCACCAAGTTCTTCTCGCATTTTTGCGTTACCCTCGGCTTTACCATTGCCAAAGGTATAAACTCTTTTGTCACTCATAGTTATTAAGTATCAATAATATTTTGTATGAAATTTATGTCTATGTGCAAAGATAGCGTATTTTTGCAAATCCAACAAACATTTGCGGAAAAATATGCTAACTCGACATTACATTTTTTTCGTTTTTTGTGCCAGCCATCAGATTTTTCGGCAATTCTTGAAGTGTAACTTATTATTTATTTGTAACTTTGTCACAAAATTTGTATAATTATGACACGTAAACGTAAACCGTTACCGTTTTTTGAGAATGTGACTATCGAGGCGGTGGCGGCTGAAGGCAAGTGCGTAACCCATATAGATGATATGGTGGTGTTCGTGCCTTTTGTCGTCCCGGGCGATGTCGTCGATTTGCAGATTAGGAAAAAGAAACATAAGTATTGTGAAGCCGAGGCGGTGCGAATCGTCAGTCCAAGTAGCCTGCGCGTGGAACCCATGTGTCGTCACTTTGGGGTGTGCGGCGGATGCAAGTGGCAGAATCTGCGCTACGAGGAGCAGCTCAAGGCCAAGCAGCAGCAAGTGTATGACCAGCTATCGCGCATAGGAAAAGTGCAGCTGCCCGAATTTGAGCCTATCCTTGGCTCGGTTAAGATTAGCGAGTATCGCAACAAACTGGAGTTTGGCTGTGCCAACCGACGGTGGTACACCAAGGAGGAGATAGCCCAACTTCCTCCAAAGGTGGAGGGAGAGGAGAGTAACCTTTGCGATTCGGCTGTGGGATTCCACATTACCGGTTCGTTTGACAAGATTTATCCTATCGAGCGCTGTCATCTGATGGACGATTTGCACAATCAGATACGCAACGAGATACGCGATTATGCCATCGCTCACGGCATCACCTTTTTTGATATCCGCCAACAGACGGGTTTGTTGCGCGACCTGATTTTGCGCAACTCCAATACGGGCGAGTGGATGCTCATTGTGCAGTTCCATTTCGAGCAAGAGGGCGATGCCGATTTGGCCAAGGGGCTGCTGCAACATGTTGCCGACCGTTTCCCTCAGCTCACCTCGGTCATGTATGTGGACAACCAGAAGTGCAATGACACGTTCGGCGACTTGGAAGTGGTGTGCTTCCGGGGCAATGACCATATCTTCGAGACCATGGAGGGTCTCAAGTTTAAGGTCGGTCCCAAGAGTTTCTACCAGACCAATACCGACCAGGCATACCACCTTTATTCCGTAGCGCGCGAATTTGCCGGTCTCACAGGCAACGAGTTGGTCTACGACCTCTATACAGGTACGGGAACCATCGCCAACTTTGTGGCTGGGCGCGCCCGGCAGGTGATAGGTATAGAATATGTACCCGAGGCCATCGAGGACGCTAAGGTCAATAGCCGCATCAATGGTATCGACAACACCTTGTTCTATGCGGGCGACATGAAAGACATCCTGACCGATGAGTTTATCGCCACCCACGGCCGTCCCGATGTCATCATCACCGACCCACCCCGTGCCGGCATGCACCCCGATGTGGTCGATGTCATCCTCAACGCATCCCCCCGCCGCATCGTGTATGTGAGCTGCAATCCGGCCACGCAGGCCCGTGATTTGGCGCTGATGGATGCCAAGTACCGAGTGGCCAAGGTGCAGCCCGTAGATATGTTCCCCCATACCCCACACGTGGAGAATGTGGTGATGCTGGAGTTGAGGGAAAACGTGTGATAGGATGAAAATCAACTTCTTATCAGGTTCTTATAAAGTAGAGATAGATATAAAGTTTATTCAATAAAAACAACAGTAATAGTAATGATGAAAACCCCAGCAAACATGAAAAAGGGTATGATGATGGCATTGGTGGCACTCGTATCGATGGCTGCCCATGCACAAGAGAAGAAGGTTTCATGGATTAATAATGTGAAGCTCTCGGGATATGGTATTGTACAGTACCAGTATAGTGGTAAAGAGGGGGCTAAGGCCAACTCGTTCAATCTGCGTTTGGCGCGTTTCTCGCTTGACGGACGCATCCTCGACGACTTTTATTGGAAAGCACAGGTGCAGTTCAATGGCAACACCACCACCCTCGGCAGTTCTCCCCGTGTGGTAGACCTGTTTGGCGAGTGGCAGAAGTATGACTATTTCAAGATTAAGGCAGGACAGTTTAAGCGTCCTTTCTCTTTCGAGAATCCCATGCACCCCGTGGATCAGGGATTTATGGGCTACAGCCAGATTATCAGTGCGCTTGCAGGCTTCAGCGACCGTGCCGGAACCCATTCCAGCAACGGCCGTGACATTGGTGTGCAGATTCAGGGTGATTTCCTGAAAAATGCCAATGGTCGCAATCTGTTGCACTACCAAGTGGGTGTGTTCAACGGACAGGGTATCAATGTGAGCGATGTAGACCAGCAGAAAGACCTTATCGGTGGTGTTTGGGTCATGCCTGTTGCCGGTATGCGTATCGGTGCTTTCGGTTGGACCGGCTCTTATGCACGCAAGGGCACTTGGACCGATGAGCAGGGCAATGCCCAGAGCGGCATCCGCAGTTTGCAGCAGCGTCGTTACGCCTTCTCGGCTGAGTATGTCGTCAACGACTGGACTTTCCGTTCGGAGTATGCCCATTCCACGGGTTTGGCTTTCAAGACACGCTATCAGGATGCCGACGATGCCAAAGACTGCACGCTGAGTGGCAATGGCGACAAGGCACAGGGTGTGTATGCCGTGGTGATAGCTCCTATCATCAAGAAGAAGTTCCATGCCAAGGCGCGTTACGACATGTATCAGCCCACGGGCGACGCTTCTAAGCAGAAGACGCAATACGAGGTGGGATTGGATTACAACTTCACCCGTAACCTGCAACTTACCGGTGAGTACGCGCTCATCAACGACCGCAGCATTGCCAACCCCGACAAGCACAATTACAGCATGATAGATGTAGAACTTTCGTTCCGCTTCTAATCCTTTGCTACATTCACGATTTGGCGTGGAGTTCCCACGCAAGCAGGGCGTACCTCGACGGTGCGCCCTTTTTTCAATCACAGATAGGCATCGCTCATCAAGGCTTATGTAGTCCTCACCCTATCCATCTTCCCCGGGCGAAGAATGTCCTGTCATTGTTATTCTATAACAGGATTACATAGGGAAGGGTGTGGCGCGTTTCTCCTCGCCCCGCGGGAGAGGGATAGGGTGAGGGCACAACACCTCAAATCAGTCACCAAGAAATGTATTCATTTGTTTCCTATAAACCGATTGTTAGAATTTCAGGAAGAACCCATAGTTGTACGATTTCGTTATATATAAATGGGTATAGGTATTAAGAGGGGGGGGGAATCTGGCCAAGTTGCTGTCCACATTAAAATAAACAGATATGAAGAAAAAAGTGGCAGTTTTGATTGTTTATCTTAGAAAAGTATTATCTTTGTAGCAC
>JBJEAU010000112.1:22993-33668 GCA_051869355.1 Prevotella sp. | reverse complement strand
ATAGTGACCAGGGCACGCAGATTGACTTGCTTATCATACGTAAGGACAATGTGATTAATATGTGTGAGATGAAATTCTATAATGAGGAGTTCACCGTTGACAAGTCATACCATCGCACTCTTGTTCATCGTCAGAACCTTCTTTCCGAACGCATTCCCCGGAGATCGGTCATCCATCCCACCCTCATTTCCACTTACGGCATCAAATACAATGAGTACTCCAGCGACTTTGTCAAGGTGCTGACCTTAGATTGTCTTTTTGATCAATAATTTGGCTTCACTCTGAATACTTCAGACAAACCATAATATCGGTAATCCGTATTTTTCTCCGCATTTTTCTCCGCATAAACAATGGATGAGTACATCTCAATTCTGTTGTTTCCACAGCGAAGGGCATGCAGCCAAGTAAAGTCCCTCAATTTGCCAACAACAATTTCTCCTGGGGGCATCGCCCGAGGCAACCACGAGGCGTATCTTGTCAGAGAGTGGAGAGATGACGTAAGCATAGCAAACCATGTATTTTGTGCTGTTGAACTTTACCCAGTCGGGGGAAGTCTTGTCCAATGTCTGTCGGATATAGTTCAAAGCGTCTTGGCTTTTTATCAAGCGCAAGAGGGTCTGCATTAAGTACCCGGTTTTTCTTCGGGTTTGAAGGAACAATGGCTTGGATAGTCCCGTCTCTTGTGTCAAGCCTCAAGAAGACTCCTGTTATCGCAGGATAAAGAGCATAGTTTGTGCTTTTGCTCGTCGGGACAACAACCTTCATGTCATCGTCTGCATAGATGGTCGCAAATGACAGGCAGCACATGGTCAAAAATACTATTAACCTTTTCATTGCATAACAAATTATTATGAGTTTCAAAGTTACCGCATCTTCGCTTCTTATCCAAGCAAAGCTTATCCTATCCTATCTGACATTAATATTTTTTTAATTTGGTCTGCGTTGAATTCGCCGAATGTACATATATTTTATACTTTTGTTTGTGGTATGCGAAAAAGTTGTTAACTTTGCATCCGTAAACTTATTTTTGGGAAAATACGCAATTCTGTAAGTTTTTTCAAGGATAAATGGTGAATGTGCGAAGCAAATCGGCGAATAGATGATGGTGTGCCGTAGGTCGGCGATTGCCTGGATGGGTAAAAAGACGCTGAAGCCGTGCTTTCAAGACGGGGCTGGTATGATGATAGGACACACCTTATATAAATAATAGGTTATGAAAATGAGAATGACAAGAGTTTTGGTGTTTTGCTGCATGATGGTCTTGCAATCGGTGGATGTACTGGCACAGTCCAAGGGAGAATCGTATCTGAAAGCACATTTCGCAGCGTGTCTTTCGCGGAATGAGGTGATACCCGTGAAAAAAGACAAGCAGTTTAAACTTTCTTCCATAGAGAAATATCGCAAGCTGGTTTGGCAGGCCTGGAAGCAGGCCAATGAAGCTTCGGCCGAAGAACCGTTGTTATCGCTCGGTCTTCTGTCGGAAACAAGCGTGGCGCAATGGAGTCTGCCTGATTCGCTGGAACCCCATGCGGTGATGCCCTATCGCTATGGAGTGAAAGAAAAAGGAACGGTGCGCAGTGGGTATCCTTTCTTTATCTATCTGCATGGCTCAGGGCCAAAAGTGCAGGAATGGAATACCGGACTGGTTTTGGCGCAACGTTTTCAGGATGCCCCTTCGGTCTATTTCATTCCACAGATACCCAATGAAGGCAAGTATTACCGTTGGTGGCATCAATCCAAACAGTATGCTTGGGAGAAACTGCTCAGGCTTTCGTTGGCACGAGGCGATGTCCATCCTGACAGCATCTATCTCTTTGGTATTTCCGAGGGGGGATATGGCAGTCAGCGCTTGGCATCGTTTTATGCCGACTATCTTGCGGCAGCAGGTCCGATGGCCGGAGGCGAGCCTCTGAAGAATGCCCCGGCGGAGAATTGTGCCAATATGCCATTCAGTCTGCGTACTGGGGAACGGGATATGGATTTCTACCGTAATCTGCTGACCCTGTACACACGGCAGGCTTTCGACAGTCTGCAACGGTTGCATCCTGAACTGTACACGCATCGCGTAGAACTGATTCCAGGCATGGGGCATGCCATCGACTATTCGCCCACTACTCCTTGGCTGAAGCAGTATGCCCGTCAGCCCTATCCCCATTACTTTTGCTGGGAAGATTTTGACATGGACGGCCGGCACCGGCGTGGATTCTACAATCTGGTCGTGAACCAAAGGCCTGACGAGCAGGCCCGTACACGATACGAGATGACGATAGAGGGTAACCACGTGCGTCTGACTGTGGACAATGTACGCTATGAGGTGGTGGAGAAAGAACCTTACTGGGAGATAGAACTGAAGTTCAGGAAGCATCTTTCGCCTGCCACCTCGGGGCGGTTTACCCTATATTTCTGTGAGGAACTGTTGGATCTCACAAAACCAGTGACCATTGAGGTGAATGGCAAATGCCTCTTCAAGGGAAAACTGAAGCCGCGATTGCGGCATCTTGTCAATAGTTGCGCCACGTTTTTTGACCCTCGCAGGCTCTATCCCACGGCCGTAGAACTTGTGCTCTAATCGTGTTGTCTTCGTCCTGAATCACCCTTTGCCACGCACGGGCTATGTATGTAATGCAGCTGGCCAAGGTGAGGAAATGACAACTATCATCCAACTAACAGGAAGACAGGGAAATGGCCATATTCGATGACACTGATCGGTTCCTAAAAGGTATCAATGCCAAAGATCCGGAAGCGTGGAAAGAACTCTACCGCCGGTATTATGCGCCATTATGCAATTATGTGTGGTCGATATTGGGGAATCGCGATGAAGCGCAAGATGTTGTACAAGAGAGTCTTATCAGCGTATGGCATTCGGAGGCGGTCTTCACCAGAATCGTCCAGTTACAGGCTTTCCTGTATCGTACCGTGCATCATAATCATCTGAAACATCTGCGCGATCGGGATGTTTACAACCATCACCTGCAAAGGTGGTATGACAATCTGGGGGATGAGGTGCAAGACGAGCATTTGTACCGCATGGTCGAAGAAGAGACGGTCAGTCATCTGCGTATGGGTCTGAGCCGACTTTCGCAACGGCAACGTGAGGTTCTGGAACTCAGTATGGAGGGAAATAGCGTGGAAAGCATAGCTGAACAGTTGCACATAAGCATCAATACGGTAAAAACCTTTAAGAAACGTGCCTATCTGTTGTTGAGGAAAATGTATCAAAATGGATAGATTCTTTGTCGTTTTTGGTAAAATCTGTCGGATTAATTAAAAAAATAGTTTCTTGCTGTCACCCTTTTTGCTGTTTTGTGGATTTATATAACAAAATGTAAATGAAAATTCATGAAATGGTATAAAATAAGGGAACTGTCAAAAGAGTTGCTGGACAGACTGCTCCAACCAGAAGGGAAAGAGTTAGAAGATGAGCAACTGGAGAAGCTGGCACAGAAGTTTCGCCGTAAAGGATACTTAAGGCAGAAACTGCAGGAACAAGAGAGCTTCGAGTATCTGCAAGCCTATCAGAAATCGGGTATTGGGCGCGGTCGGTATCGGCGTATGGTCGTCAGACTGTGCAAACGGGCTGCTATCGTTGTATTGTTGGTGGGTGCTGGTGCATTGCTCTATGAGCAGCATGCTGCAGATTCTTCTCTCTTGGGAGCAGACACTATGGCCGAAGCCAATCGCCCTGGGAACAATCCCGCCCTGTTGGTGAACGAAGAGGGGAAAATGCTGACTTTGAAGCAAGCTTATTATGTGCAGGCTACGCAAACCCCACAAGTGTCTGTCGAGGTGGGTCCGCACCGGCTCTATTACCATGTGAAACCCTCGCAACCCCAATCGGCCATCGATGACAGTCTGCTTTACAATACGCTGATTGTTCCCCGCGGAGGAGAATATTTGTTGGTGCTGTCTGACGGTACTGAAATATGGCTGAACGCTGATACTCGCATCACTTATCCCATTTGTTTTAAGGGCACGACGCGAGAGGTCTCCATCAGTGGTGAAGCCTATTTTAAGGTGAGTAAGTATGCGGGAAAGTCGTTTATCGTCAAGACCAATCACGGTAACATAAGGGTACTTGGCACCGAGTTTAATGTAAAAGACTATCCTGATGACAAGAGGCTGACAGTGACGCTGGTAAAAGGAAAAATTGACTATGGAAGACAGGGTATGCAGCGTCACTTTGAGCTTGAGCCCAATCAGCAGCTAACGGTAGTAGGGCAAGAAGAGCCGATGTTGCAGACCGTAAACCCCTATTATGACATCTGTTGGAAAGATGGACAGTTCATGTTTCAACAGCAAAAACTGGAGGATTTGTTCAAACAATTGGAGCGATGGTATGACGTGGAAGTGGTCTACACGGACGAGTCGTTGAAGCAATTGCATTTCTCGGGCGAACTGAGCCGGTACAAGCATGTGGATACTTTCATAGACGTATTTGAAAGGAGTGCCGGTATCAAAATGAAGATTGAAGGAAAGCGGCTGATAGTCGGTAGGGCAGACCGTGCGGATTAAGAACAAAGAAACATTAATAGAACTTATCATAACAATGAAGAAGATGAAAGCAAAAAGCAGAACGGCCTTTGGGCGCTTTTTACTGTTGTCGTTGCTCTGTGGCATGACGTTAATCGGCTATGCGCAAGAAAAGACAGTGAGCCTGCGTTTCAAAGATGCTTCTTTCGTGGAAGTGATCAACAAATTCCGCGAACAGACAGGGACCAAATTTATGTATAATTTGGAAAAGGTGAAAGACAAGCGATGCACGAATCTGACCGTAGAGAACATGCCGGTCAAACGGGCTATCGGCGTGGTGCTGAAACACTTCGGACTGAGCTATTCGGTAGTAGAAGGTGTGGTTGTGGTGGAGGACAATCCTTCAAGCGCAGCAGCGGGCGATGTGTCGGCTGTCAAAGGTGTGGTGGTAGACCAAGAAGGACTGCCGCTTACAGGTGCCACAATCTTGGTGAAAGGTACGGCCATTAGAGCCATCACAAATATAGAGGGCGAGTTCAGCATCAAACTTCCCAAACCATCTGACGGGAAGAACAATACACTGATCGTATCCTTTATTGGCATGCAAAACAAGGAGGTACGTTGCAGAGACAACCGTCCGATGCGCATCGTCATGGAAGCCGATGCCCTCATGATGGATGAGGTGACAATTGTCGAGAATGGTTATAACCGGTTGCTGCGTAAGGATATGGTTGGAGCTTTCACCACGGTAAAAGCTGAGGATATCATGATGCCCGCCTACTCCAGAATCGATGAGATGTTGCAGGGAAAGATTGCTGGTATGAATGTGGTCAATACCTCATCACGTGTCGGTGCATCGCCCAAAATCACCATCCGGGGTACTTCCACCATATTGGGAAACACCGATCCGCTGTGGGTGGTGGATGGTGTCATACAGGAAGATCCGATATCGATAGACGTAAGTTCCTCAATGACTACCGATATGAAAGAGCTGATTGGTAACCAGATAGCATGGCTCAACCCGCAAGACATAGAAACCATCACGGTACTGAAGGATGCTTCGGCAACAGCGATTTATGGTTCTAAAGCTTCTAACGGTGTCATTGTCCTCACTACGAAAAGGGGTAGTGCCGAGCGTACCAGCGTGCGTTACAGCGCCAATGTATCTGTCCGCATGCGACCTACTTACGATAACTTTGACTTCATGAACTCCAAAGAGCGCATCCAGTTCAGCAAAGAAGCCTACGATGCGGGAGTGAGTTATCAAAGTGAGCCGTTGCCGCAAATCTATACGTATGAGGGCCTGATGGCTATGATGAACAACCGCATGATCTCGGAAGAGGAGTTTGCCCGACAGATGCAACGGCTTGAGACGGTGAATACCGACTGGTTTGATATCTTGACGCGAAACTCCATCAGCCATAGCCACAATCTTAGTGTCTCTGGTGGAACCCAACGGATAACCTACAATGCTTCTTTGGGTTTCCAGGACAACAACGGTACCGAGAAGGGAAACAACAACGAGATGTTTACTACCCGTCTGGCCGTCAACGCCCAATTGAGCAATCGGATAAAAATGTCATTAAATCTGAATGGAAGTTTCCGCGATGCTGATGGCTACGGAGCCGGCGTTAGTCCTTACTCCTATGCACTGAACACCAGCCGTTCGGTGCCCTGTTACGAAGAGAATGGCGATTTGGCCTTTTATAAGCAATATTATACATATAGGTATAATGCCATTGATGGCAGCTACAACAAGTATGCGTACAATATCCTGAACGAAATGGCACACAGCGGTTCCAACAATACAGGAAGCACTTTTAACGCATCGCTGAACTTCGATTTCAAGATTTTGGATTGGCTTACCTATCAGGCTGTGGGGAGTGTCGCCCGTAGTTCCAACGACTCATGGGCATACGCAGGAGAGCAGTCCTCCTACATTGAGCGCTTGTATCGCGGCTATGCCTATGGCAGCGAGGAGGCCGGGTCGGCAAAATACAATGCTGCCATGTTGCCATTTGGTGGCCAGTTGACTACCAACAACAGCACCAGTACCTCGCTGAATATGCAGCATAAGATATTGGTTTCCAAGACATTCAACGAGTCGCATCGTTTCAATGCCATGTTGGGTATGGAGGTGCGTTCGAGCAAATCGCGCAGCGTGGGAAATACCGTATGGGGATATGTTCCGGAACGAGGAGAGATATTGGTTTCTCCGACACTTCCCGAAGACCTTATTCCTATGGGTATGGAGACAGAAGTGGAGTGGGGAGCACTGAATTCGCTGTTCCAAGGAGGATGGAAGAAAACTTCTGTCACGACCAATTATATGTCATTCTTTGCCACATTGGCTTATGCACTCAAAGACAGGTATGTGTTTAACTTCAATATCCGTTCGGATGCATCCAATCGTTTCGGACAAGATGTCAACAAGCAGTTTGACCCGACCTATTCTGCCGGATTCTCATGGAGAATGGCAGAGGAGCGTTTCATCAAGGAGAATCTGCCTTGGATTAACCAACTGAACCTTCGTGGAACGTATGGTATTCAGGGTAATGTGGTGACATCGTTGAGTCCAGACCTGATAGCCTACTATCAAAGCATACTGAGAGGGTATGGACAGTATTCTTTGGGAATATCGAGTCTGCCCAACCGAAACTTGAAGTGGGAGCGTACCCGTACGTGGAACTTTGGTCTTGACCTGCAGCTCTTCCGCAAAGTCACGATGAATGTGGAATACTACGGACGTAGGTCCAATGCCATCATCCGTCAGGATATTGCATCTGAGTATGGATTTGCTTCCATGCCGCTCAATGGAGGTGTTATCTACAACCATGGTTTGGAAGTGTCGGTAAACTTCACTCCCTACCAGACCAAGGATTTTGCATGGACAGTTGGTCTCAATGCCGGACAAAACTGGAACAAGAGTGAGACCGATGACCGCACAGCCAAGGCCGATGAACTGACGCACACGGACTATCTATCGGGAAACAGCAGCCGTCCGCTGAAAAAGGGTTATTCCCTCTATTCGTTCTGGTCATACTCATTTGCAGGACTGAATGCTACCAACGGATACCCCATGTTTAATAAGTTGGAGACTGCCGATGGTACAGCCAATGCTTCGGTAGATCCCACCACATTCCTCGTCTATTCGGGTGAGTCTGAACCCTATTTCTCTGGCGGTTTCAATACCCGTATCCGTTGGAAAGGATTCTCTTTGGGAGCCGACTTCGCGTTGGCACTGGGTGCCAAGAAGCGACTTCCCAATCCCTATTCTACCTTCACCAATGGCAAGATGCCGAGTCCGTTGAGCAATATATCCAAAATGCTGAACAATCGTTGGAAAACTCCTGGCGATGAAACCAAGACCATCATCCCGGCACTCTATACTTCCATAGAAGATCGGTGGAATGTAGCTTTGCCCAATGGGTTGAATGACAATATCTACAATATGTGGGGACTGTCGGATGCGATGGTAGTGAGCGGTTCGTTCATGCGTTGTACCCAGTTGCAACTCTCTTACAACCTGCCCAAGGCTATCTGTGCCAAGTTCAGGGCAACCAGCATGTCTGTCAATGCCAGCACCAACAATCTGTTTGTCATAGCCAGCAGTCGTTGGAATGGTTACGACCCCGAATTGGGCAACAGTACGCAACCGCGTATTTTCTCTTTTGGACTGAGTGTGGGATTCTAACAGCTAAATAAGATAATGAAAATGATAAAAATGAAACAATATATGATGACAGCCGCTGCAGTACTCCTGCTCTTGTCAAGTTGCGGCGACTTCCTGGAACCGGATTCTCAGAGCGAGTTTGTCCCTAAAGATGCTTCCTCATTCAACGAGTTGCTCTTGGGAGAGGCTTATCCTCGTTACGACAAATCGGATCTCAACATCTTCCTTGACCTGATGTCGGATGATGTGACGGCAGCTCCCTATCAGCGGCCTCAAGATGGTTTTGATCCGGACAAGTTTTTGGCTGCCTATACCTGGCAACCCGATATGTATGAAATGATGGACAATGCCGGACTGTCGTATGCACGCAGTGACATGTATATGACTTACTACGAGTTTATCATGGGAACCAACGCCGTGCTCGACTACGTAGACGAAGCACCGGTTGAGCAAAAAGAAGAAATAGACTATGTCAAGGCTCAGGCCCATGCCTTGCGCGGCTTTATGTACTTCCAGTTGGTGAACATCTTTGGCAAACCCTATAATGCAGCTCCGCAGTCTCCCGGTGTCCCATTGAAATTGACCAGTGGGATTGAAGAAGATGAGGATGTACTCAAACGCCAGACGGTTGAGGCAGTCTATACACAGATCTTGGCAGATTTGAAAGAATCGGAAACACTGTACAAGTCGCTTCCAGAGGCTCGCCAGTGGAAAGCCGATTACCGTACCAGTCTGCCCATGGTGCAGCTGTTGCTCTCTCGTGTCTATCTGTATATGGAGAATTGGGATGAGGCTGCCAAGTATGCCGAAGCGGTGATGCAGGACTCTCGATTCAAGTTGCTGGACCTGAATACAATTTCTACTACGCAGTATGACACAGACTTGGAAATGGAACTGACCTATTACCACGATTTCCATTCCTATGCCAACTCCACAGAGACCATCTGGCCCTATGGCAATCCCACGGATATGGCAGGATGGGGACGAGACTATCCCGAAAGAGACCAGAACCAGAATGTCATGCACTCTTATTTCAGGGCGTCAGATGGATTGATGAACTCTTTCGAGGAAGCCGATTTACGCAAGGAGCGCTACATCGTGCACCGTACCACTAAGAATTATCCTGCCACTGGCGTGTCGGGGTCGATGCCGCAAACCTACGGCAAGATGAAGGTGAATACCTCTACGTTTAAACCCGTATCATCGTTGGCAACTTTTGGAAGAAGTTTGCGCCTGTCTGAAGCTTATTTGAATTATGCAGAAGCCAAGGCCATGCTGTTCGTGAATCATGGGGATGACAACGCGCGTACCCAAGCGCTGTCAGCACTGAATACGTTGAGAGCGAAGCGGTTCTCTGCAGAGGGGTATGTCGCCAAGGATATCAGCGATGCGGAAGAACTGGTGAATTTCGTACGCGAAGAGCGAAGAAGAGAACTCTGCTTTGAGGATCATCGCTGGTATGACCTGCGCCGTTGGGGCATGAAAGAGATTAAGCATATATGGTATGAAAGTGAAAACTCGTATATGACATACACGTTGAATGAAAACGACTTGCTCTATACGGTACCCATTCCGAAAAATTCTCTCGACCGTAATGGACGGTTGCAGCAAAACGAATTGGGTGGAAAACGTGCAGGTGTGTTGACAACTATTACAAATGAAGATTTATGATGATGAAAAAGTATTTATATTGGACCGGTATCGGACTGTGTAGCATCTTTGCTGCTTGCAGTCCTACAGAAGATGCGTTGGAACCTTCTGGAAACTATTCTGTACTGAGGATGCAATTTCCGCAAGGTACGAATGATTTCGATTATGAAATCAAAGATATACATGACAAATATGGGGTTTATTTGCTCTATAAGGATATCACAGAGACCGACCTGAACCGCTCGTGGACATCAGATGGTACGGGATTGATATACAAGGGTGAAGACCTGCCAGACAAAGACGTCCCATTCTATGTGGATTTCTTCAAAAAGCAAATATTTCCAAATCTTACGCCGGATATGACACGGTCTGGATTTCCACTGAAAATCTATATGATGAAAAATTTCTGTGGAGTAGAGCGTGTGTTTGATGACGGAAATAATGATGATGGAGGCGGTACGGGAACTGGTACTGGTGGAACGGGAACAGACACAGGTGGTACTGGAGGCACTGGTGGCACTGGAGGCACTGGTGGCACTGGTGGTACAGGAACAGGTACAGGTGGCACAGGTGGTACTGGAACAGGTACAGGTACAGGTGGCACGGGTGGTACAGGAACAGGTACAGGTGGTACAGGAACAGGTACAGGTGGCACAGGAGGAACAGGTACAGGTGGCACAGGAGGTACAGGAACAGGTACTGGTGGCACAGGTGGTACAGGTACAGGTACTGGTGGTACAGGTGGCACTGGAGGCACAGGCGGTACAGGAGGTACTGGCGGTACAGGTACGGGAACTGGCACAGGCACTGGTACAGGCACAGGAACAGGCACAGGCACTGGTACTGGCACAGGAACAGGCACAGGTACTGGTGGTACAGGCG
>JBJEAU010000112.1:11266-22893 GCA_051869355.1 Prevotella sp. | reverse complement strand
GGCACAGGCACTGGTACTGGCACAGGAACAGGCACAGGTACTGGTGGTACAGGCGGCACAGGTACAGGAACAGGCACTGGTACGGGTACTGGCACCGGAACCGGAACTGGCACTGGTGGCACCGGTACAGGTACGGGCACCGGCACCGGAACTGGCACCGATGTTGTTGATGATGTAGTTCCCGGTTTCATTTCATATTATTTGAATGGATTCGATTACTGGGCTATCAGTTTCAAGAACTCTGAAATTGCCGGTAGTGATGCCAAGGCTCTGAAGTTGAAACGTTGCTCTTTCTTGTATGCGATTATCAAGGCTGCCAAAGAGAGCGGAAAAATAGCTGTGCCCACAGACTGGATAGGCAATCTCGATTTCGAGACAAAATTTGTTGCCGATAATACGAATAATCTGGAAAATGAGAACCATCGTCTGAAGAGGGGTTTCATCTATTATGTGTATGCACCCGAGGAGTTGCCCGCTTACAGGGCAGAACTTGCGTTTATGTATTACAAAGATGTTTACAATGGTCCTCAATATTGGACAGAAAATAGTACGGCTGCCAACCCTAAAGATTATTTCTTGAACTTTATCCGTATGGCGATGTTCTACACCAAGGAAGAGTTCTACAAGAAATATCCTCAAGACCAATATCCTCTCATTAGTAAGCAATACGAAGATTTGCTCACTTATATGAAGAGTACCTATGGTATTGATCTGGAGAGCATAGCCAAAGGACCGCAAGAATAAGTATTCACATCATCAAGGCAGAGATACACGAAACATGTATCTTTGCCTTGATAGTATCTTTTCATCCAATCGAATAGAATGATGATTAAATATAAGCTACTGGCCAGTTTGTCCGCATGGTTTATCGCCGTGTCGCTCTTTGCCCAACAGGCACAACCCTCATCGCAGATGTTGAGAGAGCAGTGCCGTTTGGTCTGGGAGACTGGAGAGTATATCATGGAGCACAAAGGGAATGTTACAAATATGGACAGCCTCTTGTCAAGACTCCCGGTCCTCAATCTGGCCGATACCACCGTCGTCGCATTCATGAAGGAGCATCGCCCGATTGATTTTGCCGACTACTATTACATGTTGCAAGCATTGAAAAAAGGAGAATCGTTTGATGCAGCGCGCGATGGGTTGGGATTCACCACCCGTTTCCCCTTCCGCCCTTTAAACAAAAACGATTATTTCAAGTTGAGAGAAGTGTTCTCTGCTCCTCTTCCCTTGCTTCATGAGCCTTATATGGCCAATATAGAGTTTGCATTCCAGAACCGAGGATGTACAGAAGGGCTGGCAGCCCTTCGTCCTCTCATCGTGCAGCATGTAGCCGATAGCCCACGCAAGCAGCGGTTGCTCGCCTTGTATGATGCGTATGAGAAATTGATGAAAGGACACTTGGCTCCATTGTCTGAGTTGAAGGATGCCGAGGGCAAGTCGCACACTTTTGCCGAACTGCGCGGCAAGGTGGTTGTGGTGGATGTATGGGCAACCTGGTGTTCCAGTTGTTTACAAAAGATGCCTGCTTTCATAGAGTTGTGCCAGCGATGGAGTCACCGTCGGGATGTGGTTTTTGTCACCCTCTCCATAGACCGTAACAAGTCTTTTCAGGCATGGCTCGATGCGATTGACAAGCATCAGATGATAGGGACGCTTAATTGGCGGGCCGATGTGGAGGGTGGCTCATCGTTTGAGCAAGACTACAAGATGGTGGGCATTCCCCGCTATTTTGTCATTGATGCCGAGGGGCGAATCGTGACGCTCTACGCCTCTTCTCCCGATGAGGAGTTGGAACAGGTGCTCACCGCTGTCTGCACGCCCCAGCAGGGCATCCGCTTTGAGGAACTTACCCTGCAGCAGGCTTTGGACAAAGCAGCCCGCGAAGGGAAAAAGGTTTTTGTCGACTGTTATACGCAGAGTTGTGTGCCTTGCAAGTATATGGCTAAGGAGATATTCCCATTGAAGGAGTGTGGCGATTACTTCAACCCGCGTTACGTGTCGTTGATGCGCGATATGGAAAAGGGAGAGGGCGTGGACATCGCCCGCAAATACAATGTACGTATGTATCCCACTTTCCTCATCCTCAATCCCGACGGCTCTCTCTACTGCATGGAGACCGGAGCCACCACAGGAAAACAGGCCAAGGCCTTTGTCGACAAGATGGATGATGCTGTGGCAAGGGTAGAGATGGAGAGACGGTACAAGGCGAATGACCGCAATCCCGAATTTCTGCGCCAATACGTGGCTTTGCTGCGACGAAGCCCAAATGGTAGCTTGGTGCCGGTCATCAATGAATTGTTGATGCCGCTTTCCACGGCCGAGCTTTGTTTGCCCGAAAATTGGGATTTGCTGAACACAGAAATCAATGCTACGGACAATCCTCTGTTTGAGCGTCTGCTGAAAGAAAGGAATGACTTTGGCAGCCATCTGGGCCGTCAAGCGGTAGAGGACAAAATCATGCGTACCTACGCGGAAGAATTCAGAATCTACAAGCGCATGGGACTGGATTTTGACAAACGGATAAGTGCCCTGAAAGACTTGGAAAAAGAGGGTTATAAGGGTGCGCTGAAATTGCAGTACTGCATGCGGTTGCGACAAGTCATAGACGGGAAACAGGTGGGGAAGATAGACGAAGTCATCCACATCCTGTCCAACTTGCGTAAACAGATAGCGGATGAAAAGGAGTGCATGGATGTCATTGCGGAATTAAGTCGCATAGAGACGGTTGCCACTTCCGATCAGAAGACAAAAATAGTAGCGTTGCTGACGGAGCTGGAAAAGGGAATGACATTGGAAGATTACCGCCTGACAATCCAGCGTATCAAAGCCCGCTTGCGTTAAGACTCTATCGGTTTGTCGGGTAACTTTTTAATGTTCGTTTCCTGATGGTTTGAGGTGTTTTGCCCTCACCCTATCCCTTGCCCCGTGGGCAAGGGATAGGGTGAGGGCAAAACGCTTTCAAGCAAAACAATTTTCGAAAGGAAACCGATTGCGACTCACAGCAGAGTCGAAGATACTCGTAGATCCGGCCAACGGTTACATCTGCGTGTGCATCACCAGCAAGGTGGCGACGGCCAAGAGGATGAGGACCGCTGCAGCTGTGCCGGCGGTGAAGAATACGATATGGCGCACGAGGGTGTTGGCCTCAGTGCTCTGCTCGTCTGTGTGCCGGGCAAACGGCATGGCATGGGCCAAAAGCATCCAAGGCAGGAATCCGACAGCCATCCAAACCGTTACTCCACTCAACGTGTGGGAGAATCCGCCGCAGGCGGCATGCACCACCATGAAAGCCACCCAATAGATACAGCATGCCACCAAGGTGACAAACACGCTTCTCACCTTGTGTCCCAACCAACGTTCGGGACACAGCCAATAGGCTGCTGTAAGCAGCACAATCAGCAATCCGATAATTGAAAAAATGCCCATAATATATTGGTATTACTCTATGAAAAAGACGATTGATAACGATGGAAAGTTGCAATCGGTGGGGTTAAAAATAGTGAAACTTGCGAGGGCTAAACAACCAGGGTGCGGCAAATGATTTTTGTAAATGCCACAGATAGGTGACCTAAAGGTGGCATTTAGAGGTGCTAAATGCGGCAAATAGGAATGGTATTTGCCGCATCCAGTTTCTTTAAAAGATGTGAAAGGGGTGAAAGATGGGGTGTGACTACTTGCTTGCCGTGAGCTTGCCCGACTTGGTAAGGGTGAGGGTGGACTGCCGGAGACTGTGACTGCTGTGGTCGAAGAGGGTGGCAGGATTGAGACGGCGGCCACGGTAGCTTATCTCGAAATGAAGGTGCTCGGTAGTGGCTCGACCCGTGCGCCCGGTAAGGCCGATAACCTGTCCGGCTTTGACTTTGTCGCCCACTTTGACAAGATTCTGGTGCTGATGGCTGTAAAGCGTCTCAAAACCGTATGCATGGCGGATGACAATGCAGTTGCCGTAACCGGCATAGGGACAGGCACGTGTCACGATACCGTCGAAGGCGGCGCGAATCTCGTCCTTGGCCTTGGTTTTGAGGTCTACACCGCTGTGGTGGCGTTTTCCGCCGTAGGGGCTGATGACTTTGGCATCGGGCAGGGGGTAGGCCCAGTGGTCGGGATCCATCTCGGTTAAGTTCAGTTTGTAGGTGTCGCTCTGCTCGAATGGATCTCCGGCCTCGTCGGGGTCGAGGGTAAGGCCGCTGGCAGGCTTTCGCTCGCCGGGCAGGGTGTTCACGCTCACGAGCTTGCCCTTTTTCTCAAAGACAAAGGTTTGCTTGTGCAGCCGGTGGCTGTTGGCGCTGACGAGGGTGGTGGGATTGATGCGCGCGCCATTGACCATGATGGAGAATAGGCACACGTAGTGGTTGTCGCGTTGGCCGATGATGGCTATCGTCTGGCCAGCCTTGACGGCATCGCCCACATGGACCAGATTTTGGGCGTTGTTGGCATAGACTGTTTCGAGACCATTGGGGTGGCGGATCACGATGACGTTGCCTTGGGTGGCATGATTGCGTGAGAGACGGATCTCTCCGTCGAACATGGCCTTGACGGCATCGCCCTGTTGGGAAGTGATTTCCAACTGTTGGTCGCTGTCGGTCAGCCGAGCCTTGCCTACGGGCAGGGGAAAACTGTATTGGGTGGGTTTGAGGGCAGCGAAATCGACGCTGAACGCATGGGACCGGCTAAACAGGCCGGGTGTCTCTATTTGGATCTGCTGCGTCTCGGCAGCGGTGAACTTTTCTTTTGTGGGGGTAGCGGCCGTAAGCGTGAGGGTGGCGGCCAACAGGAGGAGGCTGGTTTTTAGCTTCATACGGATCAATAAGGGTTTTGCGGTGATGGGGGATGGACTAAGACAACACGATGGCGGTAAAGATACGTCCCGATGCGATGCCCAATCGGCGTGCGGAGAAATAGTCGTCTGCGTGGGCAAAGGTACAGATGCCCGAAGCCTGAATGTGGGCGGCTGCGATTCCTTCCTCGATGAGCTGTCGGCGGTTGATGCCGGGCAGGTCGAGGTGCCATTTGTCGTGCCATACGGCAGTCTCGGTGAGGTCGAATCCGGCATCGGCAAACTGGTCGTAGACCTCTTGGCCCACTTCGAAATGGTCTACGGAGATACCCGGGCCGATGATGGCATGCAGTTCGGTAGGGTCGATATGGAAAGCTGCATGCAGTTGGGCGATGGTTTGTTGGCAGATGCGCTGCAGGGTGCCCCGCCATCCGGCGTGGATGGCAGCAGCCACGCGGCGATGGGGATGATAGAGTAAGACGGGAATGCAGTCGGCAGTGGAAACGCCGATGCACACCTGCCGCTCTGCGGTGATGAGTGCATCGACACCCTCCAAGACCATGCTGCGGGTAGTGGGGGAGAGCGCGAAGAAATCTTCGGCCACTTGGCGCACGACGGTGCCATGTGTCTGGTGGGGCAACACGATACGTGCCGGCGGCAGCTGCAACTCCTCGGCCAGTGCCTGAAGGTTGGCAGCTACTGCTTGTGGGTCGTCGCCGCAATAGCCGGTGATGTTAAACTCGCCGTACGTGCCGCTGCCCACACCTCCATGGCGTGTGGTGGAAAAGGCGGTGATGCCCTGTGGTGTGGCATAGCGATGGAGCAGGGGCTTAGGCATCCTCGTCCTCCTCGTATTCAAAATCGTCCAAGTCTTCTATATCCTCCTCGTCAATATATTCCACATCGACATCTTCGCCTTCGTCGGTCATCTCGGCAGCGAAACGTGTCATGTCCTTGTCTCTGTGTACGAGCGTGTCCTCGGCCATGATGCCTTGGAGCTTGTTGCTCTCGCTGTTGAGCTCGCGCCACAGCACATCTTTGAGTTCGCCGAGTCCCTTGCCGGTGACAGCAGAGATGAAGACCACGGGCAGGTCGGTGGGCAGATGCACGCGCAACATCTCAATAAGTTCGTCGTCGAGCAGGTCGCACTTGGTTACGGCCAGTACCCGATGCTTGTCGAGCATCTCGGGGTTAAACTTCTCCAGTTCGCTGAGCAGTACTTCATACTCTTTCTTGATATCGTCCGTGTCTCCGGGCACCATAAAGAGCAGCAGCGAGTTGCGCTCGATGTGGCGGAGGAAGCGCAGGCCAAGTCCTTTGCCCTCGCTGGCTCCCTCGATGATACCGGGAATGTCGGCCATGACAAACGACTGCATGTCGTGGTAGCCCACAATGCCGAGCGAAGGTTCCAGTGTGGTAAAGGGATAGTTGGCTATCTTGGGGCGGGCGCTGGACAGCGAGGACAGGAGCGTGGACTTTCCGGCGTTGGGGAATCCCACCAGACCCACATCGGCCAGCAGTTTGAGCTCCAAGATGACGGTCATCTCCTCCATCGGCTCACCGGGTTGCGCATAGCGTGGTGCCTGGTTGGTGGCAGTGCGGAACTGGAAGTTGCCCAATCCACCCCGTCCGCCTTTGAGCAGCATCACAACCTGCCCGTCGTAAGTGACATCGCAGACGTATTTGCCGTTCTCGGCATTGTAGACCACTGTGCCGCAGGGCACGTCGATATACATGTCTTTACCGTCGGTGCCGTGGCACTTGTCCTTGCCGCCGTTGCCTCCGTGCTCGGCAAACACGTGGCGCTGGTACTTGAGATGGAGGAGCGTCCAGTAATTGTGGTTGCCGCGCAGGTAGATATTGCCTCCGCGCCCGCCGTCTCCACCGTCAGGACCGCCGTTGGGGTTGTATTTCACGTGGCGCAGGTGCATTGAGCCGCGTCCGCCCTTGCCCGAGCGGCAATAGATTTTCACGTAGTCTACAAAATTGGATTCTGCCATAATGGATGAAAAGGGTTAGGGATAAGATGAAAGGGAAACGAAAAAAGTTGAATCGTCAGACATTCCGTCCCCCGGTCGGTCTTGACCGTGGACTGTGCCGTCTGGCGATTCAACTTCTCAGTTCCTTACAGGTTGTCTATTACTTTACAGATGTCTCCGAAAATACGGTCGAGGTCGCCCAGGCCGTCGATGTGGTAATGTATGCCCTCGTTGGCGTACCAGTCTATCAGCGGCGAGGTCTGGTTGTGGTAGACGGTGAGGCGTTTCTTGATGGTCTCTTCGTTGTCATCACTGCGGCCGCTCTGCTGTCCGCGCAGGAGGAGACGCTTCATGAGTTCCTCTTCGGGCACGTCGAGCTCTATCATGGCAGCCACCTTGTGGCCGCGTGCGGCGAGCATGTCCTTCAAGGCCTCGGCTTGGGGGATGGTACGGGGGAATCCGTCGAAGATTACACCCTTGTGCTCCTTGCCGAAGCTGTCGTACACGCTGGCCAGAATGTCGACCATCAGCGTGTCGGGTATGAGCTGCCCCTGGTCTATAAAACTCTTGGCCGTCTTGCCAAGTTCCGTGCCGTTCTTGATCTCATTGCGGAGCACGTCTCCTGTGGAGATGTGGCCCAGCGCATACTTGGCGATCATCTTATCACTCTGTGTGCCCTTGCCGGAACCGGGCGCACCGAAAATCACAATATTCTTCATTCTTCTACTAAAGTGTAAATGTCTCTTAGATTGCGTCCCTGCTGGTCATAGTCAAGACCGTAGCCCACGATGAAATCATTGGGAATCTCCATGGCGGCATAGGCTATGTCCAAGGGGACCTGTAGCTTACCGGGTTTCAGGAGCAGTGTGCAGATATGCAGTGATGCGGGCTCTCGGGTGCCCAGCGTCTCAAGCATCCGCTTCATGGTGATGCCCGTATCTACGATATCTTCCACGATGATGACGTGGCGGCCACGCAGGTCTTCATTGATGCCTATCACTTCTTTGATCTTGCCCGTAGAGGTGGTGCCCTCGTAGGATGCCAGCTTCACGAATGATATTTCGCAGGGTATCGTGAGATAGCGTACCAAGTCGGCCGCGAAGACAAACGAACCGTTGAGAACCGCCAACAGCAGAGGGTTCTTGCCAGCCATGTCTTTGTTGATTCTGGCAGCTACATCGCTTACACGCTGCATAATCTCTGCTTCAGGGATAAACGTTCTGAACGTCTTGTCCTTAATCTTGACTATACTCATGGTGAGATTTTTAATTATTCGAGGCAAAATTACAAAAAATATACCAAACAAATTCGATTTTCAGTATTTATTTCGTATTTTTGCAACGATATGAAGATTTTTACAAGTACGCAGATACAGGAGCTCGACCGATACACACAGGAGTATGAACCCATCCGGAGCATCGACTTGATGGAGCGTGCGGCCAAGGCGTTGGTGGGTGCCATTGGCGAGCGGTGGCCACAACCCATGTCGGTGGTGGTCTTTGCCGGACCGGGCAACAACGGCGGCGACGCGCTGGCCGTGGCAAGACTCATGGCCGAGCAAGGATATAAGGTATCGGCATATCTTTTTAATATTCATCATGCGCTGTCAGCCGATTGCGCTACCAACAAGCAGCGCCTCATGGGCTGCAAGCGGTTGGATTCCTTTACAGAGATTTCGGTCAACTTCGACCCGCCTGTGCTCGATGAGCATACTTTGGTGGTCGATGGACTGTTTGGCGCGGGGCTCAACAAGCCGCTCTCTGGCGGTTTCTCTTCCCTGGTCAAGTACATCAACCAGAGTCCTGCCCAGGTGGTGAGTATCGACCTGCCATCGGGACTGATGCCCGAAGACAATACCTACAGCATACGTGCCAACATCATCCGTGCCAATCTCACCCTGACGTTCCAACAGAAGAAACTGGCCATGATGTTTGCTGACAACCAGCCTTATCTCGGTGAAATCAAAGTGCTGGATATCAGACTCTCGCCCGAGTTTATGGCACAGATTGACACCCCATTCCGTATTGCAGAGGAAAACGAGATGCGTGCCATCGTGCGCCGAAGGGACGATTTCGCCCACAAGGGCGACATGGGCAATGCCCTCATCGTGGCCGGCAGTTATGGCATGTCGGGCGCAGCCATCCTTACTACCCGTGCTTGCTTGCGTTCGGGTGTGGGAAAGGTGACCGTGCTTGCACCCAAGCGCAATTATGCCGTCATGCAGATGTCGGTGCCTGAGGCCGTGATGCTGTTGGATCACGAGGAGAAGCATTTCTCTGAAGCGGTAGACACCGAAGATTTCGACGCACTCGGTATTGGACCGGGATTGGGCCGGCATGAGAGCACGGCCATCGCCATGATAGCCCAGCTCCGACGCGCCCATTGTCCTGCCGTGGTCGATGCCGACGCACTCAACATATTGGCCAACCATCGGGCGTGGATGCAACAGTTGCCCAAGGGAATCATCCTCACGCCACATCCCAAAGAGTTTGACCGCCTGTCAGGCATTGTGAGCAACGGATGTTACGAGCGGCTCAACAAGGCACGCGAGCTGGCGCGCCAGTTGCAGGCTTACATCGTGCTCAAGGGCCACTACTCGGCGCTCTGCATGCCCGACGGCCATGTCGTCTTCAATCCCACAGGCAATGCAGGCATGGCTACCGCCGGCAGTGGTGATGTCCTCACGGGCATCATTACCGCCCTGTTGGCCAGAGGATATTCACAGGAGCATGCCTGCCTGCTTGGCATGTATCTCCACGGTCTGGCCGGCGACCTTGCCGTCAAGGAACTGGGCATGGAGAGCCTCATTGCGAGCGACCTTGTCGATTGGCTGCCGCGTGCTTTCCGCAGGCTCGACGATTAAACTGATTATTCTTAAAACAAGCGATTTTCCATATAGATATTATGAAAGCGTTATTAATGACACTCGCCCTGATGGGCAATCTCTCGTTGACCCACGCACAGCAGACAGTGGCTGGCACCACCTACTATCTGCCCAAGACTGCCCTGCGCGTGACCATGCTGATAGAGAAGACCACCTATACCCCCGGACAGTTTGCCATGTATGCCAACCGCTATATGCGCAAGCCCAACGTGGCTCAGACTTCCACGGCCACTTACCGTATTGCCGACATTCAGATGGCGGCGGTGGGCGTGCCCGATTCGGCCAAGCAGCACACGCTGGTCATCGACAAGAAGTATAGTGTCAACGAGGTAGACCGCGACGAGAGCGGTATCTTGTTGGCCATCAACACTACCGGCAAGCGCACGGTGCAGCCCAAGGCTTTCGTAGCCTCTACGAAGCCCGCAGCCATCAATCCCAAGGATTTCATGAACGAGGATATCCTGTCTGCTGGCAGTACGGCCAAGATGGCTGAGCTCACGGCCAAGGAGATATACGATATCCGCGAGAGCAGGGCCCAGCTTTCACGCGGGCAGGCCGATTTCATGCCCAAGGATGGCGCCCAGCTCAAGATCATGATGGAGAATCTGGACAAGCAGGAGCATGCGCTGCTGCAGGTGTTTGAGGGTGTCACCACCCGCGACACGGTTGAGACCGTCATCACTTGTGTGCCCACCGAGGAGACAGACCGCCAGTTGCTCTTCCGTTTCTCGCGCAAACTCGGACTGGTAGACAACGACGATTTGGCCGGAACTCCCTATTATATCAGTGTGGCGATAGACCGCCATGTGACCGATGAGGCACCTGCTGCCAATGAGAAGGAGCCTAAAGACAACTTCGGTCTCTATGTCAACGTGCCGGAAAAGATTCAGGTCACCCTTTCCCATCAAGGTAAGGCCGTGAAGCGTTTCGAGACTTATGCCGGACAGTTTGGCAAGACCGAGTGCCTGAGTGGTGAGCTCTTCGGCAAGAAACTGACCAGTCGCATCGTCCTCAATCCTGTGTCGGGAAGCATTGAGAAGATAGAGAGTGACGTAGTGAAATAATACCCGATATTTATTTTGATTAAGGACTGCCTGCGAGTGGGTGGGCAGTCCATTTTTTATTCTGTATGATATGATATGATACCGACACTCCAAGACATTATTGCGGTAGTACGGGAGGCTTCGCAGCTGATGGCCGTTGACCATTTTGCCATTTCTCAGAAAGATGGCTATGCCAACATTGTCACCTCCTCCGATTTGGCCGTGCAGGAATTTCTGTGCGACCGCCTGGCCCAACTGCTTCCGGGCAGTGGTTTCCTGTGTGAGGAAGCCGACATGCACGATGTTTCCCATGCCTATACCTGGATCATCGATCCCATTGATGGTACGGCCAATTACAGCAGGGGCATCGACCAGTGTGCGATCTGTGTGGGGTTGCGCTACGAGGGAGAGATGCAGATGGGGGTGGTTTACCTGCCGCGTACCGACGAACTCTTCTCTGCCGAGCGTGGGCATGGCGCTTTTCTCAATGGCTGGCCCATCCATGTGTCAGACCGTCCTTTTGCCGACGGCATCGTCTGCACGGCCTTTGCCGTGTACTACAAGGAGCACACCGACCTGTGCATGGATATCGTGCGCGGCATCTACAGCCAGTGCAACGATTTCCGGCGTTTCGGAGCCTGTGCGCCCGAAATCTGTTACCTGGCGATGGGTCGCTGTGAACTCTATTTCGAGTATATGCTCAGTCCGTGGGACTTTGCCGCTGCCTCGCTTATTTTGACCGAAGCTGGCGGATACATTACCGACCTCACCGGCCAGCCGCTCTCCTGTATCAGTCCGTCGGGGGCTATAGCGGCCAATTCGCCCGAGAACCTGCAGCGCTTGCAGCAGATTGTGGATAGCAGGATGGCGTAACCGCGGAGCGCCTGTGTCCGGCGCTTAGCGGATGCAGCCTCCGCAGTCAGCCTCGCTGATGTGCCATG
>JBJEAU010000112.1:0-11166 GCA_051869355.1 Prevotella sp. | reverse complement strand
ACCTCTGTGCGGCATCCTGTTTTGGGTACCCTTTCAGTCTCTTGGCCTATACCTATAATATAGTCACCGCCCTTTGACTGGCTGATAGGGTAGGTGCCGGGTTTCACCGTTTGGTATTCGCCCTTTACCGGCTGGTCTATAATCGCCACACGCGCCTTTTGGGCATTGGCGGATAGCACTGTTGCCAAAAGCAAGGCTATCAGTGTAACATGTTTTTTCATCTTTTTCATGTATGAATACGGTGCAAAGTTAGAAAAAAGATTTGAATCAACAAATTTTTCGGGGGAAATAAGAGGACGCTAAGAGCCGGCTTTGCAGCAGAAAAGCCGGCTCTCAGTTAAGAAAAATAGCATCCTCTACTTGGAAAGAAATGTATTTACATTCTTTACAATCTCAAAGAATCGTGGAAACAAGTTGGCAAAATAGCAATACGTTATAAAACATGCAATGCCTGCAAGATATAGTAGAATCGCGCGTATGCGATATTTCTTCTCCTGCATTTTGGATGCTTCCTTGTAATTGAACAACAGATTCTTCGTTAGAATAATGAGTTTATACGTCATACTGCATACTACCACGACAACAGCTATAGCAATTGCCCAATTCCATAAATTCTCCATGGTCTGTCTTTTTATTATTGGTGATGGTTAAATAATTGTTTGTCCAGTACAAAGATATGGAAAAGAAGGACTGATGCCAAATTTTATGAGTACACAAAGTACATAGGTTAGGGGATGAAATCCTAAAACGGTTGATAGATAAATACTTATTGATGCGTACATTTAGTAAACAGCAGGCATCTATATGCTTCCTATATTCTTGTCCAGGTGTTTCGTGCCCTTCTCTTTGAACATTTTCAGGTTGATTTGTGCCCGAATATTGGTGATGCGCTGTTTGGAAATATTTAACAAGATGGCGATTTGAGATGGGATAAAATGTAGACGAATAAGCATGCAGACCTTAATCTCCCTATCTGTGAGCTGCCACTGTGGGTCGTTCACAACTTGATAAAAATGGGGTGAAAGATTGCTGAAAGCTTTATAGAGGTCTGCCCACTCACTCGCCGTAGGCTCGGTGAGGGTTATGGAGTGTTGGTGCAACTGCTGTACTATACTGTGTCTCATCAGTTGCTGCTCCATATTCCATACCTCCATATTGGTATTCTCATGATAGGAAGCCAGCACCTCACTTAGCTGGTCTGCCTCCTGCCTTTTGTTTGCTTCATACTTCTGTACATCTGTTTTCAACTCTTCCAGTTCTTCTTTTTTGCGGATGTAAAGCTCCATCGCTTCCACATATTTGCGGTTGGTTTCCTTTAGTTGCTTGTTAACTTCTTTTTCATATTGTTTTTTGTTATAGCGGATGCAAGCCATTATGACGAGAAACGCTGCTATCAGTCCTACTTGCAGGTTTCTTAACCGGTTTATTTCTGCCGCTTCTTCTGCTGCTAACCGTTGGCTCTCCGTATAATCATAACGTACCTGTGCGCTGCCCGGCTCTTGCATTGCATTGCGCGCGACAGTGCTATCCAGTTGGGCATCGGTCACAGAAGTGTCTGGACGGTTGTCGAGTATTGCGGCCGCGCGATCCAGCGTGCCGTTGGCTTCATGTTGTCCCGCGCAGGCGGCGACTACGATATATATTATAATAAGGTATAGTAACTGTTTCATGTTCGTGGTTATGCCGTTTCTTCATCGGGGGGGCACCGTGCCGAAGGGTGTTTGGCAAGTTGTCCTACAAAGGTACCTAATTTTTTTCGTTTCTCCATCGCTTTTCATGGATTATTTGGTGGGATTATCCATCTCCTATAAGGGAAAAGGGAATGGAAAGGGCACCATAGACGAGTGTGTGCAATCCAAATCCAAGAGGGAGTTGTAAGCTTTCTTCAAAGAAATAAAACCGCCTATATGCTACTCGCCTTGTCCAGCCTGTAGGGACACACCTCGGTGTGTCCGCAGGGGGGCTTAGATATGCATTGACTGCTGGCGGACACACCGAGGTGTGTCCCTACGGGTGGGATGCGTATGTTTCCCAGACAATCATATCCGAATATAAAAAAAGGCGGAACCTCTTTGTCGGTTCCGCCCTGTATCGTTAATGAGAGTAAAGTCTGCTTACTCAGCGAGCTTGTTGTCAGAGCCAAGCACGTCTACAATCTTGTGCTTGTACATCTTCTCCATTTCGTCGCGTGCAGGACCGCAGTACTTGCGGGGGTCGAACTCACCCGGTTTCTCGGCAAACACCTTGCGAACGGCAGCGGTGAAGGCCAGACGAGAGTCAGAGTCGATGTTGATCTTGCATACAGCGCTGTTGGCAGCCTTACGCAGCTGCTCCTCGGGGATACCTACTGCATCGGGGAGCTTGCCACCATACTGGTTGATCATGTCCACATACTCCTGGGGAACTGAAGAAGAACCGTGGAGCACGATGGGGAATCCGGGGAGCTTCTCCATGATGGCGTCGAGTACATCGAATGCCAATGGAGGAGGAACGAGCTTGCCGGTCTTCGGGTCGCGTGTGCACTGATCCGGTGTGAACTTGTAGGCACCGTGAGATGTACCGATAGAGATAGCCAGCGAGTCTACGCCGGTGCGGCTTACAAAGTCGATTACCTCCTCGGGCTTGGTGTAGTGTGACTCGGCAGCAACCACCTCGTCCTCAACACCTGCCAGCACGCCAAGCTCACCCTCTACGGTTACGCCATACTGGTGTGCGTACTCCACCACCTTCTTGGTGAGGGCTACATTCTCCTCGTAGGGGAGTGAAGAACCGTCAATCATGACAGAAGAGAAACCGGTGTCTACGCAGCTCTTGCAAAGCTCGAAGCTGTCGCCGTGGTCCAGGTGGAGCGCAATCTCGGGATGCTCGCAGCCGAGCTCCTGAGCGTATGCTACAGCACCCTGTGCCATGTAGCGGAGGAGTGTCTGGTTGGCATAGTTGCGTGCTCCCTTAGATACCTGCAGGATCACCGGAGAACGGAGTTCTGAAGAAGCCTTGATGATGGCCTGCAACTGCTCCATGTTGTTGAAGTTGAATGCCGGGATAGCATAACCGCCGTTGATGGCACGGGCAAACATCTCTTTGGTGTTTACCAAGCCTAATTCTTTGTAGTTTACCATAATTGTTTATTGTATTAAGAAATCTTTTACCTTTTCGGGTCCTTGCCCAGGGCCGTGTGTGGGAAACGCTATGCGTGATAGGGTCTGGCATAGGCGTTTTCGACACCTTACCCGATTGCAAAAGTACAAATTTAATTCGTCAATCCAAAGTGATAAGGCGATTTTTTTGCATCCCCAAATGGCCGCTTTCACATTATTTCAGGATAAAAAGGGTAACATGGGCGAAATGTAAAATGTAGTTTGCAAAACGGCACTTTACGACGGGAACCGGCAGCGTGTGCGCCGACAAAGTTAAATACTTGTTAAATAAAGAATGCCAAAGAAACATAACCCTGAAAAAATTTGCATAAGATAAAAAAAATAGCGATTTTTGCGTAGAAAATATGACAAAAACATTACGGAAACCATAGACGAGGCCCAAGCTAAAGGCTTGGTTCATGGCTTCTAACTAAGTTACATTTAGAGAAAAAATGGAAAAGACAAATGTTAAGCCCGCTGAAGGCAAATTGGGTATTATGGTCGTAGGTTGCGGTGCTGTCGCCACCACGTTTATGACAGGTGTGTTAATGACTCGCAAAGGTCTTGCCAAGCCTATTGGCTCGATGACCCAGTACGACAAGATCCGCGTGGGCAAGGGTGCGGACAAGAAGTATCTGCACTACAAGGACATTGTACCGCTGGCCAAGCTCGAAGACATCGTCTTCGGCACCTGGGATGTGTATCCGCAGAATGCCTATCAGGCTGCTATGTATGCCGAAGTGCTGAAAGAGAAAGACATCGAGCCGGTTCGTGATGAGTTGGAGAAGATTGTCCCCATGAAGGCCGCTTTTGACAAGAACTATGCCAAGCGTCTCGATGGTGACAATGTGAAGGACTGCAAGACCCGCTGGGACATGGTGGAGCAGTTGCGCGAGGATATCCGCCGCTTCAAGGCCGAAAACGATTGCGCACGCATCGTAGTCATCTGGGCTGCCTCTACAGAGATTTATGTTCCGGTAGACGAGCATATCCACTATCATCTCGCCGACCTCGAAGCTGCCATGAAGGCTGACGACCGTGCACACATTGCACCGTCTATGTGTTACGCATACGCTGCTCTTACCGAGGGTGCACCGTTTATCATGGGTGCTCCTAACACCACGGTAGACATCCCCGCTATGTGGGAACTGGCCGAGAAGACCCGTATGCCTATCGCCGGTAAGGATTTCAAGACAGGACAGACCTTGGTGAAGAGTGGTTTCGCTCCCATCATCGGTACTCGTTGCCTGGGTTTGAGCGGATGGTTCTCTACCAACATCCTGGGCAACCGCGACGGTCTGGTGCTCGATGAGCCCGCCAACTTCCACACCAAGGAGGTGAGCAAGCTCTCTACGCTTGAGACCATTCTTAAGCCCGAGGTACAGCCCGACCTCTACGGCCACGGCAACGATGAGGATACACAGTACTATCACAAGGTACGTATCAACTATTATCCTCCCCGCAACGACAACAAGGAGGGCTGGGACAATATCGACATCTTCGGTTGGATGGGTTATCCCATGCAGATCAAGATCAACTTCCTCTGCCGCGACTCCATCCTTGCTGCCCCGCTGCTGCTTGACCTTACCCTGCTCAGCGACTTGGCTGCCCGTGCCGGCCGCTTCGGTACACAGCGCTTCTTGAGCTTCTTCCTCAAGGCACCTATGCACGACTATACACAGGGCGAAGAGGCTGTTAACAACCTGTACCAGCAGTACACCATGCTCAAGAACGAGATTCGTGAAATCGGCGGTTACGAGCCGGATGAGGAGATTGACTAATCCTGTAAATTCTAAAAATATCAATCTTACCAACAGAAAGGGTTCCACCAATGCGGCGGAACCCTTTTTTGATGGCTAAAGGTGGCCTTTACGCGGCTAAAGGTGGCGTTTAGGTCACCTAAACGCGGCATTTACGTTTCCAGAGGTGGCCTATGCTTGGGCGGCACGCGGTTTACGGACCCGCAAAGCATAGAGCAGCACCACGATGTAGCCTGCCAAGGGAATGACGAAAGGCAGCACCACACCTACCGAGTCGGCCAGAAGACCCATCAGGAGGAATCCGCAGCCGCCGATGGGTGTCATCATCAGCAGCGAGGCGGCACTCTTGGTGAGGCTCCCCAGGTCGCGTAGCGCCAAGGAGAAGATGGTGGGAAACATGATGGCTTCGAACAGATAGATGGCTACCAATGCGAGCATGGAGACGATGCCCACGTTGCACAGCACGAGGGTGGTGCTGGCCACCGTTCCCACCGCACAGGCGGTAAGCATGGTCACAGGACGGATATGGCGCATCAGCCAGCTGCCCACAAAGCGGCCCACCATGAAGAAGGCCAGTGCACAGGTGAGTACCACCGATGCCGTGCGGTCGGTCATCCAGCCTTGGCCGGTGACAAAGTTGATGAAATAGCTGTTGATGGAGATTTCGGCCACCTCGTAGCACAGCAGTGCCAACAGACCAAAGCGGAACATGGGACGGCGCAGTAGCAGTTCGGCCACGCGCGAGCCGCGGAGCCCGTCGGCCTTGTCTTCCTGATGCCCGATTTCGGGCAGCGACACCCTGCCAAAGACCAAGGCGATGCCCAACACCACGATGCCCAGCACGGTGTAGGGAACCGCCACGCTGCCGCCCTGTGAGGAGGAACTGAAGAAAAACTGCCCCACCACCAACGTGGCAAACAGACTGCCCAGTCCGTTGAACGATTGCGAGAAGTTGAGGCGGCTCGTGGCCGTCTCGGGCGCACCCAGTTCGGTGACATAGGGGTTGGCCGCCGTCTCTAAGCATACCAATCCGCAGCCTATGATGAAGAGGGCAAGCAGGAAGGCCGGGAAAGCCTCCATGTAGGCACCGGGGATGAAGAGCAGTGAGCCCAGTCCGAAGAGCGTCAGACCGAAGACCACGCCGCGCCGGTAGCCGTGTCGGTTGATGAGGATGCCTGCCGGGATGGCCATGAGAAAATAGCCCAGATAGGTGGTGACCTGTATCAGCGCCGAGTGGGCGATGGTGATGTCCATCTCGTTTTGCAGGTGCTTGTTGAGCACGTCGAGGATGGCGCGGGCAAAGCCCCATAGGAAGAAAAGGGTGGTAATCAGTGCAAAAGGCACAACATAGCGTTTGTCGGTCAGTCTCCGTGAGTCGGTTTTCATATCGTTCGTTTTTTCCATAAAAAGCAAGGGGACATACCTATGATGCCCCCCGCTATCGTTACCAGTTAGGTTGTTGTGTAGGTTTATTTCTTTTTCTCTACCGGGTCTATCAGTTTCCAGATGCCGGCAGCCAAAGCACCACCTGCCAACGGACCTACGATGAAGATCCAGAGGTTGGTGAGCGCTGTACCGCCCTGATACAGAGCCGGGCCGATAGAGCGTGCGGGATTGACAGAGGTGCCTGTGTAGCGGATGCACACAAGGTGGACGAGCACCAGCGCCAGACCGATGGCCAGACCGGCAAAGTTGTTGGTGGCACCGTTGGTCTTGGATGTGGCACCGAGCACCACGAGTACAAATACGCAAGTGAATACCAGTTCTGCCACCAGGCCGCCGAGCACGGAGATGGTCTGCACCTCGTTGATGGCCTGCAGGTCGTTGGCACCCGTGCCGATCAGGCCGGCCGATGAGGTGACGATATACAGGATGGTGGCACCCAGTATGCCGCCTATCACTTGATAGAGCATGTACATGCCACAGTCTTTGCGGCTCATGCGTCCGCTGAGATATACGCCGAGCGTGATGGCGGGATTGATGTGGCAGCCGGAGATTCCGCCGATGGCGTAGGCCATTGCCACGACAGACAGTCCGAAGGCCATTGCTGTGCCTACTACAGTCTCGGCATCGGTGACGTTACACCCTAAGGAAACGGCTGCGCCGCATCCCATCAATACCAGCACCATCGTGCCTACCATTTCTGCTAAATACTTTTTCATGTCGGTTGTTGTTAATGGTTTATAATCTTTTATGCGCCGGCAATATCCGGCTTCGTGCGGATAACGGCAGCCCGCGGGCTTTTATTGTGAGAATATACATATTTATTCATCTGTGTGGTCGAATTGGTTTTGCGCGGCAACCGTCGCAGCGGGCAAGAGAAATTAATTTCCCGATTTTGTTTGGCAATGTAAAGAATTTTGCTTACCTTTATCCCCACGTGTCCGGACGGGCCTTGTGACGGATTCGGGCACATGGAATCGCAATCACTAACAGACAATACATGGCAACAGTAGACGACAAGAAGATTATCTTCTCTATGGTGGGAGTATCCAAGATTATCCCACAAAATCAGAAGCAGATATTGAAGAACATTTATCTCTCGTTCTTCTATGGTGCAAAAATCGGAATCATCGGTCTCAACGGCGCAGGTAAGTCGACGTTGATGAAAATCATCGCCGGCATCGAGCAGCCCACGCAGGGCGAAGTGGTGTGGAGCCCCGGCTATTCGGTGGGCTATCTGCCTCAGGATCCACCCCTCGATGAGACCAAGACCGTGAAAGAGAATGTACAGGAGGGTGTGCAGCAGGTGTACGATGTGCTCAAGGAGTATGAAGACATCAACCTGAAGTTTGGAATGGAAGAGTACTACAGCGATCCCGACAAGATGGACAAGCTCATGCAGCGTCAGGCAGAGGTGCAGGACATCATCGATGCCACCGATGCGTGGAACATGGACTCCAAACTGGACCGCGCGATGGCAGCCCTACGCTGTCCGCCGGGTGATTGGCCCGTTACCAACCTCTCGGGTGGCGAGCGCCGTCGTGTCGCACTCTGCCGTCTGCTTCTGCAGAAGCCCGACGTACTGCTGCTCGACGAGCCCACCAACCATCTGGATGCGGAGAGCATCGACTGGCTCGAACAGCATTTGCAGCAGTATGAGGGCACGGTGATAGCTGTTACCCACGACCGCTACTTCCTCGACGATGTGAGCGAGTGGATTCTTGAACTGGACCGCGGAGAGGGCATCCCATGGAAGGGAAACTACTCTTCGTGGCTGGATCAGAAGACCAAGCGCATGGCACAGGAGGAACGCACGGCCTCGAAGCGGCAGAAGACGCTGGAGCGAGAGCTCGAATGGGTGCGCATGGCACCCAAGGCGCGGCAGGCCAAGGGCAAGGCCCGTCTTAACTCGTACGAGCAGATGCTGAACCAGGAGCAGAAGGAGCGTGAGGAGAAACTCGAGATCTTTATCCCTAACGGACCGCGCCTTGGCAACAAGGTCATCGAGGCCCAGCACGTCGCCAAGGCTTTTGGCGACAAGGTTCTCTTCCGTGATTTGAACTTCATGCTGCCGCCTAACGGCATCGTGGGTGTCATTGGCCCCAATGGTGCGGGCAAGACCACGCTCTTCCGTCTCATCATGGGACTGGAGCAGGCCGATGCAGGAACCTTCGAGGTGGGCGAGACCGTGAAACTGGCCTACGTTGACCAGCAACACAAGGATATTGACCCCAACAAGACGGTGTACGAGGTCATATCGCAGGGCAATGAGAGCATACGGATGGGCGGACGCGATGTCAACGCCCGCGCTTATATCTCGCGCTTCAATTTCTCCGGCACCGACCAGAGCAAGCCATGTAGCGTGCTCTCTGGCGGTGAGCGAAACCGCCTGCAGTTGGCCTTGGCCCTGAAGCAGGAGGGCAACGTGCTGCTGCTCGACGAGCCTACCAATGATATCGACGTGAATACCCTGCGTGCATTGGAGGAGGGTCTCGAGGCCTTTGCCGGTTGTGCCGTGGTCATCAGTCACGACCGCTGGTTCCTCGACCGTATCTGTACCCACATCCTGGCCTTCGAGGGCGACGGTGAGGTGGTCTACTTCGAGGGCAGCTACTCTGAATACGAGATCAACAAGGCCCGGCGCTTGGGCAATGAAGAGATCAAGAAAGGCCGTTACCGCAAGCTGATGGAGGATTAATCCTTATCTTCCACACCATGTGGGACATATAGACCGGAAAGAGGTAAAGAGACGTGACAGGGAGCCATGGGCACCTGTCGGGTTCTTTACCTCTTTTGTTTTGATGGGGGATGACGCTCCTTGGACAACGGCAAGTGTTGTTTTGTGTTGTCTAAGTTGTCGTCTAAATATCATGCGTAGGCAGTTACGATAGGATGTGAAGTGTTAAATAAGTGTTAAACCTGTGTCTGTCTCTTGACTCGTCCCTAAGGGCAGTACCTAATTTTGCAAAAGATATCAACAATCAACCAACAGTCGCGCGACAATGAGAAATGAAGTAAAGTTAAAAATCGGGGCATTCTCCAAGATGATGCAGGTGACGGTCAAAACCCTGCGGCATTACGAGCAGATGGGTTTGCTCGTGCCGGCCGAGGTAGACGAGTGGACAGGGTACCGCTATTACCGGCTCGAACAGATGCAGCGGCTCAACACCATCCGCTACCTGAAGGATATGGGTTTTGCACTCGACGAGATCAGGAGCCTCTTTGCCGATGGCAATTACACGCCCAGCGTGAGCCAGTTGACAGCGAAGATCCGCGAATGTGAGCGTCAGTTGCAGTTGCTCATGGCCCGCCGCCGTCAGCTCATCGACATGGTGAACGCCCGCAAAAACATCAAAGCAATGAAGAAGATTTCTATCCAATCACTCCCAGCCATCATCGTGGCTTCACACCGTCGTATCATCCCTACTTACAGCGACTTGGGACCGCTGTGTGTCAATGTCATCGGACCAGAGATGCAGCGGCTCGGCTGCAAGTGTCCTCCTCCCGGTTATTGTTTCACCATCGAGCACGGCAAGGAATACACGCCCACCGATATCGACATCGAGTACTGCGAGCAGGTGGAGGAGATGGGCACCGACTCGGCCCTCATCCAGTTCAAGCAGCTCCCCGAGGTGCCCACCGCACTCTGTATGAAACACTATGGTCCGTACGAGCGATTCTACGACTCGTTTGTAGAGGTGTTCAGCTATATCGATGAGCACAACTACCGCATCATCGACCATCCCCGCACCGTGTATGTGGACGGCGCATGGAATCAGGAAGACCCCGAGAAGTGGCTCTCCATCATCCAGGTGCCAATAGCCACGATGGAAGACGAGTAAGATAAGAAAGATAAGAAAGCTAAATGCCACCTTTACGGCGCTAATCATGGCATTTAGACACTGTAAAGGTGGCGTTTGGCTTTTCCCTCTGCCATCGACGCTTGGGCAGGGAGGGCAGGGCCGAGGGTCAGTCGGCCTTGGCTGGCAGGCTGACGGCAAAGGGTGACGAAGGTACAGGTGGCTCGAAATGGAACTCTATACTTTCGACAATGATCGATTTGGGGCAGACCATAGACAGTCGGTTGTCATTCATCATCAGATGCGTCACGGTCTCTTCTCCCGATATGGCGGTGAGGTGCATCAGTTCGGTCTTGACGGCCAGCGGCACCTCTTTGGCGCGCACAGGGGTTTCTTTCCCTGTCGGGCAGTCGTATCGATAAAGAGCAGGCTTGCCGCCATCTGTGGCCTTGACGATATAAGCATAGTCCAGTCCGGCCTTCCGAGCCTCCCGGGCAAGCGCTTTACGCATGCCAGACAGTCTTTGGGTCTTGGAAGCGTACACCCTGATGGCACCGGCGGCAGCATGGGTGAACAGCCCTTGGCTTATGCGGTCGAGAAACCGCTCGTTGCCAGTGGATGTCTCGCAGCCCATAGCAGGGTGACGGCCACATAGGATGTGGCGCAGGATGCCATCGGAAACCAGTTCGATTTTTTCAGGATGACGACCGTCGGCATCGGTCTCGTAGCAGCCTATGAGTGGCGTGCCATTATAACGATGGTTGCTGCCAAGTTGTGCGATGCAGAGTCGGGAGTCTACGATACGTTTGCCAAGCATCATGCTGTTTTTGCCGCTGCCCTCCTCTATGGTGCGCGATGCGGTGAGAATGGGGCTTACCACGCTGCCTGCAAAGGTGGAAGCTACCGCCTCGTCCTCGTACAGCACAGGGCCGCAATAGTACTCGTTGGCCACATCGGCCTCGCGTTTGGCCGTCATTTTCTCGGCAAACTCCTTTAGGCTTGCCATGAGGGTAGCCTCGTCGGGCA
>JBJEAU010000111.1:9288-33780 GCA_051869355.1 Prevotella sp. | reverse complement strand
GGCTCGTTAGGGACTTACACCCGTTAGATGATACACATGCTGGTCAAACAAAAAGGTTGCACTATCCACAGACAGCGCAACCTTTATCTTATGTGGGTTCCCAACCATTAGGGAAAATGGGGAACCATACTTTACTTATGAATTAGAAGAACAGATATCTGTTGTCCTTAACCTCGGCGTTGACATAGAGGTCGTTCATGAAGCTACCCGCATACTGCATCACGCGCTGACGGAGCTTAGCCTCCTGTGCCTTGGCATCAAACTTGCCGGGACGATTGGCCTTTGACGAAACGCTGAAGACATACACACCAGCATTACCCTTTACAGGATTCTTAGAGAAAGCACCCTTGGCAGTGGAAGCCACAGCACCGCTCAACGCAGGCTCGCTGGCACCGGCAGCAGCTACGAATACAGGAGCTGCAAATGTTACCTGCTCTACCGTAGTGGTCTTGGCACCCTTGGCCTGTGCATCCTTCACAGACTTCACAGCCTTAGCCTTTTCCATCAGTTGGGCAGCCTTCTTCTCTTTCAGCACCTCAGCCTTGACCATATCGCGTACCTGAGCATCGGCCAATGTACGATAGCCAGCAGGATGAATCTTGTCGAGCACCACTACCAACAGATGGTTGTTGTCACCACACTCATACATGGGAGAAACCTCACCCTCCTTGGCAGAGAAGAGCCACTTGAGGGCATCGCGGGTGCTGTGAATACCAGCCAGATAGTGCTGTGCCGTGGTGATATCGTTGGCCTCGCGTACCTGATAGCCACTCTTGGTAGCATTCTTCACGATAGCCTCCTCGCTCTGGTTGGCACTTACAAACGAACTGAACTTGTTGTAAGCAGCGCTGTAAGTATCTTTAGAGAACTCGATATTCTTCTTTACAACAGCAGCCACATACTTGGTAACCATCGCCTTGCGGTCTACTACCTGCAGGATGACATTGCCCTGACCCAAGGCCAAGTTCTTGGTCTCGTTGACAGCCATCGTGTTCAAGTTGTTGATAAACTCCTTAGAATCATTGTCCATAGAAGGAGCCGACTGATACTGGGCGCTGGTCAACCAAACCTTCTCGCCAGTCTGACCATACTTCTTGGCCAAAGCCTCGAAATCAGCACCACCCTTGAGCGCTGTGTACACAGAGTCTGCGGTCTTGTGAGCTTCCTCGGGAGTAGCGGCTGCAATCTGAATCTGACGATACTCTACAGAGTCAGGCAACTGCTGCTTGGACACGAGTTTGATGACATTGAGGGTATTATCCTGCTTGTTCTCTACAGGACCCATCACCTGACCTACTGACATAGAGTCGAGACGGCTGGCGATATCCATCGGATAAGCCATCTTGGTTACGGGCAAGCCAAGATAAGGAATCAGCGAAGAAGTCTTGCGTACTGCCTCGGCGGGATCAGCTGCTTCAGCGAGATCCTTGGCATAAGCAGCAAACTGCTTCTGCAAAGCAGCGCGGTCGGCAGCAGAAGGATCCACCTGAATGTCAACATACTTGACATCGCGGCTCTCTACAAACTGCTCGAAACGAGATTTGATTTCGTTGTATTTGGCCTTGAGGTCGGCATCGCTTATTTGAACCTTGCTGTCTTCGATGCTGGAATATGGGAATACAGCCAACTGTATGCTGGCTTCCTCGTTCTCCTCCTTGTAAGCGGCCTTGGCCTCGATGGGGTTAGAGAGGAAACAGTGTGCCAGCAAGCTCTGGTACTTCTGAGCCAATGTCTGCTGACGCAGCGTCTTCTCAATGAAGCGCCAGTAGCGATAAAGCACCTCGTACTGCTGTGCCACCTGCGGGTTAACACCCTTCTGAGTCTTGTACTCAGCCAAGAACTTCTGCAGCTGGTTGGCATCGAAACGGCCGGTCTGCTGGTTGACAAACGGGGTCTGCATCAGCATGGGGTTGGTTCCCTGTTTCAGAATGTTCTGCAACTCGGCATCTGTTACCGTGAGACCCAACTTGGCGGCCTCAGCCTCTACAATCTTGGTCTGTACATAGGTGTTCCACACCATGTCCTTGACCTGATTGAGCTGCTCCTCATGCAGATTCTCAGCACCCTGCTGCATTTTGATTACTTCAGAATACTCGTCTACGAGTTTCTGGAAGTCCTGCACATTAATCTTCTCTCCTAATACTTCGCCAATCTGCTGGCGTTGATCGTTCTTAGTAGATTCACAAGAACGGAATGCCTCTTCGGCAATGAACGAAAACAGGCCGACACCAATGATGGTAATCAGGATGATGCCCCTGCTTCTAATCTTTCCTAATACTGCCATTACTACTTATTATTTTATTTATTTTTAATATTTTCCGAAAAACCGTACAAAAATACGAAAAAGATATCAAACAACGGAATTTTTCGTTGGAAAATTGATGTCACTCATTCACTTTTAGCTTCACCAAGATTATTTTCGTCATCGTATTCTTGACTATCTTAAACTCAAAACGGCCTATATGGACAATCTCGTTGAGCTTGGGGAAACTCTCATAATAATGCAGAATCAACCCACTCACTGTCATATAGTCATCACTTTCGGGCAAATCCAAGTCAAATAGTTCGTTTACTTTGTCTATCTCCAACCGGGCCGAGAGCAAATACTCACCTGTCTCCAGTTTTTGCGCTGTATAATGGGAATTGTCGTGCTCGTCCTCAATGTCGCCGAAGATCTCTTCCACAATATCCTCCAACGAAACGATGCCACTGGTACCGCCAAACTCGTCGACAACGACCCCCAGCGACTTTTTCTGCTGCATAAAAATCTTCATCAACTTATGTGCCGCCATGGTCTCAGGCACAAAGGGCATAGTACGGATATGCTCTTTCCACGCAGCTGCATTGCGGAACATCTCCGACGAATGGATGTAGCCCACGATGTGATCCACATCGCCCTGATAGACCAATATCTTGGAGTGGCCACTCTCGATAAACATCTGCTGCAGTTCCTCCACGCTGCTGTCTTCGCTCACCGCATTGATCTCCGTGCGGGGAATCATACAGTCGCGGACCCTCAAATCGGAGAAATCCAAGGCATTCTGGAAAATCTTTACCTCGTCCTCTATCTCATCCTCGCTCTTGGCATTGTCAATACTGGAATGAACCAAATAGTCCAGATCCACCTTAGAGAAGCCATCATCGTCATCCTCCTTCTGCATGCGGATGCCCACAATGCGCAGCAGACACTTGGAGAGGAATGTGGCAAACTTGCTGATGGGCCACAATATGACATAGAAAAAATAGGCAATGGGAGAGAAGATGGTCAGCAACTTGTTGGCATTGCTCTTGAAAAACATCTTCGGGAGAAACTCACCGGTAAAAAGTACCACGATGGTAGACAAGACCGTATCTGCCAACACCGCTACCCCAGGGTCAAGGCCGGCAAACAACGTGTTGTCAAACAACTTGGCGAAAAGGATACCATAGACCACAAGTACAATATTGTTGCCCACAAGCATGGTGCTGACAAAGCCATTGGGATGGCTGTAAAACTCGGTGAGCAAACGCTGTGTAAACAGGTTTTTTTCCTTGTCCATCTCCGCCCGCATACGGTTGCTGGAGACAAAAGCTATCTCCATGCCCGAGAAAAAGGCAGAAAAAACCATCATCGTCAAGATGCCGATAATGAGAGATATATCTATCGATTCGTCCATGTCAATGCATAAGAGGTATGGATGTATTGTTACGACGCTGAGGCAACGGTTGCGGCCTCATCTGCACCTTCACCGTGTCGGGAGCGGTGCGCAGCGTGTCGTTATCACCCGTGAAATCGCCTTTCTCAAACGATCCCTTACTGTTTGAAACATAATATTTGGTCATCTGTTCGTCACTACGGAAGTAGCTGCCCTGCAGCTCACGCTCCGGAGTGATAAGTGTGGAATAGACGTGGGAATAGAGTTCATGCTTGTTTTCATCCCAGAAAAGTTGCTCGCTGCGATAACGCAGTCCATCCTTGGTCAGGATTCTTACCCTACCTCGTAGTTCCCAGATGCGGTTTTCGTCATAATAATAAGCGGTGTCGCTCTGAATGTACGATTGGAGATGAAATTTCTGGTCAAACTGCTCCAGGAACAGTCCTTTGTCAAATATCCATCGGGTAGGTTTACGGTTTTGGTTGATTTCCCAGCGCTCAGTGACAATCCTATACTTGATGACACCAGAATCGGAAATCAATGTGTTGACGCCATAGGATATCATCATCGCCACCGAATCACGCGGATTGATGGCTGGAGCCGTATGCTCTTTCTGCTCCTGACAGGCTGTCAGGAGCAGAGAAGATATGGCGATAAAAAGGATTGTGCGCTTCAATGTACCTATTATAATTGATTACATCAGTCTACCTTCCACTTGGCAAACCACCGCTCATTGAATGTCAGTCCAATGTTGATGCGGAAAATATTCTCCTTGATAAGTCCGGGTGCCGAAGAGCGCACCCACTGGCCGCTGATGTTGAGGATGGAACGGTTGTTGTAAGAGTTGACAATAGGAACGCCAAAACCGAAACTGGCACTGATCTCCTTAGGACCGTCTGTACCATTGACCGTGACATAGGGAGTAGCGTAAGAGAAACCGGCGCGGTAACGCATACGCTTCAAGAACGAACGACCATTCTCGTCACGGCAATACTCGCCGCCGACGGTAATCTTATGACGGTCTTTCAGCACATCCTGTAACTTATATTGCGGCACCTCGTTGATCATACTAAATACTGGGAACTGCACACTGGCCCACTTCTGGAGCGAGTAGTCGACACCCACCTTCCATTGGTTATTATGGTTGAATGTCAAACCCACTGCATACATATCGGGGATGGACAATGCATCGGCCAACACAAACTTGGTGGTATCCGATACGCCTTCCTCTGTGTTTGTGGAAATTACCTGACACTCGGGGTCGCACCCAATCTTATGACCGGGACTATAGGTTGCACCCAGCGTGAGCGAGTTTTTCTTGCTGAGCTTTGCTGTATATTGCACGCCGACATCCAGTTTGTAACTACGCACATTGCCCGTATAATACTTAGAAAGGGTATTGGCATACGAATCGCTATACGAATTGACCAACGAACGCTGGTAATCGCCCCACAGGTAAGAAATGTTAGCTCCGATAGACAGCCCACGAAGCGGCTCCCATCCCACACCATAGAATACCTGGTGCACACCGCCATTACCTGAATAGGTATTGGTGGCAGTGGTGGTGAGCGCATTTCCCACAAAAGTAGAAATGGAATAGTTGTAACCGATGGTGGTAAAGGGAATGATACCAAAACTCATACCGAGATGTCGGAAAGCCCTGAAGCCGGCCACTACATATTCCAAGTCCGCATTGTTAGCATTTTTCTTCTGGCCATGCTCCTCAAAGTTGGTTATCTGCCCCGACACACCTGCGTCGAAGATAAACGTCAGCGAATCCAAAGAAGAATAAGAAGCCGGATTGAGATAATTCACCTGATTGTGCTCACGGAAACCGAGTCCCAAGCCGTTCATGCCACGGTTGAAACCGCTTGTCTGGTCGGCCAAGACACCCAGTCCAAACTGGCTATAGGGCGAGTTGGTACCGCTCTGTGCGGCCAAATCGGTCACCGCCATTGCCAATATCGCGATTAAAAATAAAGTTCTTTTCATCCTAAATACACTTATACAGGTTGCAAAATTATTGAAAAAAATCGAAACAAGAGAACGAAATCTGTAAAATATAAGCTATTTTTGCATCGTGAAACATTTAAACATTATTTTTAGAGCCTGCATTTTGGCCATTTCACTGTCTTTAACAGGCTCTGTCACAGCTCAAAACAAGCCCCAAACGGCCATCCCGGCCATGGACTCCGTAGCGATTAGCCTCATCACCTGCGGCCCGGGACAGGAAGTGTACTCTCTCTACGGCCACACCGCCATCCGCCTTCATGACAAAGCCCGTGGGCAAGACATTGCCATCAACTACGGCATGTTTTCGTTTAACCAACAGTTCTTTATCCTACGTTTCGTATTCGGCCTCACCGATTACGAGATGGGCATTGCCCCTTTTGATTACTTCTTAGAGGCTTACAAGCGCGAGGGAAGATGGGTAAGAGAGCAGACTCTCAACCTGACCAACGAGGAGAAATGGGCCATCTGCCAAGCCATCGACGAGAATTACCGACCCGAGAACAGGGTTTACCGATACAATTATTTTTACGACAACTGCACCACGAGGGCTCGCGACATGATTGTAAGCCATATTGAAGGCCGCATACGATACGAAGGCGAAGACGAAAGCCACGCCTCGTTCCGCAGCATGATACACCAATGGAACAACTTTGCCCGCTGGAGCCGCTTGGGCAACGACCTGCTGCTGGGTGTCAAGGCCGACCGGCCTACCAACAGGTCTGAGAGACAGTTTTTGCCCGATACGCTCAGCCACGATTTTGACCATGCCACCATCATCGACAGCCGTGGCCACAAGCGCCCGTTGGTATCGAGCAACGAGATGCTTTACAGTCCTGCTACGGTCATCAGCACCCCGTCATTCCCCTACTCGCCCGTCTATTGCGCATGGATGTTGTTTGCCTTTGTGGTAGGTGTCATCCTGCTCGAAAGTTATACCCACAAGCTGTATTGGGGCGTGGATGCGCTCCTGCTCACAGCCGACGGCGCTGCCGGACTCATCTTGCTGGCGATGGTCTTCTCGCAACATCCCACGGTGAGCCTCAATTTCCAGATTCTCTTGCTCTGCCCGCTCACCCTCGTCTTTGTCTATCCGGTGACAAAACAGCTACGCAAGCGCCAATTTCATAGTTATCTCTCCGTCATGGCAGGTCTTATTACGCTCACGATGATTTTGGGCTACTGGCAACATTACGACACTGCCATCTATATTGTGGCACTATCTTTGCTTATAAGAATCTTGGCACTGCGAATGTGGTGCAAGTACAGAATAAAGTAAACTCATGAACAGATACGTTACCGCGATACTGATCGCACTCTCTACGACGGGCACTGCCCAAACGCTACAGCCTGCCCCCAAGCTGGTGGTCAACATCACGATAGACCAATTGCGTACCGACTACATCGAGGCTTTTGCCCCGCTTTACGGCCCCGACGGGTTCAAGAAGCTGCTTGAGGGCGGGCGAATCTACGAGGGTGCCAGCTACTCGTTCACTCCCATCGACCGTGCATCGGCCATAGCCTCGATATACACGGGCACTACACCTTATTATAATAATATAGTGGGCACACAGTGGCTCGACCGCAACACATTGAGGCCCGTCTACTGTGTGGACGATGCCAAGACTGGCTCATCCCCCGCCCAGCTCTCCACCTCCACCATCGGCGACGAACTCAAAGTGGCTACCAACGGCGCAGCCATCGTCTATGCTCTGGCGCCCAGCCGAGATGCTGCCGTACTGGCTGCCGGACATGCCGCCGACGGAGCCGTATGGATAGACGACAAGCAGGGTGTGCTCACCACTTCTCGCTACTATACCGGCAAGGCACGCAAATGGTTAGACGCCTACAACAGCGTCTATTCCCAGCGCACCACCGACGAGGCCTCCAAGAACCTTGCCATCGCACAGGCTGCCCAAAACTGTATCACAGAAAACGCGATGGGCAGGGATGAGGTGACCGACCTATTGGCCGTCACACTCTCTGCCAAGGGGAGGAATGCGACAAACTGGCAGACAGACATGGAGAGTGTCTACAGGAAGTTGGACAAGCTGATAGCCGACCTGATTGGCGGAATAGAGCGCAAGGTGGGCAAGGACAACGTGCTGTTTATGGTGACAAGCACGGGCTATACCGACGAGGAGATAGTGGACTACTCGAAGTACAATATCCCTACAGGTACGTTCTACATCAACCGAACCGCCAATCTGCTCAACATGTTTCTCGGGGCCATCTACGGACAAGGGAAATATGTGGAGACCTGCTTCCATAACGAGATATACTTGAACCACAAGTTGTTTGAACAGAAGCGCGTGAGCCTGAGCGAGGTTTTGGGACGCTGTCAGGAATTTCTCATCCAAAACTCTGGTGTACGCGATGTGTACACCAGCGACCGCCTGCTTACGGGCAATAATGACATACAGAAGATAAGACTCGGCCACCATCCGGCCATCAGTGGCGACATCATTGTAGAGGTGGCCCCCGGATGGCAACTGTACAACGAGGACAATCAAGAGAAATATACCAGCAGGGCTTCGTTTGTGCCCTTCCCTATCATCTTCTACGGCGCAGGCACCAAGGCCGAGCGCATCCACACCCCCGTGGTGGTGGACCGCATTGCACCCACCATCGCCAAATCTATCCGTATCAGGGCCCCGAACGCTTGCAAGGCGGAGCCTCTGTTCTGATTGCGAATGCCAAATGCCGCATTTAGCGGTCTAAAGACGGCATTTAGGTGAGCTAAATGCGGCATTTGGAAAATACAGAGATTATCCTTTCCACTCCGTCCCCACAAATTCAAACGGAAATATACAACCGTTTGAAAAAATATTCGTAACTTTGCCCCCAAATATCCATAACGAAAATAATAAAAATAATATATACAATGAATTTCAACAAATTTCTCAAGTCATTGTTTGGTGACAAATCCACCCGTGACATGAAACTGATACAGCCCCTTGTAGAGACGGTGAAGAGTGTCTACCCCTCTATCAAGGCGCTAAGCAACGACGAACTGCGCGCCAAGACCAAGGAGATACAGGCCTACGTGCAGGACTCGGCCAAGGAGGAGCGCGAGAAGATAGCCCAACTGCGCGCCACCATCGAGGACACGCCCATCGACGAGCGTGAGAAGATATTCAACGAGATCGACGACATCGAAAAGGTGGCCCTCGACAAGTACGAGAAGGCACTCAACGATGTGATGCCCGTGGCTTTCAGCATCATCAAGGACACCGCCCGACGCTTCTCTGAAAATGAGGAGACCGTGGTGACGGCCAACGATTTTGACCGCGAGCTGGCCGCCAACCCCGCCAACGACTTCATCACCATCGACGGCGACAAGGCCATCTACCACAACGAGTGGACTGCCGGCGGCAACAAGGTGAAATGGGATATGGTACACTACGATGTCCAGCTCTTTGGCGGTATCGCCCTGCACCAAGGCAAGATTGCCGAGATGGCCACGGGTGAGGGTAAGACCCTGGTGGCCACCCTGCCCGTATTCCTCAACGCATTGACAGGCAACGGTGTACACATGGTGACGGTTAACGACTACCTCGCCAAGCGTGACTCGGAGTGGATGGGGCCACTCTATATGTTCAACGGTCTGAGTGTAGACTGTATCGACAAGCATCGCCCCAACTCTGAGGAGCGCCGCAGGGCGTATCAGGCCGATATCACCTTTGGAACCAACAACGAGTTCGGTTTCGACTATCTTCGTGACAACATGGCCATCTCGCCTGCCGACTTGGTGCAGCGCAAACACAACTTTGCCATCGTGGACGAGGTCGACTCCGTGCTCATCGACGATGCACGTACCCCGCTCATCATCTCTGGTCCTATCCCCAAGGGCGAAGACCAGATGTTTGAGGAGTACCAGCCGCTGATTGAGCGCCTGTATGAGGTACAGCGCAAGCAGGCCACCGAACTGCTGGCCGAGGCACGCCAAAAGATTACGGCAGCACAGAAGGAGACCAACCCGAAGGAAGCCCAGAAACTGAATGACGAGGGTTTCCTCTCGCTCTTCCGTTCGTACAAGGCCCTGCCGAAGAACAAGGCGCTCATCAAATTCCTCTCGGAAGAAGGCATCAAGTCGGGCTTGCAGAAGACCGAGGAAATCTATATGGAAAACAACAACCGCCGCATGCCCGAGGCCGTGGCTCCGCTCTACTTTGTAGTGGACGAGAAGCTCAACAGCGCCGACCTTACCGACAAGGGTGGCGCATGGCTGGCCAAGCAGGTGAAAGACGATACCCTCTTTGTGTTGCCCGACATCGCTTCGGAGCTGTCTGCCCTTGAGAGCGAGACCGGACTCACCGACCAGGAGCGCGTGGACAAGAAAGACGACCTGCTGGCACACTATGGCGTGCAGAGCGAGCGCGTACATACCCTGCAGCAGTTGCTCAAGGCATACACCATGTTCAATAAGGACGATGAGTATGTGGTCATGGACGGCGAGGTGAAGATTGTGGACGAGCAGACGGGCCGTATCATGGAGGGCCGCCGCTGGAGTGACGGTCTGCACCAGGCCATCGAAGCCAAGGAGCATGTGCGTGTGGAGGCTGCCACACAGACTTTTGCCACCATCACGCTGCAAAACTATTTCCGCATGTACCACAAGTTGGCCGGTATGACGGGTACCGCCTCTACCGAGGCAGGCGAGTTCTGGGACATCTACAAGCTGGATGTGGTGGAGATTCCTACCAACAAGCCCATCGCCCGTAACGATATGGACGACCGTGTGTACAAGACCAACCGCGAGAAGTATCGCGCCGTAATCGACGAGATAGAGGAGATGCGCAACGCCGGCCGTCCCTGTCTGGTAGGTACGACATCGGTGGAAATCTCTGAGTTGCTGAGCAAGATGCTCAACATGCGCAAGATTCCCCATCAGGTGCTCAATGCCAAGTTGCACCAGAAGGAGGCTCAGATTGTAGCACTCGCCGGACAGAGCACTCCGGGCACTGTATGGGTGGCAGGAGACGGCAAGACCTTCGCCGACAAGGCTACGGCCTCACGCTACAGAGACGAAGCCATACGCAAGGCAGAGGAATCGCCCAAGCATGCCAATAAGGAAGCCACCGCAGACATACACGAGGAGCAGCGCCTGCTGGGTGCTGTGACCATCGCCACCAACATGGCCGGCCGTGGTACAGACATCAAACTCTCGGCAGAGGTGAAGGCTGCCGGCGGACTGGCCATCATCGGCACCGAGCGCCATGAGAGCCGCCGTGTGGACCGCCAGCTCCGTGGTCGTGCAGGCCGTCAGGGAGACCCGGGCTCATCTGTATTCTACGTATCGCTGGAAGACAAGCTCATGCGCCTCTTCGCCTCGGAGCGCATTGCCAAGGTGATGGACCGTCTCGGATTTGAAGACGGTGAGCGTATCGAGGCTCCGATGATCTCGAAGAGTATCGAGCGCGCACAGAAGAAGGTGGAGGAAAACAACTTCGGTATCCGTAAGCACCTGCTCGAGTACGACGACGTGATGAACAAGCAGCGTACCGTGATCTACGAGAAGCGCCGCCACGCCCTCATGGGAGAGCGTATCGGCATGGATATCGCCAACACCATCTGGGACCGCTGTCTGAGCATCATCGAGCGCAACGACTACGTGGGCTGCAAGGAGGAATTCCTCAAGGTCATGGCTATGGAGTGCCCCTTCACCGAGGAAGAGTTGCTCAACGGCAACCGTAGCGAATTGGCAGAGCGCGCCTTCCAAGAGGCGATGGCAGCCTTTAAGCGCAAGACCGACCGCATACAGAGCGTGGCCTACCCTGTAGTGAAAGAGGTGTACGAGACCCAGGGAGACCGCTTCGAGCGCATCATGGTGCCCATCACCGACGGACGTCAGATCTACAACATCCCCTGTAACCTCAAGGCGGCTTACGAGACCGAGGCCAAGGATGTGGTGAAGCAGTTTGAGAAGTCTATCCTGCTCCATATCATCGACGACAACTGGAAGGAGAACCTGCGCCAGCTCGATGAATTGCGCCATAGCGTGCAGAATGCCTCTTACGAGCAAAAAGACCCGCTGCTTATCTTCAAACTGGAGAGCGCCAAACTCTGGGACAGCATGATTGACGACATGAACAACCGCACCACCTCTATCCTCATGCGCGGACAGATACCCGACATCCAACAGCAGGAGGTAAAAGAGGCTGCCCCCGAGGCAAGGAGCCAGCGCTACAACGAGCAGAAGGCCGACCTCGACAACCAGGAGCAGAGGGCTGCCGCACAGCGCGATACACGCGAGACCGCACAGCAGCCCAACCGCACGCCCTATGTGGCCAAGCAGATGCCGCGCCCCAACGACCCGTGTCCCTGTGGCTCGGGCAAGAAGTTCAAGAACTGTCATGGACGCAACCTTCGATAGCCACAGGTCATGATTACGGTAAAAGATCTCACGAAGCGTTTCGGCGACAAGATAGCCGTGGACATCCCCTCGTTTACCATCAACGATGGGGATGTGCTCGGCCTCGTCGGCAACAACGGTGCCGGCAAGACCACCCTCTTCAGGCTCATTCTCGACCTCATCAAGGCCGATAGTGGCGAGGTTACCGCCAACGGCATCAACCCTGCTGCCAGCGAGGAGTGGAAACACGATACGGGTGCTTATATAGACGAGGGGTTCCTCATCGATTTCCTCACACCCGAGGAATACTTCGAGTTTGTGGGTAAGGTTTCCGGCCTCAGCCAAGAGCAGACCACCGAGCGGTTAGCAGACTTTGAACGCTTCATGGCGGGCGAAATCATGGGGCAGAAGAAGCTCATACGCGACTACTCGGCAGGCAACAAGCAGAAGATAGGCATCATCTCCGCCCTCCTGCATACACCCAAGACAGTGATACTCGACGAGCCGTTCAACTTCCTCGATCCTTCGAGCCAGATTGTACTCAAGCGCCTGCTTACAGACTATGCGCAGCAGCACGAGGCCACCATCCTCATCAGTAGCCATAATCTGCAGCATACCGTAGACATATCCACCCGCATCGCCCTGCTCGAACATGGGCAGATTATCCGCGACCTCCCCAACCATGAGGGAAGCGCCGAGGCCGAACTGGAAAGCTATTTTGAGGTGAAAGAGTGAGCATACCGCAATATGGGTATTTTTTTGAACATTTTTCAAACTTTATAGAGAGTTGCAACGCCGTTGCAACTTTTTTATTGTATCTTTGCAGCATGCACCGTGGCCGCATTACGCCCCCACGGGCAACATGCTATATAGAGTAAGGCAATGAAACTATCTGAACTGAAGACAGGAGAAAAAGGGGTAATCGTCAAGGTAGCCGGACATGGAGGCTTCCGTAAGCGTATAGTGGAGATGGGCTTCATCAAAGGTAAGATGGTGGAAGTGCTCCAAAATGCTCCCCTGCAAGACCCTGTAAAATACAAGATATTGGGCTATGAGGTGTCACTGCGCCGCAGCGAGGCCGACCATATAGAGGTGATGACACCCGATGAGGTAGACGCGCCCATGCCCACAGCCACACCCGCACCCGCCACCAACATGGCGCCCACATCACAGACCAGCCGCGTCACAGACCAGCAACTGGCAGATGCAGCCTTGCGCCGGCGCAAGGTCATCAACGTGGCGCTGGTAGGCAACCCAAACTGTGGCAAGACATCGCTCTTCAACTTTGCCTCCGGTGCTCATGAGCGCGTGGGCAACTATAGCGGCGTGACCGTAGATGCCAAGGAGGGAGAGGCACACTTCGAGGGCTACACCCTGCGCCTCACCGACCTGCCCGGCACTTACTCGCTCTCTGCCTACTCCCCCGAAGAACTCTATGTGCGACGGCAACTCATAGACCAGACACCCGACGTGGTTATCAACATTATCGATACCAGCAATCTGGAGCGCAACCTCTATCTCACCACCCAGCTCATAGACATGCATATCCGCATGGTCTGCGCCCTCAACATGTATGACGAGGCAGAGAAGCGGGGCGACCACATAGACTGCGACACACTGAGCCGACTCTTCGGAGCGCCGATGGTACCCACCGTCTTTTCCAATGGCCGGGGTGTGGACGAACTCTTCCGCGCCGTCATCACCATGTACGAGGGTACCGAGGGCGATGACCCGCACTACCGCCACCTGCACATCAACCACGGACACGAGATCGAGCACGGCATACACGAGATACAGGATCACCTGAAACAGGCCGAAAACCTGAGGCACCGCTACTCCACACGCTATCTGGCGATTAAGCTGCTCGAGCGCGATGCCGACACCGAGCGCTACATCCGTACCTTGCCCGATGCGGCCGAGATACTGCGCCACCGAGACGAGGCTGCCGCACGAGTGAAAGAAGAAACCGGCGACGACAGCGAGACTGCCATCATGGATGCCAAGTACGGATTTATCAACGGAGCGCTGCAAGAGGCGCGCTATACCACCGGACAAAACGCCGACACCTACCGCACCACCCATCTTTTGGACAGCATCATCACCCACCGCTATGCCGGATTTCCCATCTTCATCATGGTGCTTGCAGTCATGTTTGCCGCCACTTTCCTGCTGGGACAGTACCCCATGGACTGGATTGAACAACTGGTAGCATGGACTGGAGAACTCGCCGGCAACCATCTTCCGCCGGGTCCCCTCAAAGACATGGTCACCGACGGTGTCATCGGGGGTGTGGGTGCCGTCATCGTCTTCCTCCCACAGATACTCATCCTCTACTTCTTCATCTCATTCATGGAAGACAGCGGCTACATGGCGCGTGCCGCCTTTATCATGGACAAGCTCATGCACAAGATAGGACTGCACGGCAAATCGTTCATCCCCCTCATCATGGGTTTCGGATGCAATGTGCCAGCCGTCATGGCCACCCGTACCATCGAGAGCCGGCGTAGCCGCCTCATCACCATGCTTATCCTCCCCTTCATGAGTTGTTCGGCACGACTGCCCATCTACGTCATGGTCACCGCCATCTTCTTTGCCCCGCGCCATCAGCCGCTTGTCATGCTCTCGCTCTATCTCATCGGCATCGCTATAGCTGCCCTCGTGAGCCGCATACTATCGCGCTACATCATCAAGGGAGAAGACACCCCGTTTGTAATGGAGCTTCCCCCCTACCGCTTCCCCACGGCCAAGGCTATTGCCCGTCATACATGGGAGAAGGGTAAGGAATATCTGCGTAAGATGGGAGGCATCATCCTTGTAGCCTCCATCACCGTATGGGCACTGGGGTACTTCCCCCACCACGAAGAGCTCTCGCCCAGCCAGCAACAGGAGCAGAGCCTAATCGGACGCGCCGGCAAGGCCATAGAGCCCCTCTTCCGTGCACAGGGTTTCAACTGGAAACTCGACATGAGCATCGTAGCCGGGGTGGGTGCTAAGGAGATTGTAGCCTCCACCGTAGGTGTGCTCTATGCTGCCGACGACAACAGCGACCAACCTACCACGCTCCGTGCCCGCATGCAAGCCGACGGTATCACTCCCCTCGCCGCCTACAGTTTCCTGGTCTTTATCCTCATCTACTTCCCCTGCATCGCCACCCTTGCCGCCATCCGTGCGGAGACCGGAACATGGCGATGGGCTATCGCTGCAGCCCTCTACACCACGACCCTGGCATGGCTCGTCTCGGCAATGGTGTACCAGATAGGGAGACTTTTTTAAAAGGTAAAGAGGTAAAGAGGTAAAAAGGTAAAGAGGGGAACGAACGATGGGTGACTATTACATCAACAATATGTAGGGACGCACGTTCGTGCGTCCACCCCATCCACAAATGAAGAGAAATATATAAAAGGAACAAGATATAAAGGAATTAGGAATAAAAGAATTAGGAATAAAGGAGAAGAGAGCAAAACCGTTTTACCTCTTTACTTTTTTACCTTTTTACCTTTGATATGCCTTTTTACCTTTGATATGCCTTTCCTTTAAAAACAGTTGAATTAAATACGTATTAAGGTGAAATCTCTCAAAGAACTATTCAAGATCGGCAAAGGGCCCTCATCGAGCCACACGATGGGACCGCAAAAGGCGGCCCATCTTTATGCCACACGCTATCCCCACGCCAGCCATTACGACGTTACCCTGTACGGAAGCCTCGCCGCCACCGGCAAAGGCCACATGACCGACACTGCCATCCGCGAAGTACTCGAAGCCCATGCCCCTGTCACCATACACTGGCAACCTGAGGTTTTCCTGCCCTTCCACCCCAATGGCATGCGGTTCAGCGCCGATGATGCCAACGAGTGGACCGTCTACAGCATCGGAGGAGGCGCCCTCTCAGAGGGAAAAGCCACAGGCGACCACTTCGACAGTCCCGAGGTCTACCCCCTCCACACGCTCACCGACATCCTTGCATGGTGCCAGCGCACCGGCCGTAGCTATTGGGAGTACGTGGACCAGTGCGAGGGCGACACCCTGTGGCCCTACCTGCAAACCGTATGGGAGACCATGCAAGCCAGTGTGGAGCGCGGCATAGAGCACGAGGGCGTACTTCCCGGCCCCCTTGGCCTCGCCCGCAAGGCTCCCGTGTACTATGTCAAGGCCACCGGCTACAAGCAGTCGCTCCAGTCGCGTGGACTGGTCTATGCCTACGCACTCGCCGTGAGCGAGGAAAACGCCTCTGGCGGAACCATCGTCACCGCCCCCACCTGCGGAGCCTGCGGTATCGTGCCCGCCGTGCTCTACCACCTGTCACGTGGCCATCACTTCAGTGACCAGCGCATACGCCATGCCCTTGCCACAGCCGGACTCATCGGCAATGTGGTGAAGCACAATGCCTCCATCTCCGGTGCCGACGTGGGCTGCCAGGGTGAGGTGGGCGTAGCCTGCGCCATGGCCAGCGCCGCCGCATGCCAGCTCTTCGGTGGCAGCCCCACACAGATAGAGTATGCTGCAGAGATGGGACTTGAGCACCATCTCGGCATGACCTGCGACCCCGTCTGCGGACTGGTACAGATACCGTGTATAGAGCGCAATGCCTTTGCCGCAACCCGTGCCCTCGATGCCAATCTCTACGCAGCCTTCTCCGACGGCCACCACCGCGTGAGCTTCGACCATGTGGTACAGGCCATGAAGCAGACCGGCCACGACCTGCCGTCGCTCTACAAGGAGACCAGCGAGGGCGGACTGGCCAAGACCTTCGGTGCCTAATTGCCGCCCGCACCATGCAGACTATTATCGTCATCACAGTGCTCGCAGCCTGTGCCGCATACATCGTTCGCCGCCTCCTCCACACCCTGCGAGGCGGCGGTCACCCATGCGGAACATGCCCTCTGAAAGAGAAATGTGGGACAAAATGCAAAAAACAGCACTAAAAATTTGCACAGACCGATTATTTGCGTTACCTTTGCACTCGCAATCACGCAAAACAGGGTACCTTGGCCGATCGGTTAGGTAACGGTCTGCAAAACCGTGTAGAGCAGTTCGACTCTGCTAGGTACCTCCAAAACTTGAGGGAAGAAGTCTCAAAGAGTTTGTAAAAAGATAAAGAGGTAAAATGGTACAGAGAAGTTCCGTTTTACCTCTTTACCTTTTTAATTCACAATTCATAATTCATAATTCATAATTTACAATTCAAAGGGTGACACAACGAAATTCGGCGAAGCCAATTGTGAATTATGAATTGTGAATTATGAATTAAAAAATTATTTTTCCACGATGGTTCCTCCCTGCATGAGACGAGCAAAGGGGATGCGATGACCGTTAATCTTGCGCCCATCGATAGTGTAGGAAGTCACAGTGTTATTGCCCGGCTGCCGCTCAATAGTGAGCGTGCGTCCTTTAGCATAGCGAGGATGGAGCTGGATAGTAACACGGGAGAACAGCGACTGCCCTAATGCCACAGAGGGTCGGCTACCAGTAAGTCCTGCCACATCGAAAAGACCGATGGACGAGATGACATACCATGCGCCGAGCTGACCCTGATCCTCGTCTTGTCCGTAGCCATAGCCATGAAGACCATCGGTGCCATAAAACTGGTTGCAAATGGCACGCACCCAGTGCTGGGTGAGATCAGGACGTCCAGCCTCAGCCATGAGCCACGAAATGTGCAGGCAGGGTTGGTTGCCATGGTTGTAGAGCGTCTGCAATCCAGCAAAGGCGTCTACTGTAGTACCTCCACTGAAGATAAGCTTTTCAGAGACGGTGAAGATGCTGTCGAGCCGCTGACACAGACGGTCACGTCCTACGAGTTTGGCCAACCTATCAGCCTGATGAGGCACGTAGAAAGTGTACTGCCATGCGTTGCCCTCTTGGAATCCGCGCCATACCTCCATGGGATCGAAGGGGGTGAGGAAGCGGCCGTCTGCGAGTTTGGGACGGATGAAACCTGTGGTGGGATCATACAGGCGCTCCCATCCCGAAGCGAGGCGCATGAGACGGCGGTAATCGTCCTTACGACCGAGTGCCTTTGCCCACTGTGCCACAGACCAAGCACTGAACGAGTATTCGAGCGTGTGCGAGGTAGAGAACATGAATGTCTCGTCTGGTCCCTCTCCGCTCTCCACAAAGGGAGCATAACCATACTCCACAAACTGTCGCGTATCACTCTTGCCAGCTCCCAGAGGACGGTTGTTGCCATCGAGTTCATTCTTGAGGCAGGCCTCGTAGGCAGTCTGCACATCAAAATCGCGTATGCCGCAAGCGTAGGCAGCAGCCATGAGCAGGCTCACCTGATTGGTGCCCACACCCGACACGTAGCGTCCGCAGGCCACGCCATCGGCCAGCCATCCGCTGTCCTGATAGATGAGCAGCTGACTACTGATAAAGTCGGCCACATGCTCCGGCCATGCGAGCATCCATAGCTGGTTCAGGTTCCACTGTGCTCCCCATAGGGCATCGGTGTTGTAATACTGGTGGCGAGGTTTTCCGTCGGCTCCCAAAGGAATCTGCCCCACCGTTCCGTCGTGGCGGGGATAGGTGCCGCACACATCGCTGGCCACGCCGCGGCCAAGCAAGGCATGATAGAGGCCGGTATAAAACTTGACCTTGTCGCTGTGCAATGGAGTCTCTACACGGATGCGCCCCAACGCCTCTTCCCACGATTGGTGGGCGGCAGCGCGCGCAGCCTCGAAATCGGGGCGTGCGGCCTCGGCCTCCCGGTTAAGACGGGCGTTCTCCACTGATGTATAGGATAGTCCGACACAGGCGGTGACCTGCTCGCCAGGACGGGTGGCAAACTCGATATAGAGGCCAGAACCAGTTCCGCGCACTTGGCGCTGTCCGGGCTGCACACGGTCGTCAACAAAGGTACCCCAACGCTGAGGCTGCTTGTCGACAGTAGCCGAGAAATACATGCGGATATCAGCTCCCGGCTGATACTTTTTCACGTATTCTGGTTCTGTAACTACCCATCCCTCGATACGCCCATCGGGAGTCAGCCAGACGCTGGCATCAAGCACAGCGCCGCTCTCACCCTGACGGTGGCCGATGTCGAAGAGGATACGGCTGGAACTATCTTCTGGATAAGTGAAACGAAGATAGGCGGTATGCATGGTGGCAGTGGTCTCTGCGCGTATGCCGTAGGTATCAAGATCTACAGCATAGTAGCCGGGCTTCACCACCTCCTTGTCATGACAGAAAGCGCTGCGGTAACCAGTGGGGTGCAGCGAGTCGCCAGGCACGGTACGGAGCTCACCACGGGTGGGCATGAGTACGATGCCGCCCACTTGAAACTCATGCAGGCAGGGGAATCCTTCGATAGTTGTGTCACGGTAGTCGTAACCCGTGGCTTCCCATCCCCACTTGTTGCCGAGATGGCCATTGGTAGACGGTCCCGGCTTGGCCATACCAAAGGGCATGGCTCCGGGTGCAAAGTGGAACCATCGGCAATGGGCGGTGCCCACACGGGGCTCAACATAGTCGATAAGGGCTGTCTGAGCCACAGCGCTCATGACTGCCATGAGGGCTGCGGCCAATAGGTATGGACGCAGCGAGAAATGTAGGTTATGTGGCATGATACTAAGTCTTAAATAAGAACGAATAAGGTATCGCACAAGTGAATCATGTTCATGCTTTGCCTGTGCGTGCCATCTGGTCGATGGCCCACATGTAAGCACCGATAGAAATAGAGCGGCTGGTACCCTGACGGGTGATGCCTACGCCGATACGCTTGAGGGGATCGTAGACCGTGCCAGCCGACCCAGAAAGCGATACGGTCTGTGCGCGATTGCGTACAAAGTCATCCATATCGGTCTCCAAATTAAACACCTCAGATTGTACCCTCGGATGGCTGCTGCCAGCAAAAGTACCCAGACAACGGCGCATCTCACCCAACAGGGCAGGCATGAAATACTTGTGGCTACGGGAGATACCGCCACCGATAACCACCAGACCATCAATGAGGGTGACAGCTGTAGCAATGCCGTAGCCTGCCATCTCTCCCATCTCAGCAAAGGCATGACGTGCAGCCTCAGCGTCGCCTAAGCGATTACCATCGGCAATATCGAAGATATCCTTGGGGGTGAGCTCTGTGGTGTCGCCTGTAAGACGGCTGTACACGCGCTTCACGGCACGTATGCTCACGCTCTCCTCAAGGAGCATATCAGGATAACGCTTGCCGGGAAGGCACCATACATCGCCACCCACATCATTGTCGCCAGTGAGCAGACGGCCATCGGTCACTACACCACAGCCGAAACCAGTACCCAAGGTAAAACCCAGAAGATTGTGGAAACGTTTGGGGCTGCCTGTCTCTTCCAAACGACGGTTAACCTCGGGCAGCAGACCAGCACACGCCTCACCATAAGCGAAGAGATTACCATCGTTGGCAATATAGACGGGGATGCCAAACCACTCTTGCAGGTAAGGCCCGAGCGGTGTAGCGCCACTGAATGCAGGAAAATTGGGGAGGTCACAGATGATACCCTGACGGTAGTCAGCTGGGCCAGGGAAAGCAAAACTAATGGCAGCGGCCGGTGCGGGCAACGATTCGCGGACACGCTCAAATCCACTAACAAGGGTGCGCAGACATTCTTGCAGATTGTCTGCATGTGACGGCAGCGTGAAAGGGGTGGACACCTCACGTACTCCCTGCATGGCAGAGAACACGAAATTGGTACCACCTGCATCGAGTGTCATCACGATGGGGAGAAAATCATTGTTGCTATTCATAATTCTATTATTTTAAAAGTAAAAAGGCGTTTAAAGGTAAAAAAGTAAAGAGGTAAAGAGGTAAAAAAGGTTAAGAGGGCTACCTCCTTACCAATATTCCTTATTATTATAATTCTCAATTCCTCCATATTATTTATACCCTTTTACTTCTTTACCGTTTTACCTTTTTACCTTTTTACTTTTTTACCGTTTTACCTTTATAGATACTATTCTCTAAATCTCACATAAGCCTTGATGGTGCCACACTCTTTACCCTCTGACGCTCCATAGGGACGGATGGTATAGGTTTCGGCTGCCGCCGGCACGACGAATGTTTCGGCATAATGTACCACAAACGGCTCGAAAGCATGGGTGGGACTTTCTACTATAAGTTCATCGCCCTCCACTACATTGAGCACGTTTACACCACCATTGGTATGATGGGTAACAGGTTTGGTAAACCAGTGACGGCGGGTCTCGATAAACTCATTTTCATGCAGTCCGGTGCGCTCCTCACGCCATCCGTCGCCCTCTGCCACCTGCTCCACCTGATGTACCAGACGCGCCTTGGCATAGTCGGTATCACGCTCCCACTGTATCACGTGGCTACCATGCTTGATATTGATGGGACGTGGCCGGCCATCGAGACCCAGACGTCCCCAATCCCACAACTTAAAGGTAAAGATGCTGGGCGTAGCGCTGATTTCGAGCACCATCGCACCAGCTCCAGAGCAGTGGATAGTACCTGCCGGGATGAGGAAGTGGTCGTGCTTGGCGGCGGGCCACTGGTTGACAAAGCGCAAGGCATCAAAGTTGCCGCCAGGCTCTTGGGCAGCTTCCAATGCCGACACCATCTCCTGCGGATCCACGCCCGGCTTGAGGCCAAGGAATACAGTAGCACCCTCTTCGGCATCAAGCAGATAGTAGCTCTCGTCCTGAGTGTAAATCATGCCAAATGTGTCGCGAATATACTGCGTGGTGGGGTGTACCTGCAGGCTAAGGTTGCCGCCACCCATCGTGTCGAGGAAGTCGAAACGGATGGGGAAGTCCACACCGAAGCGTGCCTCTACCGCCGGACCCAACAAGCGGCGCGTCTGCGCGATAACCAAGTCTTGAGAAGGTATCTCGAAGCGCACACCATTTACAGAGATGTAAAGGCTGTTTTCCTCAGGCACACAATCGAAACACCATCCGTAGTTGGGCACTTCGGAATCCAAGCCGCAAACCTCTTTCATCCATTGTCCACCCCAAGGGGCAGGATCGAAGAAAGGAACCAGACGGAAAGGTCCACCTGCTGTCTTCTCCAAGGCGGTGCGCAGGGTCTGTCCTGTAATCATCTTGGGCTGCTGTTGCAGCGTGGTATCGAGCCAATAGTGTACCTTGTCAATGATCTGGCGTTTCAGATTGTCACATACAATCCAGTCTACGAAGTAGCCACGCTTGTACTGGCGTGAAGCCTCCTCGCCACTGTTGTCCACACCGATTGCCTTCACCTCGTGGCGACGGTAGCGCTGCTGGATTTCCCAGCGTGGCATGTCGGCATAGACCAGCAGATCTGCATCCGGGACTGCCACAGCTGCACCATGTCCATAGACCAGCACACAACCGGTGGCGTGTGCAAGGGTGGTACGGAAAGCATCGAGGGCCTTGGCATTAAAGAAGTCGTTGTAGCTAAAGTGCGAACGATAACCGAACAATCGGTCGTCGGTGACGTAGGGGCGCGTCATGGCCTCTATTTCTGCTTCATCGCGGAACAGTCCTTGCGTATTGATAAACGTGGTGTCGGGGAGAGCGGCAAACTCTGTCGCCAGTTCTTCTTCCATCACACCCTGATAACACTCTACGGCTATGACATAGCGCTCTTGTACATTGTCGGCTACATGCTGCTGCAGCCGGGCACGAATGTCTTGCCATCCCTGCCAAATCTCGCCATCGATGGCGGTGGCAGGAAATTTGTCGTAATTACTTTTTCTCATTGTACAATATGTTTTTGCTCCAATCTTGCAACATTTCGATGGCCGTGGCCAAAACACCTGCCGAGCCCTTGAACTTGCCCGAACCACTCGGCACATTGCCCATTCCGTACCATTCGTAGAAACCATGATTCTGTATGACACGGTCGAGCATAGGACGCAACTCGTTGTAAGCTTCCTCATAGAATCCATAGCGCACCAACTGCTGAATCATCCTTCCGCCAAACCAAGTCCAGTCGCCTCCATTCTGATAGACATAGGGCTTGGCCATGCCTCCGTGGAAGAATCCCTCAGGATAGACGGGATAAAGGGTAAGGCCAATGGTCGGCATGCCCGACTTTTCCACGTTTTCCAACATCTTGGCATTGGCTTGGGCTATCTCGCGGGGCGTGAGCAGTCCTGCCTCAATGGCCACGGCCGTGCCACCATGATAGTAGACTTCCAACTCATCGAAGCCTGCGGGGATAGGCGACTCGCCCAGATAGATATGGGGGATAAACTTCTTACGCTTCTTGTCCCAGAGATGGCGGCGCACATTCTTGGCAATATCGTCGTGCCACTGCTTCCATGCCTGGCAACGCTCTACATCAGTGCACACCGTCTGCAGGTCGTCGAGTGCTATCATGAGCATGGCATTGTCGTACACATCGATGGCCATCGGAGAGTCCGGATGAATATCTACCACGTCATCGCAGAGCGGCTGGCAGTCGCCCCAATCGGCCGTCATGGCACCGTAGATAAGACCGTATTGCTCGCTATAGCGCTCCCGTTTCAGGTAATCGAGCATCTGCTGCATGCGGTCGAGCACCGTTACGCCGCCCACCGTCTCCTGCAGCAGACTGCGGTCGCCCGTCTTGCGGATATACTTGCACACAGCCTGTATGAGCGAAGTCTCCTGATCAGTCTCTACGGTGTTCTTGAATCCCACATGGATGTCATCCAATGCGCTATAATAGGGATGATTGTCTCCCCAAGTAAAATCTTTCTTGACCACATAGCCGTCTATACACTCGCCATTGGGCTGCTGCATGGCAAAAAACACCAGCAAGGCGCCTCGCACATCAGCCGGACGGTTGACCTCGAGGGCGGTCTCTATAAAGGTATTGAGGTCTCTTGCCCAGACCTGCGAGTAGCCGCTACCGGCATTAAAACCCTCGCCCAGCACTTGGCGGGCCATTCGGGCTACGGTAACCAGCGAAGTATCACGCTGGATGATGCGTGCCAGCGCCTGAGGGGTGGTCTGTGCGCTGGCCAACTGCATACATGCCACAAGGCATGTGATAATCGATGTTATTCTCTTCATTTTTTTTACTTTTATAATAGGTTTTACTGATCCTTCTTCAACCACACCCATACACCCCCATGGGCTGGAGCTGCTTCTGGGTAATGATATTCGTGCCCATCCTGGACAAAGACCACGTCATACTCTATCGTCTTTCCTCCGTTTTCGGGCACCGTCACACTATAGATATTGTCACACTCTGCCTGCATGGGCAACATCTTGTAACGTCCCTTGCCCATCGTGCGGTATCGGAGTACGGGAGCCTGCGCATCTGCCTGTTTGCCCAACACGATTACTTGCAACCGATAGGGTTCTCCCTCCTGCAACATCTCGCGACCATTGAGTACCACCAGTCGGGGCGACTGGGTGTAAGAGGCTGAAAGTGTGCACGATGCCGGCAGTGGCTTGCCGCTCAAACGGACAATTTCTGCATCATATTTGGAAAGGAACGCATAGGTCTTGCGAGTCTGCGATTCAAGATTGATGATGGTACCCACCTCTCCTGTAGACGAAACCGTCTGCAAGACATGCCCCATCAGG
>JBJEAU010000111.1:6926-9188 GCA_051869355.1 Prevotella sp. | reverse complement strand
GCGTAACGTACCGCCTCTTGTGACCAAGGAGTCTCATTGGGCTGTATCACACCGGGGCCTGTAATCCACCCTGCAGGGCGTGGCATACGGAAACCGCTGTAACCCTCGTTTCCCACGGTGCCGTCAACCGACGAGAAAATGCGTGCCACAGGCTCGGCCACCTCGTCTCCAAACGCACTCCGTGCATACGATAGATAGAGTGACATAGCAGACAAGTCGCGCGGCATAGGCGGTTTGTTGCCCACTCGCTCACTCAAGTCGGCTTCATAGTCCTTGTACAGTCCACCTCCTACATTGATGCTCCGCTTATAGGGGGTACCTTTCACTTGGTTGGCATCAGCCGTCCGTCCCTCTATCACAAATGCCGACATGCAAGTAGGCCCTACGATGGGCAAGAAATCTATCCGAAGCATGTAGTCGCTCACTTCCACCCAGTCAGAGGTCACGGCATACACCGTATCGCGCCCCACTCGGCGATAAATATCGATACTGTCTATCTGTGCCTTGTCCTGAACACGCAGCCCAAATATTCGTTCACCTGCCTTATCGTAACGGGTTTCACTCATTTGGAAAGTCACTTTATAGCGTCCGTTGGGCACTTTCACCTTATATCCTTTCAGATCGTAACGCTGCGTATTATAAAGGTATTGGTCTTCAGTACCCTTGATATGGCGGTAATAGTTGGTGCCCGTACCGCCGATACGGATATCATTGATGGGAGCCGGCTGATACTCCAACGGTTTTCCCATATAGGGATTCCACTCCTGCTGGTCCCAGCATGCCTGTGCCACAGCCAGCACATTGGGGTCTATGGCACGGGTACGCCAGAAGTTTCCTACGATGCCCGAACATCCGACCGCATAACTCTCTGCAATGTCGCTGCGCAACCGGCCCACCCAGAATTGTGGCGTGGTGAGCGCCGGATCGTCTTCCAACCATAGCAGCGGCATGAGCGGACGATGTTTCGCCAACTGACGGTAACCAAGATCGATGCGCTCCTGCCCTACCAATCGGCTCAGCGATGACAGGAAATCACCTTTGGGGAGACACGAATCGAAGAGTCGCGTGTTGTCGGCAGGTCCCAGCATCCACCCGCTCAACCCGAAACCAAAGGGATTGCCCATCTCTGAGAGTACCGTGCGGGCGGTGGTTACATCATCTACCGTTGCATCTACCGACTCCTTAGAGGTGGTTCCCCATGTCCAGCCCTCGGGTGTCCACAACCAGAAGTAGTCTAAGGGATGTCTACGCTGCAGGCGGGTGAAGATGCCTTGGTACAAATGTCTCTTGGCCTCTTTGGATTGTGGGTTGATGCCTTTTTCCTGCAACCGCTGCGAAACCTCGCGCGGTATAGACAGTGGAGTTTCTAATCCTGCACAGAATTTCACGCCCAGACGGTGTCCAAAACTGAAGGCATTGTCAAACAACTGACCTGTCTTGTCAAACACGTGCACCATCTCTTGCTGGTTGCGGGGACGAGGAACCACGTCGCGCATGACAGGACTGGCATAGACGGAATCGGCAAACAGCGATGCTGCTCCACAACAATAGTCGCGAGTATCCATCGCTGAGTAGCCCCAATCGCCGGGCCTTGACGTATTGGCCAGCGTGGTGGGATAGGCAAAGGTTACATTGCCGTCGGCATCAACATCTTCAGGCAAGCCTACCCATACGTTGGGCTCCACACAAGGGTACGTATGCAGGGAAAAGAAATTCATCTTCAGTTTCACCATCTGCGTGATACACGACTTGTACATATCTTCATTCCACAAATCGGGACCCTCTGGGAAATCATGGAAAGGCAACAATCCACGATGAATAAAGAGCGGTTCGTACAGTCCTTTGCCACATTGGATAAGTGATCCTGTAAACGGGGAATCGGGGATTACATCGCCATGCAGCGAGAATGTCACTCCCAACAACTCGGCATATTGGTATACGCCATAGAGCAGTCCTATCTCCGAACCGCCCGTGATATGGAGCCCACGCTCGTCACTGCTCAACCGAAACGACTCGGTGCCCATCGACACCGTGTCGCAAGCCAACCATATCGCTGTTTGTGCGCTCTTCACACTTTCTTGGCGTATCGGCAACAGGTTGCCAGTACGCAGATATACATATTTCTGCACTTCATCTCCAGCCAACCGCACGACGGCGGTAGGATGCGACGGCAACACGATAGCAGAAGGTTGACGTTCCACACCCTTAGCCACACCATACTGGGTCTGTACCTGTAAGTACAAAACCAGAATGGTAACTAAA
>JBJEAU010000111.1:2348-6826 GCA_051869355.1 Prevotella sp. | reverse complement strand
AGCCACACCATACTGGGTCTGTACCTGTAAGTACAAAACCAGAATGGTAACTAAAAAGCGTATCAAACAAGACTCTTTCATACAATGTAGCCAGCAGATTAATGTTTAGATATGGTAATACAGGCTCCACCGCCGCATGCAAGACGTACTTGCAGATGACTTTTGCGATTGACTTCCACCTTGGTTGTACGCAGCGATTCACGATGATTCAGATAATGTGCATTTTCCCCATCTTCCACTACACAGGCCTGAAAGTTTCCTTTTGGGAGGAAATCCAAGAGTATCTCTATGGTACGGCTCTCCTCGTTGGTGGCAGCACCTATCAGATAGGCATCTTGGGTTTCACGCATCATGACGATGTATTCGCCAATCTCTCCGGCCAGCGTGCGGCTCTCTATCCAGGGCATGCCACTCTGGGCAGACAGGAATGAGAGCAAGGAGGGATACTTCCGATAATACTCTGGAATATCGGGCAAGATGGTGACACCCGACCATGTAATCAGCGTCCGGGCAGCCTCTGCCACCAAGGTTGACGGTACAGGTTGCGATTCATCCACACGAGTGGTATTCCCCTGCCGCAAATCAAACATACCATTATTCATATCAATCGGCCCTGCCACCATGTTCACAAAAACGGTTGTGACAAATGTCTTAGGCTGAAACACATGATGTCCATCAAGCTGGGCATGGCAGTATTCACGTGTCACGGCATTAGGCCACGTACGCATCTGGCCATAGGGGTGGACGGGATTGTCATGGAAGTCTACCAACAGATGGTTCTTGGCACACAAAGCCGTAATATGCTGTGTCCAACGGTTTTTCTCCTGCATATTCCCCCGCATAAATCCATATTTCACGCCTGCAGCTCCCCATTGGGCATATTGGGACAGCGTCTTCTCAATAGGATAGCGTTTTCCACCCACATCGTTGAGATACAGCCAGATTCCTACTCCCTTGTCACGGGCATATCGGATGAGCTTTTGCACATTGTCTGCAGCTCCACCTTTCATCGGATCCGAGTCTTTTTCAAATTCCGGTCCGTACCAGTTGGCATCAAGTACCAGATACTTGAATCCTTGTTCGGCGGCAAAATCCACCATCCTCACCCATGAAGGATAACTCATCGTGTATCTGAAGCCTTCCCACTCTGCCCCATTGATTCGCCAATCCCATACAGCAACGCCGGGTTGGACCCATGAGAAATCGATGGCAGGTGATGGGTCTGGATTCAGCAGTTCCAAAAGATGCGAGTCGGTAAGGGTTCCTGGGGTATTTCCATAAAAAACCACACGCCAAGCCGATTGGAACCCAGGTCTCAACACGCCTGATTGGTTAGGTATTGAGAATGAGGTCTCGCCTTTCTTCGAAAACAGTCTGAAAGGATGATTGGTTCCTAAACAGGCCTCATGCACCGCCAGATAATGACGATCGTCGGCACGAACCGTCATGACAGGAAGATACTCGCCATCACATTCGGTCAATCTGTTGGGGCCAATATTATGGTTTTCCCCATTGTAAAACCAGGCGGTGAAGTCATCTGCAAACGCCAATCGGGTTTCCTCACTACCGTAAGCAATAGAATCTTTTGCCTCATGTGGTATTTCATAACGGAAAGCAACGCCGTCGTCATAAGCACGAAAGACGATATCAAGACGATAAGGGGGACAGGTTCCATTACCCAAACAGACACGCAACTCATTGTACGCATCGGGAACGATGGCACGCTTTCCCCATATCGGTTTCCATACACTGCGAACCCGACGACTGGCCACATCGTGTACCTTCCATCCTTCACCGGGAAGCAGAGAGCCATTCATGGCCTTATATCCCAACTGTGAAGGAGCAACAAGCTGCCTGCCATCACCGTTTATCGCATACTGCCATGTATGCTGCGCTGATTCCGATACTTCCACTGATATCTTTTTATGAGGGGATGTGATCCTCATATCCTTGCGTGCACATAGTGATAATGGAATGCATACCATTAACAGCACGACTTTCAGCCGCAAAGCGTTAAACATAACTCTCATACAATTTTTATTATGAATCAAAGCCCTGTTGCCCCTTGCAACCAACAATCTTTATGACAAAGCTTGGCTCTCTTTCTTGATCCAGCAGGCGCAACCCAACAAATAGAGCGCACAGGCCAGAATGACGCAGATTCCACCCACCATACCGGCATGGTCAATGGTCCAACCCAGCAGCGGAGTGACGATACCACCACCGGCCACAGCTGTAATCAACAGGCCTGAGACACTCCCCGTATCTTTGGGATAGTAGCTGAAAGCCACCGAATAAATGATGGAGAAAACGGTAGAGGCAAAGAATCCCACCGCACCGATGCAGACCATCGTGAGTGTGGCAGACCCGGCAAAGGCCATCACCACCAACGACAACACACACAGCACGCCATTGACTCTGAAATAGAGCACCTCGCTAATACGGGTGAGCAACGCCACGCCGATAAACGCACCCACGGTGCGGCAGAGGAAATAGACCTGCGGCGCAAACTTAGCCATCTCCGGCTGCCAGTCGAAGCGCGAAGCCATCAGTTTGGAACTCAAGAAGTTGGTGGAGACATCCAGACCCACAATGGCCAAGATACCAATGAAAAGCACCAACATACGCGAATTGGCCAGCAAGGCAAAAGTCTTGCCCATCGACAGCTTGTCGGCCGATTGCTCGTCGGCTTTCACCTCCGGAACGGTCATCATCCACAGGGCAGACAACAACGTGATTACGCCCATGATGGGGAAACAGTAAAACCAATGCTCCATATCCCAGATCGTGACAGCAATCATGACAATCTCAGGGCCTGCCAAAGACGAAAGGGCCTTGACCACCTGACCGGCCGTAAGACTGCTGGCACGCAGGCTGCCCTGTGGCACAACATGACAGATGAGCGGATTGAGCGATACCTGCAACATGGTATTGCCGATACCGATGAGGGCAAAGGTGATGAGGCAAGCCACGCTGTCGTAAGCCAACAAGGGAAGGAAAGTTCCCACAATGGTGATGACAAGGCTCACCATCACGGTACGACGGCAACCGATACGCCCCATGAGATTGGCCGTAGGGATGGCCAGCACAAGGAACCACAAGAATACGAGCGACGGAACGATGCCCGCCATAGTGGAAGACCAACCAAAAGAACGCTGTACATAGTCTGATGCGATACCTACAATGTCGCAGAATCCCATCACGAAAAAACCGGAAAGGATAGGCAAAACTGCCATCCATTTGTTCTCAGAATGTGACATAATAGACTTAGATGATAATTTTGCTGCAAAATTATTTGTTTTATCTGGAAAAAACCACTATTTTTGTTCTTAATTACTTACACAATCTTACGATTTTCGTTAACAACTATGATTCGTATCAAAGAGGGATTCAAGGGACAAAGATTGGTTACACTACCTGAAAACCTGATGTCTGACTGCGCTGCCGACCCGCTCATCGGCAATCTGTACATCCGCAAGATTGGTTATTTCCCCCATGTCAAGTATCATTATGTAAGCAAGGAACAGGGGGTGGCCTACGCCATGCTCATCTATTGTACTGAGGGTGTGGGCTGGATAAACATCAACAACCAGACAATGATGGTGAAGAGCGACGAGTATGTCATCCTGCCTCCCCATACTCCCTACGCATTCTGGGCAGACGAGGAGCATCCCTGGACCATCTACTGGATTCATTTCTGCGGACGGGTAGCCGATGCTTTCATCCCCGACCCTGTGGCTCCCTATCCGATAGGGCGAGGACTGGAATCGCGCATCCAATACAGGCTTGACCTGTTTGAGGAGATGTACCAAGCGTTCTCTCATGGCTATATCCGCGACTATATGGCCTACTCGTCGATGTGCCTGCATTATTTTCTCGCCTCATTCAGATGGGTGACCCAATACCGCCATATCGTGGCTGTGAACCATCAGGGCGACGAACTGCTCGACCGCATCATCTATTACATGAACGAGCATCTGCAGACACAACTACGGTTGGAGGACGTGGCCAGCCATTTTCATTATTCGGTGTCTCACTTCTCCATGCTCTTCAAAGAGAAGACCGGCATGTCGCCCATCCGCTACTTCCTGCACATGAAAGTACAGAAGGCGTGTGAGCTGATAGAGTTGTCGAACCTGAAACTCAACGAAGTAGCCAATATCCTGGGGTTTGAGGAACCGGCCTACTTCACCCGCATCTTCACCAATGTGATGGGCATGACACCGTCGCAATACCGGCGTGCGGAGCGTCCGCAGCAGGCCAACCGTACAACGACAAGGCGCAAGGCTTCCGACACCTGAGTGCGGAGGCCTTGCGCCCTTGCCATTCGTTTTTTCTTGTCCCTATATCCGTGTTTTCACCGGCTTGACGGTCTCGCGCTTCACGGCCAATTGCAGCGTGGCGCGAATATCCTCTACCGAGGCACCCACCGAGAGGGTGTAAGTACCGGCATCGGTCACCCATGCCATCCGGCTCTC
>JBJEAU010000111.1:0-2248 GCA_051869355.1 Prevotella sp. | reverse complement strand
AGCCGAAGGGATAGGCCACCTCACAGCCACGGGTGTTGAAATGGCGATAGCCCACCCATATATCTTCCTCGTAGAGGGTATAGCCGAGATCTTTCTTGGCCATCACCTCTGCGCCAGGACGCAACAGTTCGTCCCAACTGAACTTATAATGCAGGGGGAAATTTTTTGAAGCTGGAATATCGGTATAGGCATTGGCCAGCGTCATGGGCAACTTACCCGAGGGACACACCTTGCCGGTAAGGACATTGGCCACAGCATTGCCGCCCTCCTCTCCCGGCTGCCATACCAGCAGGATGGCATCTACCAATCCTTGCCACGACGCGATATCCATCGCACCACCGGTGTTGAGCACCACCACCACGGGTTTCTTCTTGGCATGGAAAGCCTTGCTCACATTCTCTATCAACTTGCGTTCCGTGGGAGTAAGCAGGTAATCGCCTTCTTTATAGTCGCGGTCCTCACACTCGCCTGCATTGCGGGCTATGGTGATGATAGCCTTCGAGCAATCCTTGGCCCTGAAGCCGATGAACGAAAGGTCAAGGTCTGCCTCTTTGGGTTTTTTGTAACCGAAGAACCAGTTTTTCCAACTGGGCGTGTTGGCTTCGCCCAACTGAAAATCTTCATTGGCTATATACTGACGGTAATACTGGTCCAGACGTGGGTGAATGGACACATTGGCATTAGACAACCCCTGGATCATATTGATGGTATAGGGCTTGTTGACATCAGCCGAACCAAGTCCGTTGGCATAGAAATTATACGAACCGACACCAAAGAGGGCCACCTTCTCATCTTTAGCTAACGGCAGGGCGGCACACCCGTTCTTGAGCAATACGATTCCCTCCTCCGCGGCTTCGCGTGCCACTACAGCATGTGCCTTCAGGTCAGGATTCCAAGTAGCCTGATGCCCCTTGAAACTCTTGGTTTGCAGGATATAGCGCAGCACCCTACGCACGCCTTCATCTACATCTGCTTCGGAGAGCGTACCGTTTTTCACTCCCTCTACAATGTCTTTTACCTGCTGGGGCTTACCGCCCATGAGCAGGTCGTTGCCGGCATGTATCTGGTCAACCGTAATACGGGGATCGCCCCAGTCGGTCATCACCACGCCACGGAATCCCCACTCACCACGGAGCAAATCGGTGAGCAGTCCGCGGTGGCTCTGCACGCGCTGCCCGTTCAGACTGTTATACGATGACATGACCGCCCACGGGTTGGACTCTCTGATGGCTATCTCAAAATTGCGCAGATAGATTTCGCGCAATGCCCGTTGGGAGATGCGGGCATCGTTGAACATACGCATAGACTGCTGGCTATTGGCAGCAAAGTGCTTGACGGTGCCGCCCACGCCCTGCGACTGTAATCCCCGTACGATGGCAGCTGCCATGTAACCAGAGAGCAACGGATCTTCGGAGTAATATTCAAAATTGCGTCCGTTGAGCGGATTGCGCTGGATGTTGAGACCGGGTGCCAGCAGCACGTCGATACCGTACGAGTTGAGTTCCTCACCCATCGTGGCACCCACCTTGGCCACCAGTTTGTCATTCCATGTCGAGGCCAACAGCGTAGCCACTGGGAAGCCTGTACAGTAATACTTGCGTGTATCGCCCTTTCTCACGGTATCGATACGCAGTCCCGTAGGGCCATCCTGAAGATAAGTGTGCGGAATGCCCAATCTATCTACGGCATAGGTTGTGCCTGCCGCATTGGCCACCAGACTACTACCACCCTCAACCGACACGCCTACAAGCATGGCTGCCTTTTCCTCCAAAGTCATGGCACGCAGTATCTTTTCCACGGGGTCTTTGCCCAACCGTGGCAATCGTTTGTTTTGCGCACTCGTCCCTATCACGCATGCAAAAGCCAACAAACACAATAGTTTTTTCATTTGATTTCGTTATTAAAGTTTTCATCTGCAAAGATAAAGGTTTTTCATAAATCTCCCATACTTTTACGTGTTTATTTTCATTGTCCCCATTGTGATTGCCATTCGCAACCAGTCTACAGGAAGAATCAGCAGTGCGAATGATTATTTTCAACAACAGAGACAACATAAACAACTCTTTCCAATATTCTTGTTGTCGCTGTTGTCTTGGTTGTCGTTTTAATATATTTCGACAACAGCGACAACCCAAACAACAATTGTCGTATCATAGTTGTCTTAGATGTCGCTGTTGTCGTTATTCACACTGAACAGACAAGAAAGAGTTGATATCATCATAACGCTAATGACCGATTATCATACTCT
>JBJEAU010000110.1:0-6550 GCA_051869355.1 Prevotella sp. | reverse complement strand
AGATGGTGGTGGTGCCTTCGGCCAGCACGGCTGCCATGATGATGTTGGCCGTACCCGTTACCGAGGCTTCGTCCAGCAGCATGTAGCAGCCTTTCAGTTGTTGGGCCTGAATCTCAAAGACATTCCTTCCCGGCACGTGTACAAACTTGGCACCCAGTTTCTTGAATCCCAGGAAGTGGGTGTCGAGCCTTCTGCGGCCTATCTTGTCGCCGCCGGGCTGGGCGATGGTGGCTTTGCCGAATCTGCCGAGCAGTGGCCCGATCATCAGTACCGACCCGCGGAGCGATGAACACTGCCGGATGAACTCGTCGCTCGACAGGTAATCGAGATGAAGGTCCTTGGCTTCAAACGTGTAGTCATTCCGGCTGTGTCGGGTAACGTTTACCCCCATGCGCTCCAAGAGCTTGATGAGGTTACATACATCCAGTATGTCCGGAATGTTGCTGATTCTTACGGGCTCAGGGGTGAGCAGGCAGGCGCTGATCACCTCCAAGGCCTCGTTCTTGGCTCCTTGCGGGGTGATTTCGCCTTGCAGGGGATGGCCGCCCTCGATGATGAATGACTCCATAGGCTGTCGCTGGAATATATAGGTAGGACTACTATTTCTTCTTGTTGCTGCGTTTGCGGTCGACCTCGCGCGCCTCCATTTTTTCAAATCTGAAGGAGTCGAGGTCTATCTGTATCTTGCCGTCGGTGAAGCGTGCCAGGTCCGAAGCCACTTTCTCATCATCGCACGAGCCGTGGCTCCACTGGTACAGGTTACGTTTCATCTGGTTAGCTGCCAAGCATACCAGATGGTCGCGCTCTTCGCCCGGCTCCATGTGTTTCAGTTGCTCAAAGATTTCAAAGAGCATCTTCCCGTAGTGTCTCACCGGTATTCTGGTCATCGGGTAATCCATCGGCTGTGGCTTGGTGGCCATGTGCTTGGCCTGCTCCACATTGTAGGGCCAGTCTATATCGAGCTTGAAGTCGCTCATGATGGCCAGATGGTCCCATAGTTTTTGCTTGTAGTCGGCGTTTTCACGGTTTTGCGGATACATGCGGTCCATGATGGCCACAATGGTCTCGGCACACAGCTGGCGCTCCTGTTTGGTGGGCAGCGAGATGGCATGGTCCACCATGTTCTGTATTTCCCTTCCGTATTCGGGGAGTATCAGTTTCTCGCGCTGGGTGTTGTAGTCTAATCCTTGTATGTTCATCGGTGTTGTCATTATTCGTTTGGATAGGAAAAATATCAGAGCAGTTTTTTCGCAGCCTTAGCCACGAAGTCTTTCAGGTAAAGCGGCTCAAAATAGGCCACGTCTTCCCATTGGCCTTGGGTGATACGGCGTTCGGCCAGCGGGAACATGTTTTTGGCCAGCGGTTTCACGTCTTCTATCAGTCTGGCGTTGGGGTGGGCGATGGTATCCATACATTTGGCGGCTCCATTGCCGAAGAAGTACACCGGCTGCTTGTCCAACCACGCTCTGTACGTGTCGGCAGTCACCAGGTCGGCACCGATGGGGCGCACCACGTGCAGCGCCCGGTCGAAGACCTGCGCATAGACCTCCATGCGTCGGGCGTCTATCATGGGGCACAGCAGCGCCCCCTCTTCCACTTGTTCTCTCAACAGTACCGGAACGCACAGCAGTTCGAGGGTGGGCACGGCCACCAGTTTTACATCCCTGCCATAGCAGACTCCCTTGGCCATTGATGTGCCGATGCGGAGCCCCGTGTAAGAGCCCGGGCCGCTGCTCACGGCCACAGCGTCTAAGGGTATGGCATGGCTCTCGGCAAAGGAGAGCGCCGCATCCACCATCCTGCCTATCTGCTCATTGTGGTTGGGTCCCTTGTGGTCTTCCTCTGTAAAGATGCAGGCACCGCCGTCGCTCATAGCCACCGAGCATACATCCGTACTCGTATCGATGTTTAAAATGCACGACATGATAATCAGTTGTAAAATTAAAGTGCAAATTTACGCTTTTTTCCCGCATTTTTGTTACTTTTGCAGAAATTTAACGTGTTAGCAACTATGATACAGTCAATGACGGGCTACGGAAAGGCAGTCGTAACCTATAAGGAGAAGAAAATTAACGTTGAGATTAAGTCATTAAACAGCAAGACGATGGATCTCTCTACCCGTATCGCTCCCATCTACCGCGAGAAGGAGATGGAGATACGCCAGACCGTCACCCGAGAACTGGAACGTGGCAAGGTCGATTTTGCCATCTGGGTGGAGCACGAGGCGGTGGTAGAGGCCACTCCGATCAATGCGGCGCTGGTGGACAACTACTACCGCCAGATCAAGAGCATTGCCGCCAAGACAGGCATACCTGAGCCGCAAGATTGGTTCTATACCTTGTTGCGCATGCCCGATGTGACTACCCGTACCGATGCGGTGGTATTGGATGATGAGGAGTGGCAAGTGGCCCGTCAGGCCATCCATGACGCCATCCAGCGTCTGGTGGACTTCCGTCGGCAAGAGGGAGCCGCCCTCGAAAAGAAATTTCATGAGAAGATTGACAATATCGCCCGGCTGCTGGCCAGCATCGAGCCTTACGAGAAAGCCCGTGTGCCTAAAATCAGGGAGCAGATTGTCAAGGGATTGGAGCAGATACCCGAGGTAGACTACAACAAGAATCGGCTGGAGCAGGAACTGATTTACTATATTGAGAAACTGGACATCAGCGAAGAGAAGCAGCGCCTGACCAATCATCTCCAGTATTTCCGTGAGACGATGGCCGAACCCCACGCCAATGGCAAGAAACTGGGATTCATCGCTCAGGAAATGGGACGCGAAATCAATACCACCGGTTCCAAAAGCAACCAGGCAGAGATGCAGAATATCGTGGTGATGATGAAAGACGAGCTCGAGCAAATCAAGGAGCAGGTGCTCAACGTGCTCTAACCCATTCGCATAGGTATCTTGTTTTCACCCATTCAACCACTAACAATGAACAAAGCAATTCTCCCCGGCAAGCTGATTATCTTCTGTGCCCCCTCCGGCTCGGGCAAAAGCACTTTGGTACAGTGGCTTATGGCCGAGCATCCCGAACTGCGGCTTGCCTTTTCCATCAGTTGTACATCACGTCCGCCGCGCGGAACAGAGCGCAATGGTGTGGAATACTTCTTCCTTACACCCGAGGACTTCAAACAAAAGATAGCCAACGGCGAGTTTCTCGAATACGAGGAAGTGTATCAGGACCGTTTCTATGGCACGCTCAAGAGTCAGGTGGACACCCAGACGCAGCGTGGCGAAAACGTGCTCTTCGACGTCGATGTCAAAGGCGGCTGTAACATCAAGGAGCACTATGGCACCCGTGCCATGAGCATCTTCATCCAGCCCCCGTCCATCGACGAGTTGCGCCGTCGCCTCCTCTCACGGGGCACCGACAGTGCTGAGGCCATCGAAGAGCGTGTGGCCAAGGCAGCCTACGAGCTTACCTTTGCCCCACGGTTCGACCATGTAGTCATTAACGACCATCTCGAAGAAGCCAAGGCCGAAGTGCTGAAATTGGTCACCCAATTCATCAAGGAGCATTGAAAGCGTGAATCGTAGCATCGGTCTCTTCGGCGGTTCTTTTAACCCCATTCATTGTGGCCACATCTCGCTGGCCCGGCACCTGCTGCAGGCGGCAGGGCTCGACGAGGTGTGGTTTGTCGTGTCGCCCATGAATCCCTTCAAGGCACAGGCCGATGACTTGTTGGCCGACGACCTGCGGTTGCGTATGGTCCAGATGGCGCTGGCCGACGAACCGCAGATGCAGGCGTGCGATGTGGAGTTTCATCTGCCGCGGCCTTCCTATATGTGGAACACCCTGCAGCATCTTGTCCGTCAATATCCCGACAGTCGTTTTACGCTTCTCATCGGTGCAGACAATTGGTTGAACTTCCAGCGGTGGGCACATTGGCAGGATATCATGTCCCACCATGCCATCGTGGTTTATCCTCGCGAGGGCTGTCCGGTCTCTCCGCACACTCTGCCAACGGGTGTAAAACTCGTGCCGGCTCCACTTTTTCCCATCAGCAGCACCATGATTCGCCAGCGCGTGGCCGCCGGCCTGCCCATTACGGGCATGGTGCCGGAGGCCATCGCTTCTGCCGTAGTGGAATACTATGGTGCCAAGGCCGCAGAGTGATTCCTACGGTTCTATTCCTCCTTTTTGTTTACCCAACTTGCTGTATTCCTCGTCGCTTACGGGTTCCAACCACTCGTTGCGCATGTCGCTTTCCGTAGCGACATGGGTGGCCAGATGCTGGAACCAGGCATCGTGCTGTGCGCCGTGCCAGTGTTTTACGCCTTCGGGAATATCGATGATGTCGCCCGCTTGTAGCGACACGGCCGTTTTCCCCCATTCCTGATACCATCCCCGTCCCGAAACGCAGATCAGCAACTGATGTCCGCCGTGGTGGATGTGCCAGTTGTTTCGGCAACCCGGCTCAAAGGTCACGTTGCTGTATGCCTGGACGGTAGCCTCTTGGGCCGACAGGTTTTTGGGCACTACCGGAGCCAGATGACTATTGCCCTTAAAATATTGGGCGTATGCCGTGTTGGGCTTGCCCTTAGGCCACGCTCCGGCCTGTGCATCGGCGGCACCGTCTCCTTGCGACAACCCGTTTTCGCTGAGATATTGGCACAGATAGGCCACCTGCTCAGCCGTGTTGCCCATTGCCACGGCACCCCTTTTGTGCGAGGCCAGTTGTTTTTCCACCCCTTTCATGCCCGAAAGGGCGGCCACCGTGACGATTTCGCGGTCGGCTTCCGACAGGATATCGCCCGCAAAGATGTCGCCAAACAGGTGCGCTTTCAGATAGTGGTCGTCTTGTGGGCAGAAATCAAGCCGGTAAGGCACACCGCCACACAGGCGGGTCTGCACCTCGGTGCCCCGCTGCAGGGCCGCCTTGGCATCATCCCATACTGCCGGGCGAGTCCAAGCTTTCCCTTCCGGGTCTTGTATGCCGTGGGTCATACGGTCGTCGAGCACCGCTTTCAGCAGGCTGATGGCGTTGAGCGACCGTGGGAATCCCGTATAGGCATAGAGTTGTGAGAAAGCCTCCTTCAGTTCGTTTACCGTTACCCCACCGTCGAGTGCTTGGCGTAGGGCCATGTCGAGCCTTGTCATGTCGCCCTGTGCTTCCAGACAGGCGCAGGTGGCGAGATGCAACAGGCGTGGTGACAACAATTCTGTTTGCATATTACTTTGGGTTTGTGCATGGCTCATCGACAGGGCGAAAGCCAGTGCCAGTGATACTATGATTCTCATATTCTACGGGTGATGCGTGAATGGTATGCGCTCGTTCTCAGCTGTTTACAGATTCTTTTGGTAAAACGCTGCTATCTCTCCCCACGGTATATAGTTGCCATCGCCGCCATCGTACAGGTCGCAGTGGGTGGCACCGGGTACGATGAGCAGCCGCTTGTTGGCCGCATACTTGCCGCTGGTGATGCGCTGGTAAGCCTCTTCGCCGAAGTAGCGGCTGTGAGCCTTCTCGCCGTGTACGATGAGCACAGGACTGTGAATCTCGTCGGCCTCTGCCCAGAGGTCTTGGTTGAGGCGCATGAGTTGGGTGGTGATGTTCCAGCCCATGTTGGAGTTGAGGGAGCGCGGATGGTAGCCGCGCGAGGCCGACTTGTAGTAAGCCACATACTGTTTCAGAAAGTCGGGAGCCTCTGCCGGCGCTTCGGCGGGCAGTCCCCCTTGCGGCTTGATCTCGCCGGTACGGAATTCTTCGGTGCGTTGCCGGGCCAGATTCACCTTCATCTCGTAGCGGGCAACCTCGTCCATCGCGTCAAAATAGCCCTTCTGTGTTACGCGCGTCAGGTTGTAGAGCGTCACGCTCACCGTGGCCTTGATACGAGGGTCGAGGGCGGCCGCATTGAGGGCGATGCCTCCCCAGCCGCAGATGCCGAGGATGCCGATGCGTGCCGCATCCACCTGATGGTGACATGAGAGGAAGTCGACAGCGGCGCAGAAATCCTCGGTATTGATGTCCATAGACGATGAGTAGCGGGGCATGCCCTCGCTCTCGCCTGTGAACGATGGGTCGAAGGCTATCGTGAGGTAGCCCATCTCGGCCAGCCGCTGTGCGTAGAGGCCGCTTGCCTGTTCCTTTACGGCTCCGAAGGGGCCGCTCACGGCGATGGCGGGCAGTTTTTCCTCAGTGCCGATAGGAGTGTACATGTCGGCCACGAGCTTGATGCCGAACCGGTTGGTGAAAGTCACCTTCTGGTGATTCACTTTGTCGCTTTTGGGAAATGTCTTGTCCCATGCTTGGGTCATGATCGTTTTTTCTTGTTCCATAATGCTTGTCTTTTTGTCTTGTGCCGTGACCGCGGCCGCCACCAAGAGCGCCCCTGCGGTCAGATAGTTTCTGATGTTCATTGTATGGGGGTATTACAGTTTGCGGATGCAAAGTTACGCTGCCTTTCCCTAACATCGGGTGGCTGGATTATGGGCAAAATTACCCCAACTATGGAATCCGTTGGCCACCCCCGTCCATGCCCGTCCGCGCCCCCTTGGCCATCTCTGTATTTCGTAAATGCCATGATTAGCGTCGTAAAGGTGGCATT
>JBJEAU010000109.1:0-6713 GCA_051869355.1 Prevotella sp. | reverse complement strand
CCTTAGCTCAGTTGGTAGAGCAACTGACTCTTAATCAGTGGGTCTAGGGTTCGAGCCCCTAAGGGTGTACAACAAACAGAAGCAGTCGACAACCATCGGCTGCTTTTTTCTTTTTTGGCACGCCTTTTGCTGTATATAATAGAGAAATGTGTATATTTGCAACGTAACAAGATAACATCAACATACAAGAAACAATATGACAAGTCAGTTTTCCCCTAAGGTTTCGGAGATTCTCGTCTTCTCACAGGAAGAGGCAACGCGCCTGTCGAGCACATCGATTGGGCCGGAGCATCTGCTGCTGGGCATCCTCCGTGACCATCATGGCCCGGTGGCCGACCTGTTTGAACGTATGAACGTGGATGTATCGTCTGTAAAGACGGAACTGGAGCAGCATGCCATAGGCACTGAAAAGCAGGGTACTGCGACAACAACAGAACTGTCACTCAACGAGAAAGCCAACAATATCCTGAAACTTGCCGTGCTTGAGGCACGAATCCAACATACTCCAATGGTGGATGTGGAGCATCTGCTGCTCGCCATCCTGCACGATCAGGCCAACAACGGTGCTAAACAGGTGCTGAATCATAACCATGTGGACTATGACGAGGCTTTGGCCTATCTGCATCAGAAAACCAGCGGCGGCATAAAAGACGGGATCGGCATGGCAGAGGATGACGATGATATGGACGATGACGATTTTGCTGACAACAGCAGGAAAGACCGACAGTCTGTCGCTCAGAAAAACCGACAGTCTGGCAAGACTACGGTGCTCGACAACTTCTCCATTGACCTGACCAAGGCTGCCGCCGAGGGCAAGTTGGATCCCGTAGTGGGACGTGAGAAGGAAATCATGCGCGTGACAGAGATACTCTGCCGCCGCAAGAAGAACAACCCTATCCTGATAGGTGAACCCGGCGTGGGCAAGAGCGCCATCGTAGAGGGTCTGGCACAGATGATTGCACAGCACCGTACATCGCCCATCCTGTTTAACAAGCGTTTGGTCAACCTCGATATGACTGCCATCGTGGCAGGAACCAAGTATCGCGGACAGTTTGAGGAGCGCATCCGTGCACTGTTGAAAGAACTGGAGCAAAATCCGGACATCATTGTCTTCATCGACGAGATACACACCATGATCGGAGCTGGAAGCGCTCCGGGAAGCATGGATGCAGCCAACATCATGAAGCCGGCTTTGGCACGCGGCACCATACAGTGCATCGGTGCCACCACCCTGGACGAATATCGCAACTCAATAGAGAAAGACGGGGCACTGGAACGAAGATTCCAAAAGGTAATTGTAGAACCGACCTCTGCAGAAGAGACGCTCCAGATACTCCACAATATCAAGGAACGGTATGAAGCCCACCATCATGTGAGCTATACCGATGAGGCCATCGATGCCTGCGTGAGGCTGACAGAACGGTATGTGAACGACCGGTTCTTCCCCGACAAGGCCATCGATGCACTGGACGAAGTGGGGTCAAGGGTACATCTGTCGCATGCCTCGGTACCTCCTGAAATCACAGACATGGAACAGAAAATCGCTGAGATGAAGGAGAAGAAACAGTCGGCTGTAAAGAATCAGAACTTTGAGCTGGCTGCCAGTTATCGCGACCGTCAAACCAAACTGGAGAGAGAACTGGAAGCATTGCAGCAGAGCTGGAAAGACAGTGATGGCGGCCATCGCGAGACGGTGACAGATGCTGATGTGGCAGACGTGGTTTCTACCATGACCGGCGTGCCCGTGCAGCGGATGGCTGAATCGGAAGGAATCAGGCTCAGGGGCATGGCATTGCAGCTCAAAGAGGCTGTCATCGCGCAGGACAAAGCCATCGACAAGGTAGCCAAGGCCATACAGCGCAACCGTGTGGGTCTGAAAGAGGCCAACCACCCTATTGGCGTATTCATGTTTTTAGGTCCGACGGGCGTGGGCAAGACGCATCTGGCCAAGCAGTTGGCACGCTATATGTTTGGCAGTGACGATGCCCTCATCCGTATCGACATGAGCGAGTACTCGGAGAGTTTCAACACCTCGCGCTTGGTGGGTGCGCCTCCGGGCTACGTAGGCTACAACGAAGGTGGCCAACTGACGGAGCGCGTGCGGCGCAGACCCTACTCCATCGTGCTGCTCGATGAGATAGAGAAAGCCCATGCCAATGTTTTCAACATGCTGTTGCAGGTGCTGGACGAAGGAAGACTTACCGATGGCAACGGAAGGCTGGTGGATTTTCGCAATACCATCATCATTATGACCTCGAATGCCGGCACACGCCAACTGAAGGAGTTTGGCCGTGGCGTGGGATTCAACGCCAGCGGTGCCTTGGGACTCAGCATGAACGAGGAGGATAAAGAATATGCACGCTCCATCATCCAGAAAAGTCTGAGCAAGCAGTTTGCGCCCGAGTTCCTCAACCGTCTGGATGAAATCATCACCTTTGACCAGCTCGATTTGGAAGCCATCAAGCGCATCATCGACATCGAACTGCGCGCACTGTTTGCCCGTGTTTCGGCATTGGGCTATCAGATTGAGATTAGTGACGAAGCCAAAGAGTTCGTTGCCACCAAGGGATATGACGTACAGTTTGGTGCCCGTCCGCTGAAACGTGCGATACAAAACTACATAGAAGACGGACTGTCGGAGCGCATCCTCTCGAGTGAGGTAAAGACAGGAGACACCATCCGAATCGACAAGGCAACGGACAAGGAAGAACTGGTGTTCTGTTGATTCGGGGGAAACGTCCGATATGAGGTGTTGTGTTATGCCCTCACCTTATTCCTCTTCCACGGGGCGAGGGATAGGGTGAGGGCAACTTGTAGATGGCAGACTGCTAAAACTGTTGTGGGAAAGTTTTCAGCGTTGCCTTGAGGTCTGGGTTGTTGACATCGCGCACGGTGAAATCGTCAGTCGGCGCATCGCCGCCACGACTGCGAAGTATCACCACCATCTTGCCACTGAAGAGGCGCATGCGAGGCACGGTAAAAGGCATAAGGCTGGTGGCATCGCCATTGCATGCAGCGACAAAATCGCAGTCGCCAGACACCTCGATAGCCAGTTCGTTGTCAGCGGTAGGCACCTCGTTGTAGTCTTTGTCCAATGCAGTAACCTCATAAAACCACAATTCGTTACCGATATGCTGGCGCTCAATCCTTAACCGAGCTACAGGGCCGGCTGTGCGGCGAATATCCTCGCCAATGCGATTGCCGAGCGAATCGTACACCACCACGCGAAGTTCGCCCGGCTCATATTTTACATGATTCCAGCGCAGGCGGTAACGGTCGAGCAAGGGTTGCACGTTGACACTGTCGGGGCAAAGGTCCCAAGCATGCTTGGTAAAATCCTTGCGCACGCGGCCTTGTGACTTGCCATTGATGAAAAGTTCGCCCTCTACCCCATCGGTATAGCAGTAGACAGGGGTAAGTTCGCCCTCGCGTCCCGGCCAAGTCCAATGTGGCAACAGGTGGACTGTGTGGCTCTGCTTGTTCCACTGCGAACGATAGAGATAATAACGGTCTTTGGGCAATCCAGCCAAATCGCAAATCCCGAAGTAACTTGACCGCGAAGGCCAGTATTCGTCATAAGGCGTGGGCTCACCGAGATAATCGAATCCCGTCCAGACAAACTGCCCTATCGTCCAAGGATAATCGTCTTGCATCATGAAGTCTACCTCGGGCAGGTTGCTCCACGAGCAGTACTGGTTGTCGTAACCGTTCACCTGTCCGTCAGGATAGGTGACATTATTATTGATAGTCACAGGAAACTTATAGACACCTCTCGAACTGACGGTGGAAGCAGTCTCAGAGCCCAGTAGGAATCCCCGCGACAGTTGGCTGTATGCTTTCCAATATTTGTGCACGCGATAGTTTAAGCCGGGGATGTCCATGACCTCGGCAAAACCCGACAGGAGGGCTTCATCCACCCTATCCATACCTTGCGTTACAGGGCGCGTGGCGTCCAGTTTGTGACAAAGGTCCTGCAAATGGCGGGAGATGCGTACGCCCTCCTTGCTCCACTGCTCGGGAATCTCATTACCTATGCTATACATCACCAATGATGGGTGGTTGCGATGGTTCAATATGAGGTTGGTAATGTCTTTGTCTGCCCACTCTTTGAAGAAACGGGCATAACCATTCTTACATTTGGGATAAATCCACATATCAAAACTTTCGGCCATCACCATCATGCCCAGCGAGTCGTAGACCTCCATCTGCATGGTCGATGGCATATTGTGCGCCGTACGGATGGCATCGCATCCCATATCCTTGAGGATAAGTACCTGACGGATAAGGGCGTCGCGGTTGACAGCTGCCCCGAGCGGGCCCAAGTCGTGGTGCAGGCATACTCCCTTGAACTTGCGACTCACCCCATTGAGCCTGAATCCATGCTCCTTGGTGTAAGAGATGGTGCGCACACCAAATCGCGTGGTCTGCCGGTCAATAGGCTGGGCTTTTTTGTAATCCTTTTGGTTTGCTTCGTCATACAGACTGATGGTTGCCGTATAGAGTGCCGGCGATTCTGGCGACCACAGGCGAGGTTTGGCTATCTGCAGGTCGGCCGACAGTTGGCCGTCGGCCTTGATGTCGGCATCAGCTACCAAGCAGTCGGAGACCATCTTTCCCTTTGTATCAAGAATGGCGATATGCACCAGCCGTCCCTTCTCCTTGCCAGCGATGGTGGCACTGATACGTACTTGCGCCGTGGCCTTGTCGGCAGCAACTGTCTGGATAAAAGTCCCCCACCGATCGAAACGTTCTGCGCCCGAAGTAAGCAGTTTGACAGGCCGATACAACCCGCCGCCGGGATACCATCGACTGCTCTCCTCCACATTGTTGAGACTTACAGCTATCTTGTTTTCTCCCTGTTTGATGAAAGGAGTGATGTCTACCCTGAATGCGTTGTAACCGTAAGCCCAATGGCCAGCCCGATGGCCGTTCACATACACCACCGGCTCGCTCATGGCACCATCAAACAGCAATTCGGCATGCGCCATGGGTTGCGCAATCGATACCGTAGTACGATAAAATCCTCTCCCGATCCAAGGCAGGGCACCCGAACGTCCCGATTTCTCCGTGGCTTTGTCCTCTCCATTTTGCGTAATGGCCACACATTGCAGATCCCATTTTTTGTCAAACGGCCCCACAATGGCCCAGTCGTGTGGAATACGAACACGTTCATAATGGATACTGTCTCTGGAAAATTCCCACGATACGATATCCGCCTCATGGGTGCGCTGCGCATGGGTGGACATACAACACAGGTATGCCCATACAAGTGATAACAAGCGATAGCAATTCATGTTGATAGGTTTGTTAAGTTTTAAGGCAAAATTACGAAAATAGTGTGGATAAGCACAATAATTTCGTGTTTTTTTAGCGAAAAACGATGATTTGGCGCAATAAAAACATGTTTTTTAAAAAAAGTTTCCGAAAAGATTTGGTAATCTTCAAAAAACTTGTATCTTTGCATGTGTTATCCTGAAAACAATCTTTTTACCTTAAAAGAACTAATACCTATTGAAGATTGAAGCGGTCGGCTGTGAAGCTAATCGCTTTTTTTATTTCCCCTCCTCGACCTGCAAACGATTGCCATTTTCTATTTCCTATCTTTAAAATACCACAAATGAGGTATGCAGAATACCCCGTTGTTGGGATGCGACAGATACATCCTGTAAATGCCACCTTTACGCGGCTAATGATGGCCTTTAGGTGTCGTAAATGCCATGTTTACGATGGTAAAGGCGGCATTGGGATGTAACTGCCACCAACATCTGCCACTGTCAACAGTATCATATATAATAAGGTATAGTGACTATATGTGCGAATTATTTGGTGTATGCAGCAGCAGACGTGTGGACGTGAAAGCGCAGCTGAAAGAGTTTTTCTCCCATTCGGAGCAGCACTGCCATGGATGGGGAATGGCGACATTTTACGGTGATGCTGTTTCGTTGGAAAAAGAACCGTTGTGTGCCAACCGCAGCCAGGGCCGACCTGTCTGTGGGCAACAAGTTCAATCTGCTCCTGTGGGACGGCAGCTACATGTATGCCCATTCCAACTATGCCAACTCGCTCTACATCAATCCTATCTGTGAAGACCGCCTGCTGTTTTCCACCCATCCGCTATCAGAGAGTGGATGGCATCCCCCTACCCTTTCTCTAACTTAGCTTCTATAAAGACGGGCACAAAGTGTACGAAAGAAAGGCTTTGAGTACCGAATACACGGATCCGGAAGAAAACTTCGAGTACAAGTATCTGGACTATGCCAATCTGTAATCACAGCCCAAAGCAGGGGATAGATAGTTAAATAATTACAAATAACTCAAAATAGCACCTCACAAGCAAAGGGAGTCTCAATAATAATTTGTAATTTTGCAGCCGATTTAGTCCGTTCGGGCTCGAGTAAGTGCCTCATCAGAGTGGGCCGCCTGGCGGAGAAACTGTTTATATTTATAAAAAATGTACGCAATTGTAGAGATTAACGGTCAGCAGTTCAAGGTTGAAGAGGGCAAGAAGCTCTTTGTAAACCGTCTGAAGGACGCCGAAGAAGGCAAGACCGTTGAGTTTGACAAGGTACTCCTCGTAGACAAAGAAGGAGTTGTCACAGTGGGTGCACCAACTGTAGAAGGTGCCAAGGTAGTAGTAGAAGTAGTGAATCCGCTTGTTAAGGGTGACAAGGTCATCGTTTTCAAGATGAAGCGTCGCAAGGACTATCGCAAGA
>JBJEAU010000108.1:0-6938 GCA_051869355.1 Prevotella sp. | reverse complement strand
CCCATTTCGCTAATCATGGCATTTAGCGACCGTAAATGCCATGATTAGCGGCGTAAAGGTGGCATTCAGCTTTTCGATACGCCGTGACCACTATACCTTAAAATTATATATACTTAGTACAGCAAGAACGATGCGGGGGCAAACTTGCCCAGTGAGATGCTGAATCGGCCATCCTTGATGGCTACAGGATTGCCGCAGGGTACACCGCGCAGGTTTACGGGTTGTGCCGTGCGGTAGATGTTGGTGGGCAGTGTTACCTCGCACTTGCCGTCGTTACCGCCTTCCTCCCACAGGCGGAGCAGTTTGCCGTCGCCATCGGGATTGTTGCCGTATGCTGTTACCAACACGCCTTTGCGCGATACCTTCACACCTTCTTTGGTAAGGGGCAATGCGCCGCCCGGACAGGTGGCGATACCTACCTGAAGCGGCAGACGCGCTTCCCAAGCCGGTGTTACCAGTCCCGATTCGTCGTCGGCACCCTTGCCATTCACCCACAGTCTTACTTCCGTAGACAGGTTGCCGTTCCAGAACGATACGAAATTGGTATTCCATCGGTTGTTGAAGAGGTTGAAATACACGTGCGACTGCGGATTCTCGTAGGTTCCTGCAAAGTGCATGAAGTTCAGTTTGCCCAGAACAAAGGCGGGAGCATCGAGTGCGCAGATACCTACAGAGTAGTCATCGTCCTGAATCATCAGTCCGCTGTTGGACCAGAAATAGTTGAACTGGCTACCCTCCAGCACGTCGGTGGCCGGGTCGATTACCGAACCAATCCTGCCGATGCGGTAGTGGGGATTCTTCATCTTGAAAGGCATGGCCAGCCATCCGGCTTCCGACTCCTCGGTACCCGGCTTGTTGACCACATTCAGTTTGATGTCTATGTAGGGCATGTCCTCGTACAGCGTCACCACCATGCCGGCGGTATGCTTCTCTTCACCGGCCGACAAAGGCGGCACCAGTATGCCCTTGAGCGATGAGGTGTGGTCCTCTATGCTCAGCTGCATGTGGTTAGGGGAGTAGTGTCTGCGCGTGGCGCGGCTGTCGAGATACTCGCTCTTGCCTGTGATGCGGTAATGAGACTCCTTGTAATGTTTGTAGATGTATTCGTCGAGATAGTCGGTAGACTGCTTCTTGTCGTAGCGCTCGTAGATATACGACCCGAAACCATCTGCAGCTTTTGTATCGACCAGTTCTCGGTTGTTCACCTTGTCCCAGATGCTCTTGATGGCACCGCGTGCCTCGTCGAATGTCACTCTGTACCAGCGGTTTTCGATGGTCTTTCTCTGACGATCGGCTTTCAAAGTCCTGACTTTGCTGCCAGTAGCGGGGCCATCGCAGAGCACGAAAGTCTTGTATCCGTTGGCCGGAATCTCTGTAGCGTAGAACGCTCCGAGGCGTTTGGAGTCGGCACCATACAGATGTAGCGGGAAGATGCGTCCCGTCTCCAGATCCTTGACAAATTGTTGCTTGATGCTACCCTGTGTGGGCATGGCAAAGTTGGCCATGCCGCTCCGCTTCCAAGGCAGCGGATTGTAGACCACGAAGCGGAATCCGTCTTGTGCCACATTCTCTGCCAGCGTGTAAAGCACGTTGTCCAGATTGGGGCGCAACCGCCTCTCGGCATCCTCTATGTAGCTGGCATGCTCCTTCCACGATTCCACCATCCACGCATAGTTGGGCGTGAGGCCCGACACATAGTTCTTATACCAGTCGTTGGCCACCTGTCCGGGTACAAAGTGCTGATTGGCCAGTCCCCATGTATGTTCTCCATACATGAGACTCTTCTCATAGATATACGCCATGTCGTCATCTATCTCGTAGGTCATGATGCCCCAGTCTTTGGCCTGTGTGTGCAGTGTCTCCAGTGCGGGCATCAACGGACGTACCCGTCGTGCGGTGCTGGTGGCTTGGGGGTTGGACATGACACCGTGCACCCAACTGTCGGACATGTCGCCGCGAACCACGGGGAGCGGAGGATTCTCGCGGAGGATGGCTTCGGCAAAATCGGACATCTTACCGATGTGGATTTTGGCGCGGGGGAACATGGTCTTGATTTCGTTGATTACTTTCCCCACCTCGTCAGCAGTGGGTGGACCGGCGTTGTCTCCTGCATGTACAAATGTAAGCCACGAACGGTGTTTCCATCCTTCGGGCGGATACATGCCACTGCCATAGCCAGACGAGAACATGGTCAGCACGCGCGAGCCGTCGGGACCCTCCCACCAGAACAGGGTGGGCACCTTTACCACTTGGTTGGTGGGATTGGAACCGAAGTGGAAAAACTTCACGCCGGCGTTGGCCAATAGGGTGGGGATAATCCAGCTGTGTCCCGGCACGTCGGTCATCTTGCCATCGGTGGGAAGCGGCAGGTTGTACTTTCGGGCAAGTGCCGAGCCGTAGCCTAAGCCACGCACCAGGTCCTCAACCTCCAGTGTGCCGGTGTGGGTGGTAAACGGCAGGGCATGGGTAACCAGATTGCCACTCTTCAGGGCACGCTCGATGCGCAGCCGCCGTGCCGGAGTCTGTCGGTCCCACAGCATCTGCTGCAACGGCCAGCCCGGAACGGTCCATACAAACTGGTGGTCTTTGATGTCCACTGCATTCTTGTCCATCACATCCATTGCCTTGTCGATCATCGAGGTGCGGTATTCGTGTACCACATCGCGTGCCAAGGCCGAATAGCCAATGTCAAAATGGCTCTTAAACACTAAGTAGAAGGTAATCTCTCTGTCAGAAACCTTGTCTACCACATCGTTTTTCTGTTTCTTATAGTTGTCGGCTTGGCCATAGACGCGGCAGAATTGCCCCGAGACAGCCAACAACACAAGCAACAAAAGAAACGGTTTACGTACTGTTCTTTTCATTGTGTATAATTATAATTTACTATTTGGTCATTGAATCTTGACTTACTTTTGTACATTCTTTCCTGTTCGAGGTGCCTTGACACCTGATAATCAGCAAAAATAGGCATTTTTGTGTGATTATCCAAGCTATGGTGCAGTTTTAACTAATATTTGCGGATGGGCAGTAAACTGGAATTGTAGATGATGCCGTTATTTTGATGGCGAATCTATAATGATAATCCCAATCTGTTCATTAGAGAAAGGATGTGTCTAATGAACAGATTGGGGATTATTTATCAGCTTTTGTAATTTGCTCATAACTAATCTTCTTACTTTGAGCGAATTTATTTTTGTAAGATACTACAGATGCTTTTTGTTGTTTTTCGTTTCTTTATTGTATCTTTGCATAAGATTGGCAGCACCTCAGCAATCGAGAACAAATATCACCACTGATGGACAAGATGACCAAAGAACAGCGCCACCGCTGCATGGCGGCGATACGGGGACGTGACACACGGCCAGAGATGGTGGTGCGTAAGTTCTTGTTTGGCAGAGGATTCCGCTATCGGTTGAACCATCCGTGGCTGCCCGGTCACCCTGACTTGGTGTTACGCAAATACAGGACGGTGATTTTTGTCAACGGATGTTTCTGGCATGGCCATGAGGGGTGTCGTTGGTTTAAGATGCCCAAGACCAATACCGACTTCTGGCAGGCGAAAATCATGCGCAACCGTGAGCGCGATGTGCGCGAGATGCGACAACTCTCGTCGATGGGGTGGCACTGTATCACGGTTTGGGAATGCCAACTCAAGCCTGCCGTGCGACAACAAACGTTAGAATCGCTGGCATTCACCCTCAATCATATCTATCTGCAAGACCACACGTTGCACCGCTACACCCCCATAGACGACGCGCCGGATATGGCGGCCGAACCTATGGGGTGAGAAATGCGGTTGCTATAATCAGAGAGGTTGCCTCACGATGCCTACTGCTTCCTGGTGTGTGCAAATAGCCATGCCAGCCTGTCTGGGGTATAGCTTTCGGTGCAGGTCACCTCGTGGCTCCATCCCTCTTCGGTGTCCATCCGGCATTGGCCGCCAGCCTGCTGCATGAGAGCGATGAAATGGGCTGCTGTCTCCACACTCATAATTTTATCAGCGGTGCCCATCACGGTCAGGATGGGAGTCTCGGCCATGCGCTGTGCGTTGCACTTCGACGGGTTCCCAGCCACGGGCATGGCTGCGGCAAAGAGAGAGGGATAGGCATTTACTGTCTCCCACGTGCCGGTGCCGCCCATCGAACCGCCCAGCAGATAGATGCGTTGGGTGTCGGCATGGTCTTTGGCCACGCAGTCGTCGATGAGGGCTTTCAGCACGGAGCACATGCTGCCGCCCCACGACTTGTCGGCAGGGCATTGGGGCACTACGAGCACGGCGGGGATGCGGCGCGTGTTCAGGTAGTCGCCTATCAGGCTCACGCCTTTCTCCCTGATGGGCTTTTCATTGTCTGTGCCCTTGCTGGAACCGCCGTGCAGGTAGACCACTACTGCCGGTGACTGACCATTGGAGGCTGCGATGGTGGCTTTGCGGTAAGACAGTGGTGTGTCGGCAAACGTCCCTTTGGCGTAGATGAAAGTCACCTCTTGCCCGTCTATCGTCTCTTTATCGTCCATGTGGTCGCTGCTGGAGCAGGCGGTGCATGTGAGCAGCGTCATGAGCGCTATGCTTAGATAATAATGTATCATCTCTGGTTTCGTTTTTGTGGTTTCCGGACTGTCTGTCTGTTGGCCAAGCGGCGCATCATCTGCCTTTCCAGTTGGTAAGCCTGCTGAATCTGCTTCTGAGTCAGGAAAGTGCTGTAGATGCCATAGTATTTCTGTCGAAGGTCGAGAATCTTCTGACTGTGGGCAAATTGTGCCTTGATTTGTCGCTCCGATTTTTCCTCACCCGATTCAGCAGTGTTGGTTTCGGCCTTTTTTTCCTTTTTCGGACCCAGTGCCCACACCTCCTTTTGATATTGGCAGTAAGTGTCGGTAAACTGTTTGGCCGTCTTGTCGTCCAAAGCCAGTTTTTGGGCAATGTGCCGGGCTTGTCTTTCAGCCAGTTGTTCACGTGAGAGTCGCTGTTTGGCCTGTGCAGAGGCCGTGAGGCAGCATATCGCCATGATAGCTGTCATCATCCATGTTTTGATAGAGTTGTTCATACTTTTTTTGTTTTATGGTTCGTTCATGAAAATATCGTCTTGATAGACCGACAACAGATAGTGTTGGTCCTCAGGGGATAGGTTGGTGAAAGCCTGCTCCACCTCTGCCATGCCCGATGAGGCCGGATGGCAGACCGAGGTGTCGAGGATGCACAGCACAAGCAGGCTGGCAGCAACGGCCGCGCACGATTTGGCAGCCATTCCGATGTGTGGGAACCTGTGCGGACGAGGTTTCGCAGGCTGTGGAAGTACAGCCTGCCGGATGTCTTCCTCCAGTTGGCTGAAGAAATCTTCCGGCACGGTATAGGGCAATTGCCTGCCTATGGCGTCGAGGGGTGATGTGTTTCGTTTATGAGTCATGTGTATGGAGATATCTGATGATTTTTTCTTTGGCGATATGGTAGTTCATCTTGACGTTGACGGGCTTGGAGTCGGTGATGGCCGCTATCTCATCGTAGCCCATCTCGTCGTAATAGCGGAGATTGAACGCGAGTTGCTGTTTGATGGGCAGCGACAGGATGGCCTGTTGTAGTCTCACGGCCTCCACCTTGCTGTAGTCCACGTAGTGGTCGGCCTCCATTTGGTGGATGGTCTTTGCCGTTGCCTCCATGTCGAGCATGCCTTGTCGGCGACGGTCAACGATGCGCAGGGCCTCGTGGGTGGCAATGCGGTAGATCCAAACAGAGAATGGGATTCCACAGTCGTAACGCCCAAAGTGTCGAAACACGCGGATGAAGGTCTCCTGTGTCGCATCCTGTGCGTCAGCATGTACCACCACGATTCGGCGGATGTGCCAATAGATGGGTTTCTTGTATTTGGCCATCAGCAATTTGAAGCCCCGCTCCTTGCAGTTCTTGATTGCTGTGATGATATCTCTGTCGTCTATTGCCATGATGGTTTGTCCTTTGGGATGTGCCGCCCACATGTCGGCTTCTATTATATGATACCCTCGAAAGGTGGAAAAGTAAAATCGGAGGACTGTATTTTTTAGTTTTTAGTTTCGGAAATAGGCAACAAAAGCATTAGAAAAGGGGCAAAAATACGAAAGGCATAGGAGCTTATATTCAATGATGAAAGTCTGATACATTGTAGAAGGATAGGGGGTCTGACATGTTTGGGGATTGTAGTCTGTTGTTATCCCGAACTGGGGTATAACCGTCTTCACATCCTTTATAATGAGCTTGCTTCTCACATCGTCTGTGGACAAAGCCTCTATAGTTTGAGTATATGTTTTGGTGTCAGGCGAGACGTTACGGGAAGATGTCAAACGCAGTATCAGGGTACGGACAAAGCCTTGCCTATTCCCATTTGTCAAAAGGGTATAAAGCCTATCCTCACTTCTTGTTCGCAGACATTGAGGAGAGGCTTTATATGCCTTTCTGGTTTTATCGAACACTAAAAAACTATTAACAAGTTCTTCTCTATTCCGTATTTTTATCGTAACTTTGTATCCGTTAATTAAAAATTAATAAGTAAAATGCCTAATCGTGCCGCAAATGAGAGGGAATTCGAGGAGCTATTCAAGGCGAATTATCCCCGTCTCTTTTACTGTGCGCTCGATTGGGTGGAAGACACAGAAGTAGCCAAGGATATTGTAAGTGATGTGTTTGGCGAAGTGTGGCACCAATACGAACGCTTGCGTGAAGAGCGAATGGAGGCTTATCTCTATCGAGCAGTTCGGAATCGGAGTATGAATTATTTACGGCATAAAGCGGTGGAACTGCAATATCAGCAGTTATTTCTTTCAATGAAAGAGGACGTGGTGGAAAAAGACATATGGGCACACGAGGAAAATCTGAAAAGGATAGAAGAAGTAATTGATGACTTTACACCCCAGACCCAATATTGTCCTAAATAATTTTTGAGCATGGCTTAACTTGCAGAGGCATCAAC
>JBJEAU010000107.1:0-7115 GCA_051869355.1 Prevotella sp. | reverse complement strand
AAATAAGAATAATCATTCTGTCCGTTTTGTCTACGAATCTTAAAGCAAATGGACAGAATGATTACAATTAACATCAAGCCTACCTCCCCAGACGGCAAGGCCGCCGTGGGTGAGTATGTCATCTACATTGGTGACGACGGACAAATCGTACAGCAACCCGCTTCCTCTACCAGCGACACCACGCTCTATCCCTTTCTGAAGGAGCAGATTACCATGCTCTCCCGTCAAGGGCACCAGCGCACGGCTGAGACCTATCAGGCCACGCTGCGGAGCATGCAACGGTTCTTGCAAGGAACCGACGTTCCGCTGTCGCTCATCGACTGTAGTTTCATGCAACGGTATGAGGACCACCTGAAGGCACGCCGCCTGAAACGAAACACCATCTCTTTCTACATGCGGGTGCTGCGTGCCGTGTACAACAAGGCTGTAAGCAGCGGACTCACCGAAGACCGCAAACCCTTCAGAACCGTGTACACGGGCATCGGAAAAACCTCGAAGCGTGCCATCTCGCTCGTCGACCTGCGTGTCATCCACACCTGTGTGTGTCCGACATTTGCCCTGCGATTGGCACGCGACCTGTTTCTCTTCAGTTTCTACACCCGTGGCATGTCGTTCATCGACATGGCCTACCTGAAAAAGACGGATGTGAAAAACGGGATGCTGACCTACAAGCGCCGCAAGACTGGACAGCACCTGCAGATACGATGGGAACCGTGCATGCAGCGCATCGTAGACCGCTACGAGCAGTTCACCGACGGCTATCTGCTGCCCATCATCCGCAAGCGAAAGGGGCGGGAACGCACGCAGTACAAGAACAAGCAGTGCGCTATCAACAAACAACTGAAACGGCTGAGCCGCATCCTCCACTTAGACAGCACCTTGTCCATGTACGTGGCACGCCATTCATGGGCCACCATTGCCAAAGAGATGAACATCCCGCTGAGCGTTATCAGCGACGGCATGGGCCATCACTCCCTGCAGACTACACAGATTTATCTCGCATCGATAGACGCAGAAGCCATCGATGCTGCCAATAAGAAGATAATCAGTCAGCTGTAGAAACAACAAAGGGAGAAGGCAGCAGACTTATTCAAGCCCCTTTGCTGCTTTCTCCCGCTCCTACAATAAGACGCGAGAGCCCCTAACCAGAGACATCGACATCCTACATACGGTCAAAGATAGCTGTCATGAGAACAGCCAACTAATCGTTGATCACCTTCTTGACACTCCCGTCAGAATACCTTACAATCACAATACCTTTCGCATGTCGGTCCGTCTTGCATCCGGTAACGGTATGACAGTCTACGATGGTTGCCTCAGAGGTATTCGAGACCCCATTGCTCTCAATGCCTGTCGCATCAAGGAAGTTTTCATCAAGGAATGCCACACGCCTCTTGATCCACGATTTCAGATTGCTTATCTCTTCCGAGAAATCACTGATCGTGGTATAACTGGGCCATATTCTTTTGCCATAAGTTTTCCATGCCTCTTCATTACGGTCGGCTGCCCCATGACTGGTAAGTTCATCGACAAGACGGTCAATGACCGCATTAATATTGTCATCCGAGTAGCTCCCACGCCTATACATGGTCCACCGCTGGCGCACCTCATTCATAAAGGCAGGGTCGGCAAGGAGTTTACTCCACCAGAACGGGATGACATTCGGGCTCGTGACGTTGCGCTTGTTATAATCATACTGCCAGATGTTCACCTTGTCACCATAGAACGAGTCGTTACCGTATGCGATGTTGTAGTCCCACAATGTTGTCTGCCAGCGGTGGTCCCATCCCTCTTTCTCCGCACGGGTGACACTGTATTTGTAAAGATGGGTGCTCAACCTGTACCCGTCGATATTGAGGGTAAACTCCGTGGTCAGGAAATAATCTACCAATGAGGTCGCATTGATATACTTCCTGTATCCCTCCACAGGGTCAGTATAGTTGCTCTTGGTAAACGAGGTCTCCATCTCATAGATAGCGTTGTCGATGCTCTGCCTTACCTCCTCCGGCATCTCCTTCAGGTCGTCCGGGTCAGGACTGTCATATTGATAGACGATCGTACGGGTATTGTCGTCAAGTCCCAGGATGTTTTTGGGGCGATAAGGCGAAGTATAATAGATTTCCTCATCATCCCGGTCTTTCTCGACATGGAAATCGCCCGTCAGGTCTCCCCCATCCTCTCCGGGATCGTTCAGATTCAGCCTACCCTTTCCCTTACCCGGTCTCTCAGACAGGATGAACACGCCATAGTAAACCCCATTCAGGATCAATTCACAGAATCTTGCATGCGGGGTATAGCCAAAATAAGGCCTTGCGAGTTCAAAGGTCAGCACGTCACGTATCATCGACTTGTCGGCAAACGGAGCCAGCAGCACCCAGTCATTGTCTTTGGCCATTCCGAGCAGAGACACCTTTTGCTTCTTTCCCCCATTCTCGAGGGTCTGTTCGAGCGTCTTGAAACCATAGGGCTTCTTGTCCGATTTCTCAAAAGAAGAGTTCCCTCGGTACTTGAGGCCTACATATCCCTCATAATCCACTGTTTGGTCGGGATAGGCAATCGTATCACCATGATTGACGTTACCCGTTCCATTATCAATGATTTTCATTCTCGCCGTTATCCGGTCCTCTCTTTGGATAACCGAACCCAAGGTGTTGATAAAGACGATAGGCAGATTGGTTTCCTCTACTTTTACATTCTTGTTGTTGGTAGGAGGGTAAAGGTCATCAATACTGACATCCTCTGCAAAGGAGAATACGGTACACAAAGACAGGATTGAAAATAACAGATACTTTCTCATTGTCATATCGTTGATTTGTTGTTTGTCATTAAGTCTGCAACTGGGCCATTCATGAATAGGAGTTCAACTTCCAAGTGACCCCAAAAGTAGCTCAGGGCTTGGTCCTATCTGACTATCATTCATCTTCATGGGAGCATCCAAAGATAATAAATATCACCACCTGCATGGCAAAAATAGCAATTAAATCTAAGAAATCACACTTTTGAGAAATCTTTTTTTCCATCCTGGAGCCATTTGAGGCCATACAGGAATCCATAGTTGACGCAACAATCGGCCAAAGATACCGTTTGCCGGTTATACAAACATCGAAAACATCCGTTCAATATTGACAAACAAAAAGGGAGAAAGCAGCAGACTTTCTCAAGCCCATGTCGCTTTCTCCCGCTCCTACAATAAGACTAATTAGCAAATTTACAGATAAAAAACCAAGGCCTAAGGCATCCGGTGATACATCCGTAGAACCGGAATGCAACCTTGGCTTGCAATTATTTCAGATTCGCCACACGTTTGTGGCCGGTTTGCTTATTCATACTCCAGCTTGATGGCACAGCGGCCATTGTCCATATCGTCCTTGTGGCGATAGAGCATACCGTCACGCAGATAGTAATAGGCCGGGTCACCATTAAACTCGATTGTGGCAAAAGGACTGTCGTGGTTGGCACCGTCGCGCCAGCGCGTCTGGTTCACCTTGTCATCGCCCACAAACTGAATCGTGGCCGAGTAGTCCTCCTTGAGTTCAAACTTATTGCCAAACTCATCCACAAATGTACCTGCAAACTTTCCCTTACGGCTGTCGCCATTGCTGCATGATACAGCCAGCAACATCGTCAGGGCCAGTACAGACAGTCTTACGATTCTTTGCAACATACTCACTTACTCATTATTTATCGAAAAGGGCACTCTTCCCTTTTGTGAAAGAGTACCCTTGACGCTTTAGTCGTTTAATACAATTTTACTGATTGATTGTGCTTGCCACGTCAACGTTGATCCAGTCGGTCAGGATATCACCCCAACCATAGGTTACGGTAACCTTCACGCGGATGATGAAGCCCTTGTTCACCGTAGTACCATTGTTCTTGTAGGTGATGAATCCGTACTGGCTCGTCTTGTTGCCCATGGTGCCGGCAGCAGCCATACCCAGTTCGATGGTTGCAGGTACAGGAGCGAAGTTGCCGTTGAGGTTGCACTCAGCGTTGGCCTTGTCGAACGATACGCTGAACGGACCGTAGAAGCCCCAGTAGTTGGTGTATGTGCTGAAAGCACGTCCACGCCAGTCAGACGGAGCAATCAGGTCTTCGAGACGGATGTAAGAACCAGCCTCGCCTACGTCTACACCATCAACGAAGTTGTCGGCAGCCTTAGAGGCGATGTTCACAGGACGGATGAAGTTAGCACGGAAGTGCTTAGCACCGTTGAATGTGATGGTGACAGGCTTTGTCAAGTCGTCGCAAACATAGCCGATAGCCTGGATGAGGGCATACATCTCACCTGTGTTGAGCAGTTCCTTAGCGGTAGCACTCTGCTTGTTGTAGGTGATAGTGTTGGCAGCACCCGTCTGGTTGTCGTTGCTGATGGTAGCTATTACCTCAGTACCAACCTTCAGAGTCAGACCACCGTCGGCCAAAGCGAAGGTGTAGTTCTTACCACCAATCTTCTTGGTACCAGCCATGTCGCTGCTGAATGTGTAGATAATCTTAGTTACAGCAGCATCGAGCTTCAAGATACCAGCCTCGTTGGTTACGAACGGCGAGTTGAGGTCGTTTACGAATACACAGTTGGCAGGATTTTCATCAGTGAGTGATGTGGGCACGCTGACATTGAACTTAGCGTAGGTCTTGTCTGCATCCCAGTACTCTGAGATAAACTGCGAAGCGGCGATGTCGTAAGACTTCTGCTGGCCACCAATCTTGGCAGTAAGCTTAATCTCTACATAGTTGCTTGAACCAGGAGCTACAGCGTAGCGAACCACATTGGTTACGGGCTCACCGGCATGTGCCCAAAGGTCAGCCTCTGTGATAGTCCACTGCAGTACATGTGTACCCTCCTGAGAAGCGTTGTCTCCAGCATTCACCTCTGTTACAGTACCCACATCGCCTGTTACAGCCTCATCGCTGAACGCCTTATAATAGTTGTGGAACTCAGTCTTACTCATGCCGAGCTGTGCATATACATACTCGCTCATCTGCTGATAAGTGGTCGTGTTGACACCAGCCTGACCGCAAGCGAATGCAAAGTCATTAGCTTTCAGTTCATAATACTTAGGCTCGGGCTGTACCTGATTGCGGGCAATCTTCACCTTGATATAAGCCACCTTCACGATAGCATTGCCATGCTTCAAAGTTACACGTACGATAGGAGTTCTGTCGATGGCAGAAGTACCATACTGCTCCTTCACGGCCAATACACCATCAGTCAAAGTCACGTACTCGGCCTGATCGGTATTGTTAGAACCCACCTTGTAGCCTTTCACCAGCTCGTATGTGAACGACATACCCAGCTTCTCCAAATCAACTACGCTGTGCTTGGGCTCTGTCAGCTCGTGAGCCTCTACATACTTGGTCAGGTCGAACGGCTCGTTGTAAGCCATCGTCAAGTCTACAGTCTCACCAGCCTGATCCAGTGTACGGATGCCGGTAGTATTGCCAGCCTCACTATCCACTGCTTTGGCAAAGCGACGGAAGTGATAGTCAACAACTTCTTTCTGAGCGAACTTCACAGCATCGGCAATGCGCAGATCCTCCATATCCTTCTTGTAGACAGTAGCATAGTCAGAAGTGATGTTCTCACCATTCTCCTTGGTGGTCTGCAGAGCCACTACCGAAATCTTCTCATCAGTAGCAGGAGTACCCTTCACGTCTACCTTTACTTTCAGGATACCGTTCTCGAAGCTGAGGAACTCGGCGTTAACAGCAAAGTCCTTAGAAGCAGCAGCACGGGTAGAAACATAGTCGCTGTTGGCACGAACCACGAACTTGAGGTTCTTCAAATCCTCCACGTTGGCGTTGGCAGGATTTACATGGTAGCAAGCTACGGTAGTAGGATTAACCACGGTAGCAGCATTGGCAGCCTGTGTAGTCTCGTTTTCAGTGTCTATATTCTTCAATGTGAGCGCATTGTATGCAAACGAAGTTACCTCGATACCGGGAACACCGTCAACATACTTCTCAGGCACGAATACGAAGCCACGGAGGGCATTGCTCAATGGGATATCGATAGTAAGAGCAGTACCGTCACCATTCTTCACATTATACAAAGAAAGCTTGCCATTGTCCATTACAGCAGAGATGGCATTGTCGTCCGTAGAACGCCATACGATGTTGGTATGCTCGAGGACATTACCCTTAGCATCGCAGAGGTCAAACTTGCCCGTATCGGGGTTGGGATAATAGTAGTTACCATCAGCACCATCTGCACCATTCTGACCGTCCTGACCATTCTGACCATCCTGACCGTCCTGACCATTCTGGCCATTCTGGCCGTCCTGACCATCCTCACCCAGAGCTTTGTAGTTGGTCTTTACACCGTCCTGATACCAATAGCCATCTGCACCAATGGTCCAAACCACAGCATCCTGACCGTCAGCACCATTTGTGATGGTATAGCTCTGGCCATTGCTGAGGGTCACTACGATACCGTTGCCATCCTTGGTAACGTTCGTGATGACACTACCGCTGGTAATCAATGAGTTAATCTGATCGATAGCCTTCTTGTTGGCATCGATCTGCTCCTGCAAGTGCGCTATGTCATCGTCATAGTCCTTACAAGAAACAAGAGTACCCGTCGAAAGCACAGCTAAGGCTCCGAAGAGTAATGCACTTAAAATTGTTTTTCTCATCTTGTTAAAAATTAAATTAAACGTATATACTTGTAAAAATGAATCCATCTGTAGCCTATCTCTTACATAGAGACAGGCTCAATTGGTGCTCGCTTAGGCTCTCTCCGACCGCGAACGACCAAAGATAAATCATGTTTTTTCGGCTTTTGACTAAAAAAATGGGTAAATTATTTGCTTATTACTAAAATTATATCTATTTTTGCATCGAAATAACGACCTGTCTCTATGTAAGAGATAGGTCATTTTTGCATTATTTAATATTTCATCCATCCTTTCCACACCTTATTTTATTTATATACGCACCCTACAATGGCTCTGCGAATGGTTATCCCACGACAACTATATGATTTCATTTCACGACAACAGTGACAACTAAAACAACATTTTCCGTTGTCCAGGTTGTATAAGTTGTCGTCTTAAATATTAACGACAACAGCGACAACTAAAACAACACTTCCCATTGTCTCGGTTGTATAAGTTGTC
>JBJEAU010000106.1:0-7143 GCA_051869355.1 Prevotella sp. | reverse complement strand
TTGATGAAGTGCCTTCCTACTATGGTTTTACGGACTATGTGGAGTGTCTCAAGAAAGATATTGCGAAAGCCGAGGAGCTGCTCAAGGGCAATGACCCGATTTTTACCTATACGTTCACCCAACTCAACAATACTTACAATATGGCCGACGATTACATGTGCTACCGTCAGTCGCGGCTGAACTATTGGGCTGTGCGTGCTCTCCATGCGCGTATGGCGCTCTATACGGGTGAGAATGCAGAGGCCAACGCCATAGCCACGGAGATTATCCAAGCCAAAGGAGCAGATGGAGAGCCTCTCATGACACTTAGCGGCACTTCAGACCTCAATAATGGCTATAATGGGCTCCCCTCGGAGTGCCTTTTCTATCTGAGTAAGTACAATATCAACAGCTATGCCAACGAGGTGCTTATCGGAGGGCGTACAACACAGGTGCATACCAGTACTTATTATCTCACATCCGGACAGCTCAGCGACCTTTATGCTTCTGTACCGGGTAGTACGGCCTCTCACAACCGCTATCTATACCAGTGGAACCGCAATGCGCTCGACGCTTATGGCAAGCCGCATGCTGTCACCAAGAAATATTGGTACGATGAGGCTTCGGCCAAGTCATCTGACCTTGTTACCAAGCATCAGATTATCCCCATGCTCCGCCTGTCGGAGATGTATCTGATTGCTATCGAGACCAGTGGCGATCTGGCGACAGCTCAGAGCCTTTACAATACTTACATGAGTGAGTGTCAGTTTACACTCTACGAGCCCTTTGCTTCGCTTGAGGCCGCCAAAGAGGAAATGGTGAACGAATACCGGCGCGAACTGTTTGCCGAAGGACAGATGTTCTACTGCTATAAGCGCCATGCCGCCAAGCGGATGATGTGGAATGATGACGAGATGACAGAAGACAGCTATATCTTGCCGCTGCCTTCGACGGAGATTTTAAACCAATAAACCCCACAGAAGATGAAACGAATAATTTATATGCTGGTGATGGCCCTGATGGCGGTGGCCACTTCCTGTGAGAAAGACCTTGAAGTGTACAGCGATCCTACATGCAGGCTCAATTTCTATTATGATATCGAGACTGTCGGCGATTTCAAGCCCGAGATGGCACGTGCTGCGTACTCGTTTGTGTATGGTTCGCCCGATTTGGAACGGGATACAGTGTGGTTCGAGGTGGAGTCGATGGGCTTCGTGGCCGATTTCGACCGTCCCATAGCCCTGCAACAGGTAGACAGTGTGGGCGTAGACAATGCTGTGGCTGGGGTCCACTATATCGGATTCGATGATGCACAGCTGGCAAAATATTATGTGATGCCCGCAGGCAAGGCCCGTACGCGGTTGCCCATCGTGATTCTGCGCGACGCGAGTCTCAAGGACAAGGCCGTGGTGTTGAAAGTCCGCATCAGAGCCAACGATAATTTCGTTAACGGCTATGCGCCGCTGGCTGAGCGGGTGCTCACGTTTACGGATCACCTTTCCGAGCCGTCGCGTTGGAACTACCAGTATCCCTATTGGGGCAGTTACACCATCAGTTTTGCCGACTATTTTGGCGAATACGGCCCTGTGAAGCACCAGTTCCTTATCAATGAGACTGGGGAGAAATGGGATGATGACTACATCGACGGGTTGATGACGGGCGACGACATGTATCTCATGTATATGTTGGGCAAGATGTCACGCAGGTTAGACGAAGTCAACGCCCAGCGCATTGCCCAGGGACAGGAGGTGCTCCAAGAAGCTGACGGAACTGTGGTTACGATCTTTGACCCATACGCATAATACTCACCCAACTGATATCAATAAGCATTATGAAGAACAGGATTTTTCAAATAGCAATCGTGATCCTGACGGCGGTAGTACCTACCGGCTGTTTCGACGACGACAGTACCACCGGTACAGAAACGATTAAAGAGACCATTGTCACCGGTATGGACGGGCAGTATGTAAAGACGGCCTACGTGGGCGAGCATCTCGTCATCGCTCCTGATGTCCAGTCGAGCTGTGGTGACGAACGCATGACCTATACATGGCTTTTGCTTGACCAGAACACGGGAAAAGAGGACGCTAAAGGTAATGTTCCCGAGCCCACAGTTATTGGACAGGCTAAGAATCTTGACTACGAGGTGGCTTTGGCGCCGGGAACGTATGAGATACGTTTCGTGGCTACGGCTGACAATGGCTACACCGTCTATGCCACGTCTACGCTTATCGTGCGTACACTCTTCTCTCAGGGATTCTACATCCTCAAAGAGACGGCCGACGGCCAAACCGACCTCGATCTTTTCACCTTTTCCGGTGATAAAGGCGATGATTTGATCACACAGATAGAAGGCCAACCGCTTCAGGGAAAGCCGCTGGGGATTTACCCGAATTACCAGATGAACTACATCAACCCCGACAACGACAAGGTGGAATCGACCAATGCCATTACCGTCACCACCGATGCCAAGGTCATTCATATCAGTCGCGTGGCCGACTTCAAGACCATCTATACCCGTGACAATATTTGTTATGATACGATGGCAAGCGGCGAGCAACCCTATGCCACATACCTCTCGGCCACATTCGGTTACACGCTCATGCTTACCTCAAACGGACTGTATTATACCAATTCGGCTATTGCTTCGACCTCTTCCACGGGGCAGTTCGGCCTTCCGCAAGGCAAATGTAGTGGCAGCCGTTACTTTTATATAGACCAAGCCAATTACGGCTGTGGTGCCTTGTGGGATGCCGAAGCCCACAGTTTGATGTCCTATAACTATAACTTGGAAATATCGCCTCTGCTGTATGGCGATTTGAGCGGTGAGGAAGAGACACAGCAATTGGCAGGTACCGAGTGTCTACACTGTGGCTACAACCGGCTGGCCGGCAGGTCTACGGGACTGTTTGTGCTTGGAGATGCTTCGGGAAAGCGTAGCCTCTATCTCACATCGGGATCATTTTTCGGTGTAGAACTTACCAAGTGCGTCGCATTGCCTACCGGGTCGCATGCAGCCAAGGCCACAGCCTATAGTACCAATGGTATCAGTGCCTCGTATCTGTACTGTATTGATGGCGGAAAACTGTATGCGCATGTCTTCAACAGTGACGATGGCAGTGAGCAGGAGCTGAAACCCGAAGGGATTCCGGCCGATGAGACGATGACTTATGTCACTAATCTTTTCTGGAATCCCATCTTCAGTCCCGGAGATCCGTTCGAATACCTGGTAGTGGCTACGCAGAAAGGGAACACCTACAAGCTCTATTTTTACCAGACCAACGGTGGAGCTCCCATCGGGACTCCTGTACTGACCACAGAGGGAACGGGTACCGTGAGGTCAGTGCGCTTTATGAACGATGGTTTCGAAGCAACGGACGGCATGTTTGGCCAGCACGTCTATAATATCAATGATTAGAATGATATCACATATAATTCAATAGTATGATGAAACAAACAATTCTCTCTCTCATGGTTCTGTGCTCCTGTTTGATGGCAGGGGCGCAGACCAACTTCCGTCACATCTCGTTTGATGAGGCGAAAGCTGCCGCCAAGGCAGAAAACAAACCTCTTTTCATCGACTTCTACACCGACTGGTGCGGTCCTTGCAAGATGATGGCCAATAACATCTTCCCCAAAAAAGAGGTGGGTGAATGGATGAACGCAAGATTTGTCTGCATCAAGATTGATGCGGAGAAGGGCGAAGGCGTGGCTCTGGCCAAGCAGTATAAGATTTCGGCCTACCCAACTTTCGTCGTGACCGACTCGGAAGGCAAGGTGATAGGGCGATTCACGGGTGGACGTGACCTGGACGGACTGAAACTGGAACTGGAGCAGATCATCGACCCCACGAAGACTCCCGAGGCGGTCATGAAAAGTTATGCCGAGGGTAATCGTTCGGTAGACATTGTGGCGGCCTACGCCAATATTATAGTGGACAAGGCTTCTAAACTGCGCGACCAACGCAAGTATATGGCTGCCAAAGAGCAGGCCGACAGCGTGGTGATGGCCTATTTCTGCTCGTTGAGCGATGAGGATAAGATGAAAAAGGAAAACATGTTTGTCTATACCAAATACACTCGTGAGCCCCAGCAGCCGTCTACACAATATTTGATAAAGAACCTCTCGCGCTTCCCCGAACCGATGCGTGCCGATGCCGACAGTATTGCACGTTTCGTGTACGATTATGCCGTCAACTGTTACCTTGGTGGAATGGCCAAGATAGATCCGGCGGCTTATGCGGAAGTGAAGGCGACCATCAAGAAGATGGGGTATAACAAGAATAAGCAGTATGATGCTGCCTATAAGATGATTGAGGAATATGCCAAAGGCGACAGAGTGAACTATATCGACTACTGTGCAGCCAACTGTAAGAGCCTTACCGAGATGCAGCGGATCTATCTGTTACAGGGGTACGCCAACCTTATGGAGGGTGAAAGTGCTGAAGTGAAGGCCAAAGCGGCACGTTTCCTGCGCAACCAGTTGCCCGACTTGGATTGCAACACCATGTATTTTGTCATGATGCAGATTCGTGCCCTCGAATTGGGTGAGCATTAATACGGGTATTAGATCTATTTGGTTGAACCTTTGTGGGTAAGTATGGTTATGGAGTGCAACTCTCCCGTATACCGTGCTTACCCATTTTAGAGTGCAATGCCTTGTATGGCTGTATGGTCTATGTCATACGGGTGGCCGTGGCCGTGCTTGGGAGAAGCTTAATGGTGGTGTGCCTCTTCCATCTCGGCCTTTTTCACCTTGCGGAACAGGTCGGAGGCGAAGACAAAATCGTTGAACCGCTTGTTGTCCGATTCCATTACTTCGTCTTTGGTGCCCTGCCACTCCTTGTGTCCCTTGTAGATGAAGATGATGTTTTCGCCGATGCCCATCACCGAGTTCATGTCGTGGGTGTTGATGATGGTGGTGATACCGTACTCCTTGGTGATGCCGGAGAGCAATTCGTCGATGACGAGCGAGGTCTTGGGGTCCAGTCCCGAGTTGGGCTCGTCGCAGAAGAGGTACTTGGGGTTGAGCACGATGGCGCGGGCTATGGCCACACGCTTCTGCATGCCGCCGGAGATCTCGTCGGGAAACTTGTGCTGGGCATCGAGCAGATTGACGCGGTCGAGGCACTCCTGGGCGCGTCGCACACGCTCGTTGTAGTTCATGTTGGAGAACATGTCGAGCGGGAACTGCACGTTCTCGAGCACCGAGAGCGAGTCGAAGAGGGCGGAGCCTTGGAAGATCATGCCCATCTCGCGCCGCATCATCACCTGCTCCTGCTTGGTCATGGTGACGAAGTCGCGCCCGTCGTAGAGCACCTCGCCGGTGGTGGGCGAGAGCAGTCCCACGAGATTCTTCATCAGCACGGTCTTGCCCGAGCCGCTCTGTCCGATGATGAGATTGGTCTTGCCCGTCTCGAAACGGGCGTTGATATTGTCGAGTACGGTTTTGTCTTCAAACGATTTTGTGAGGTTCTTGACTTCTATCATGGGTGGCTGGCGTTAGGATGGGGGTTAGGACAATATCTGGGTGAGGAACACGTCGGAGAAGAGGATGAGCACCGAACTGCAGACCACGGCATCGGTGCTGGCCTTGCCCACCTCTACCGAGCCGCCCTCTACGGTGTAGCCGAAGTAGGAGGAGACACTGGCGATGATGAAGGCGAAGAAGGTGCTCTTGATGATGCTCATCCACACAAACCAGGGGTTGAAGGCGTGCTGCAGTCCGAGCGTCAGGTCGTCGGGGGGCAGCAGGTGCCCGATGTAGGCGGTGCCGTAGGCTCCGAGAAATCCCATGGCCGAACTGAAGATGACCAGTGAGGGCATGATGGTGATGAGGCCGATAATCTTGGGCAGGATGAGGTAGCTGGCCGAGTTGATGCCCATGATCTCGAGGGCGTCTATCTGCTGGGTCACGCGCATGGTGCCCAGTTCGGAGGCGATGTTGGAGCCCACCTTGCCGGCAAGGATGAGACACATGATGCTGCTCGAAAACTCGAGGAGCATGATCTCGCGGGTGGTGTAGCCCGACACCCAGCGCGGCATCCACGGGCTCTGGATGTTGACCTTCATCTGGATGCAGATGACGGCTCCGATGAAAAACGAGATGAGCAGCACGATGGGGATGGAGTCTACGCCGAGCTGCGACATCTCCTTGACATAGCGCTTCATGAACATGCGCATGCGCTCGGGGATGCTGAACGAGCGCCCCATCAGGATGAGGTAGCTGCCGAAGGTGTTGAGGTATCTGCTCAATAGTTTGATGATCAGCATGGGTCCTTGTTTATATGTTTCCAATCTATAGAGGGCACCTTCCGAAAGCTAAATGCCACGTTTAGCACACGTAAACGCCACGTTTAGGTCGCCTAAATGCCATGTTTGGCATCCGTGTATGCCATGACGGGGTTTGGGTAAAGTGCCGCCTTACAGGGTACAAAAGTAACCAAAATCCACTAAAAAACTGCAATATCGGCAAGAGTTTTTGATTTTATAAGTGTTATTAGGTGTATTTTTTGTAAATTTGCACGCTAATAGATAATGATTATGGGCGAAACGAATCATGAGGGAATGGTACTCCGTACGGAGGGACTGGTGAAGCGGTACGGCAAGCGGACAGTGGCCAACGGTGTGAACTTTGATGTGAAGCAGGGGGAGATTGTCGGCCTGCTGGGACCTAACGGTGCGGGCAAGACCACCTCGTTTTACATGACCACGGGACTGGTGATACCCAATGAGGGCCATGTGTATCTCGACGACGAGGAGATTACCGACTATCCGGTGTACAAGCGTGCCCGGGCGGGCATCGGCTATCTGCCGCAGGAGGCCAGCGTGTTTCGCAAGATGAGCGTGGAAGACAACATCATGTCGGTGCTGGAGATGACCCATCTCACCCACGAGCAGCAGCTGGAGCAGCTGGAGAGCCTGATCAAGGAGTTCCGTCTGGGCAAGGTGCGCCGCAACAAGGGCGACCAGCTCTCGGGAGGCGAGCGCCGCCGCACGGAGATAGCCCGCTGTCTGGCCATCAACCCCAAGTTTATCATGCTCGACGAGCCCTTTGCCGGTGTAGACCCCATCGCCGTGGAGGATATCCAGCACATCGTGTGGCGACTGAAGTACCGCAACATCGGCATCCTGATTACCGACCACAATGTGCAGGAGACCCTCT
>JBJEAU010000105.1:0-7530 GCA_051869355.1 Prevotella sp. | reverse complement strand
TCCTATGTGTTTTTCCTGCTTGTTATGGGCAGCCTGCTTTCGGACACACCAAGGTATGTCCCTACAGGCTGGAGTCTTTCTTACATGGTGCCTATCGCTTTTTTTCCCGTTCAAGAATGATAATAAATTCTCATTCTCTTCTCTTAATCGAAATTTTAAATAAATTTCTCCCGTTCAAGAATGATAATAAATTCTCATTCTCTTCTCTTAATCGAAATTTTGCAGTATCTTTGAATAAGATACGCGGCATCTCGGCAATAAAAAAAGAAAAAACTTCGCTTTTTCCTTTTTATTGCGCTCGATTTGCAGTATCTTTGCAAACAGAATTTACACATATAATAAAAATATAAGGAGCTATGATTCTTTTTTTCAAGACTCTGAATGAGCACGTGATTGCGACTGAGATTGACCATCAGCCCAATCAAGAGGAAATCAACGAACTTTGTTGGCTTTACGGCAATGCCACCTGCCTGAGTGTTGACACTTTGGAGGGCTTTTATGTGGGTCCCCGCCGCGAGATGATTACACCGTGGAGCACCAATGCCGTTGAGATTACCCAAAACATGAGTCTTAGCGGCATTTCTCGTATCGAGGAGTATTTCCCCGTAAGCAGTGAAGAGGCGGACCACGACCCCATGCTGCAGCGTATGTACAAGGGACTGGACCAAAAGATATTCACGGTGAACCACGAACCTGAGCCTATCAAGTACGTGGACAATCTGGAGGAATATAACGAGCAGGAAGGACTCGCCCTCTCGCCCGAAGAGATGGAGTATCTGCACAAGATAGAGCAGCAAAACGGACGTCCGCTCACCGACTCGGAAATCTTCGGATTTGCCCAAATCAACTCCGAGCACTGCCGTCATAAGATTTTCGGCGGTACCTTTATCATCGACGGCAAAGAGATGGAATCGAGCCTCTTTGCCATGATTAAGAAAACCACGCAGGAGAATCCCGGTAAGATCCTCTCTGCCTACAAGGATAACGTGGCCTTTGCCCAAGGTCCCGTGGTGGAGCAGTTTGCCCCCAAGGACCAGTCTACCTCCGACTATTTCCAGGTGGAAGACATCGAGAGCGTGATATCTCTCAAGGCCGAGACCCACAACTTCCCCACGACGGTGGAGCCGTTCAACGGCGCAGCCACAGGTACCGGCGGCGAGATTCGCGACCGTATGGGTGGCGGTGTGGGCTCATGGCCCATCGCAGGTACGGCTGTCTATATGACTTCCTATCCCCGTCTGAAGGACGATGCCGGCAAGAGCGACACCCAGCGCGACTGGGAAGACCTGCTGCCGGTACGCAAGTGGCTCTATCAGACTCCGGAGCAAATTCTGATCAAAGCTTCCAACGGAGCCAGCGACTTCGGAAACAAGTTTGGCCAGCCGCTCATCACCGGTTCGTTGCTCACCTTTGAGCACAACGAGGGTGACCAGCAGTTGGGCTACGACAAGGTCATCATGCTCGCCGGTGGCGTGGGCTACGGCAAGAAGCGCGACTGTCTGAAGAAGGAGCCGCAGAAAGGCAACAAGGTCGTGGTGGTAGGTGGCGACAACTACCGCATCGGTCTGGGCGGTGGTTCGGTATCGTCGGTTGACACGGGCCGCTACTCTAACGGCATAGAGCTCAACGCGGTGCAGCGTGCCAACCCCGAGATGCAGAAGCGTGCCTACAACCTGGTGCGCGCCTTGGTAGAGGAAGATACCAACCCTGTAGTGAGCATCCACGACCACGGTTCGGCAGGACACCTGAACTGTCTCTCCGAGTTGGTGGAAGAGTGTGGAGGCCAGATCGATATGGCCAGTCTGCCCATCGGCGACAAGACGCTGAGCGCCAAGGAGATTATCGCCAACGAGAGCCAAGAGCGCATGGGTCTGCTGATCGATGAGAAGCATCTGGACCACGTACGCAAGATTGCCGAGCGCGAGCGTGCCCCGCTCTATGTGGTCGGCGAGACCACGGGCGATGCCCACTTCTCTTTCGTGCAGGGAGACGGCAAGAAACCGTTTGACCTGGATGTGGCTCAGATGTTCGGTCACTCGCCCAAGACGGTGATGCGCGACGAGACCGTGGTGCGCCACTATGAGGATGTGACCTATACCCAAGACAAGATAGACGAATACCTGAACCGGGTGCTCCAGATTGAGGCTGTAGCCTGCAAAGACTGGCTCACCAACAAGGTAGACCGCTCAGTAACGGGCAAGATTGCCCGCCAGCAGTGTCAGGGACAAATCCAGTTGCCGCTCTCCGATTGTGGCGTTGTGGCCCTCGACTACCGCGGACGCAAGGGTATCGCCACCGCACTGGGTCATGCCCCACAGGCAGGTCTGGCCAATCCCGCCGCAGGTAGCGTGCTCTCTGTGGCTGAGGCACTTACCAATATCGTATGGGCTCCGTTGGCCGACGGCATGGAGAGCCTCTCGCTCAGTGCCAACTGGATGTGGCCCTGCCGTTCGCAGAAGGGCGAGGATGCCCGCCTCTATGCGGCTGTCAAGGCACTGTCAGACTTCTGCTGCGACCTGCATATCAATGTGCCTACGGGCAAGGATAGTCTCTCGCTGAGCCAGCAGTATCCCGATGGCAAGAAGATTATCTCTCCGGGAACTGTCATCGTTTCGGCGGGTGGCGAGGTTTCTGATATCCGCAAGGTGGTTTCGCCCGTGGTTGTCAATGACAAGAATTCGTCACTTTATCATATTGATTTCAGTTTCGACGCGCAGCGCCTCGGCGGTTCGGCTTTCGCCCAGACCTTGGGCAAGGTGGGCGACGATGTGCCCACCGTTAAGAATCCCGAATACTTCGCCGACTGCTTCAACGCGGTGCAGGAACTCATCGAGAAGGGTTGGGTCATGGCCGGTCACGACATCTCTGCCGGCGGTCTGATTACCACGCTGCTTGAAATGACCTTTGCCAACGTGACAGGAGGTCTGCATGTCAACCTGCACGACATGGCCGATGGAGACATGGTCAAGGCGCTCTTTGCCGAGAATCCTGGTGTCGTAATCCAGGTGAGCGACGAGCACAAGCAGGAGTTGCGTACGTTCTTCGAGGAGCGTGGTATCGGATACGCCAAGATTGCTTATCCCACGCCGGGCAACCGCACCATCGTGGTGAAGAAAGACGATTACGAGCACAGTTTCGACATCGACGCCCTGCGCGATGTCTGGTACAAGACCAGTTACCTGCTCGACCGCAAGCAGAGCATGAACGGTATGGCCCGCGAGCGCTACGACAACTACAAGCACCAGCCCGTGGAGATGGTCTTCGGCAAAGATTTCACCGGTCGTCTCGCCCAGTATGGCATCAGCGCTGACCGTCGCCAGCCCTCAGGCATCCGTGCCGCCATCATCCGCGAAAAGGGAACCAATGGTGAGCGCGAGATGGCCTACTCGCTGTATCTGGCCGGCTTCGACGTGAAGGATGTGATGATGACCGACCTCATCAGCGGCCGCGAGACGCTCGAAGACATCAACATGATCGTGTTCTGCGGTGGATTCTCCAACTCCGACGTGCTCGGATCGGCCAAGGGATGGGCAGGAGCCTTCCTCTACAACCCCAAGGCCAAGGAAGCCCTCGACAAATTCTATGCCCGCAAAGACACCCTGTCGCTCGGTATCTGCAACGGTTGCCAGCTCATGGTCGAACTCAACCTTATCAATCCCGAGCACACGCATCGGGCACACCTGCTGCACAATGTGTCGCACAAGTTTGAGAGCTCTTTCCTCTCGCTTGCCATTCCGCAAAACGACAGCGTGATGTTTGGCAGCCTCAGCGGCAACAAGCTCGGCATCTGGGTGGCCCACGGAGAGGGACGGTTCGACTTGCCCGAGTCTGAGGGCAGCTACCATATCGTGGCCAAGTACAACCACGCAGGCTATCCCGGCAACCCCAACGGCAGCGATTACAACGTAGCCGGTATCTGTTCGGCAGATGGCCGCCATCTGGCCATGATGCCCCACTTGGAGCGCGCCATCTTCCCGTGGCAGCAGGCTTGGTATCCGGCCGACCGCCGCGCCGACGAGGTGACGCCGTGGATTGAAGCGTTTGTCAACGCACGCAAATGGATTGAGAAACAGAAGTAAATGGACCCTATTTATTGGACAAGTTTCAAGACATTCTTTAAGATTGGCGCATTCACCCTTGGGGGTGGATACGCCATGATTCCCATCATCCAGGCCGAGGTGGTGGACCGCCACAAGTGGGTGGAGGAAGAGGAGTTTGTAGACCTCATCGCCATCGCCCAGAGTTGTCCCGGTGTCTTCGCCATCAGCCTGAGTGTTTTTATAGGGTACAAGCTGCGCCGCATCCCCGGCGCACTTTGTACCGCTTTGGGCACTGCCCTCCCGTCGTTTCTGATGATTCTGGCCATCGCCATCTGCTTCCGTCACTTCATGGACATCCCCTGGGTGGCAGCCATGTTTGCCGGCATCCGTCCCGCTGTGGTGGCGCTCATCGCCGTGCCCACTTTCAACATGGCCAAGCGCGTTGGCATCAATCTCAACAACTGTTGGATTCCCATCGTGAGTGCCTTGCTTATCTGGGCCATGGGTGTCAACCCCATTTTTATCCTGCTGGCGGCTGGCGTTGGCGGCTGGCTGTATGGTAGATTTATCAAACCCACCGAGCCATGATATTCCTGCAACTCTTCATCACGTTCTTCGAGATCGGTATCTTCGGCTTTGGCGGAGGATATGGCATGCTCTCGCTCATACAGACCGAGACGGTGGTGCGCCACGGCTGGCTCTCGTCGGCCGAGTTTGCCAATATCGTGGCCATCTCGCAGATGACGCCCGGCCCCATAGGCATCAACTCGGCCACTTATTGTGGCTACACCGCCGTACACAATGCCGGATTCGACGGCACGATGGCTTGCCTCGGGTCGGCCACGGCCACATTCGCCCTGGTATTGCCCTCCTTTATCCTGATGATTCTCATCAGCCGCCTGTTTATGCGCTACATGCACACCGTGCTGGTGCAGAGCGTGTTTGCCGGATTGCGTCCCGCCGTGGTGGGATTGCTGGCTGCGGCCACCTTGCTGCTCTGCAACGAGGAGAATTTCGGCCATCCCACCACCTCTCCGTGGAATTTCTGGGTGAGCGTGGCTCTCTTCATCGCCACCTTTGTGGGCACCCAGTATGTCAAGATACATCCTATCCGCATGATACTCTGTGCCGCCTTCGCCGGACTGATTCTGCTTTACTGAAATCACGATTGTAAAAGCCTTTGCTCATGACCAAGCGATTCGCCATCCGACTGCTCTTCCTGCTCTCGATGCTGCTGTTCGGCACCGTGCAGCAGACTTGGGCGCATCGGGTAAGTCATGACGGCACCCACAAGCACCTTGTGGCCCTGCCAGCCCGTGACCGTTCGGACCATCTGTGGGGATGGCAGGAGCGCCGGGCAGACCATACCGCACTGGTAGATACTTCGACAGGCAGCCGCCTACACACGCCGCGAGCCGAGCATTACGCTCCCACGCCTGTGGCCAAACTGCTCCGCACGGTGGGCAGAATCTCCTATCACCTCAAGTTCAACCCTTATAGCCTCATCACGCCCGGATGGCGTCGCCGGCTGTTGCATGCCACCCATCCGTATGCCTTGGTGCGGTATTATGTCATCGCGCTAAGGCACATTATACGCTGACTCTTATTGGTTTATCGGACAGACACCCCGAATCGACTAACAACTTTTTTTCAACCAATAAGAATCATTCAATATGACAAAAATCACCAATCTGGAGATGGGTCGCACCCTCTCCAAAGACCATCGTATAGCTATCCGTCGTTCCTGTTTCGGTTTCATCAGCCGTACAGTGTTCACCCCCACCGAAAGCCCGTTAGAGGCCTACCGTTTTGAGTATCCTGCCGACAAGGGCGAGCAGATAGAGCGCCTGCTGACGGCACCGGAAGACCAGTTCAAGCAGCGCATCAACACCGTGAAGACCCTGCGCAGCGATGCCATCGGCAATACCCGCCTCGAGGTTTGCCTCTCTGTAGACCGCCAGTTTGCCGCCGCCCAGCTCTTCCGCTATTCCGATTTCCTGCCCTCTCCCGTCACCCCGCTCGTCACCTACGAGGGAGAGGCCGCACAGGCCATCGCTTCGCTGCTGTAGGGTCATCACAAAACTTAAATGCGGCATTTAGCCACCGTAAACGCCACCTTTAGCGCGCTAATCATGGCATTTACGGGTTGTATCTGAAACAGCGTATCTTTTTTAACGACAACACAGACAACCTAAACAACATTTTCCGTTGTAATAGTTGTCCGAGTTGTCGTTTTTTATTTGTTTTACGACAACAGAGACAACATAAACAACTCTTTCAATGGTTCTGTTTGTTATAGTTGTCTGCATTGTTGTTTTTTTATTTATTGACGACAACAGAGACAACCTAAACAACTTTTTCTATAGTCCTGTTTGTTATAGTTGTCTGCGTTGTTGTTTTTATTTATATACGACAACATGGACAACCTAAACAACTCTTTCTATAGTTCTGGTTGTTATAGTTGTCTAAGTTGTCGTAGTAAAAAATAGCTCGTGGGCTGCCTATGGAAAGATTACACCTTATTATATACCGTGTCTGTATGAGGAAACGCACATCTGAAAACGGGAGGAAATCAAAAAACGCCTATCTCTTAGGAAGAGATGGGCGTTATTTGAGTGCAAAAATAGATATAATTTTAGTAATAAGCAAATTATTTAGGCTTTTTTTTGGGAAATCCAATAAAAAACATGTCCCAGAATAAGTAATCTATTGTGCTGACAAACCGAAATCACCTGTTTCTGTCCCCTTTTTTGCCCATCTCTTCCTAAGAGATAGGCAACAGATGGATTCATTTTTACATGTATATACGTTTAATTTAATTTTTAACAAGATGAGAAAAACAATTTTAAGTGCATTACTCTTCGGAGCCTTAGCTGTGGTTTCGACGGGTACTCTCGTTTCTTGTAAGGACTATGATGACGACATCACGCACTTGCAGGAGCAGATTGATGCCAACAAGAGTGCTTTGGAGAAGATCCAGAAACTCATTGAAAGTGGCAGTGTCATCACTGGTGTAACATCTTCGTCGAATGGCGTTATCGTTACCTTGAGTGATGGTAAGACTTTTGAACTCACCAACGGTAAGGACGGTGCTAACGGTGCCGATGGTAAGGACGGTGCCGATGGTAAGGACGGTCTTAATGGTACTGCATGGACTATTGGTGCCGATGGCTATTGGTACAAAGACGGTGTGAAGACTGACTATAAGGCCATTGGTCAAGATGGCAAGGATGGTCAGGACGGCAAAGATGGTGCTGATGGTAAGGACGGTCAGGACGGCCAGAATGGTGTTGACGGTGCAAATGGTAAGTACTATGTTCCCAATCCAGATACCGGATGCTTCGATATCTATCAGGATGGCGAGTTGGTAGATCATACTTCTATCAGCTATCTGAAAGAGGGTTCTGTAACAGCTACTCTGACGCAGGAAGAACTCATTCTGCATGGTGTTGAGGGTACTACAGGTGCTTTTGTCATCTCTCTTACCACA
>JBJEAU010000104.1:0-7686 GCA_051869355.1 Prevotella sp. | reverse complement strand
GACGGGGCATTACCCGCCCAATTCTGCGCATTGACTTTCAATGCGCCTCCCAGTCCTAAAAGCATTAGGACGGTCATCACAAACCTAATTCTCATAACGATAACTTTTTTTATTCTCTTTAAATTAACAACTTTTTTTATATCTTCTCTATTTAGTTCACTTGCCCCGGCTTGTAAGGGGCTTGTGCTTGTCATTGCTCATTTTGCTAATCTTCTCTCCTTGTTGTAGTAGGCCATCAGTCGTACCAAAAGGAATAAATGTGTCTCCCGAACTTCACAGCCAAGGAGCACATAAAGATTATAAAAAAAAGTAATTTTATCATCCATTTCCCTGCATGCAAAGTCCTGAAAGACAACGCTATGCAGCATGTCACCCTCCTACGCATTTGGCCCCCAAACGGTGCGTACCTATGCGCAATAGGTATACATTTTTATTGTGCAAAGTTACCAAATCATTCTAATACAACAAAATAAATTAAGAAAAAAATTGTCTGAGGACGTAAAAAACTTTTATTTCTCTTTCATTATCGCCTTCTTAAAAATCCATGTAAGTTGTTGTACCACAACATATTTGTTTCTTTGGTGTATACCTATTGCGCATAGGCACACACCGTTTTCACCTTCCCCAACTCTTTTGTTTTTATCATCGCTGGGCCGAGTGTCTATATATAATAAGGTATAGTAGGCCTCTTCTTTTTATGTCACCCTTTCAGGGTTCGTAGGTTGGGGAATGTCCTTATTCACAGGGTTTGCACCCTGTGCTATACTGTGTCGCCCACTTCGGGGCTCGCTGTTGGTTGCCTCGCTATTGGTGCCCACACCCTTTGCCCTCCATTGCCATTTTGTGCCCTCACCCTATCCCTCTCCCACGGGGCGAGGGAACTCCTGCTCACATTTCTTTCCATGTTACACTTTAGTAGGATATACATGGCAGGACTCCCCTCGCCCCGTGGGAGAGGGATAGGGTGAGGGCACAAAATAGCCCGGAGGGCTGTACTAAGAGTAACCGCAGGCAACGCCTGCGGACAGCACGGACACCTACCCCCTTTTGCCTGGAGGGCAATACATCCTCCACGCATGATGTACAGCCTTTCAGGCTATGATGAGATTGGGTGCCACATGACCGAGGGCGTTGCCCCCGGTTACTCAAGGTATAGCCCTCCGGGCTAATATGACATGTGACAGGGACACCTACCTACCGCAAATGCCACCTTTAGCTCGCCAATCATGGCATTTACGAGGGCTAAAGGTGGCATTTACGATGGGCGGATGCCTTGGGCTATCCACCGAAGGGTTATTTCAGACTCTGGAGGAGGGGCAACAGGCGGGAGTCGCTGGGACGATAGGCACTGTACTTGTAGAGCTTGCCCTCGCGGTCGTAGATGAGGAAAAAGGGGATGCCCCTCACATTGAGGGACTCAGCCAACTTGTTGCCACGGTCGATATAGAGGTGACCCGAGAGGCCAAGGTCGGCAACCTTACGTTTCCAAGCGGCCTCATCCTTGTCGATGGAGATGGAGACAAACACGATGCCGCTGTCCTTCATCTTGGCTTCCACCTCCTTGAGATGCGGAATCTCCTTGACACAAGGCACACACCACGATGCCCACAGGTCGATGTAAACATACTTGCCACGGAATTGGGCAAAGTCTACGGGATTCCCTTCGAGATCGAAGAGCGTGGCAGCCTCGGGGAAAGGCGTGCCGGCGATGGACGCACGGCGCTGCTTGAAGACATTGAGGTAGCGCTGATCGAGCCCATACTTTTCCGTGAGGGCGGTCAGTTCGGCCAATCCCTCCTCGTAGCGCTCTGCATACTTGAACGAGGTGACATAGTGCGAAAGCATTTGACTCTCTACAGCCTTACGCAATTCAAGATTGGTATAGTGGGAACGCACATACTCTATCTGCTCGGAGAGGCTCCCCTTGGGAAGCGCGGCCACCACCATGCGCGGGAGTTGCGGAAAGGCAGCCGCCATGTCACAATCGGCCTGTGCGCAAAGCCGTTGCAGGAGCATGGGGTCGTCCATCCCCACCTCGGCGGCAGTCTTGCCGGTGATGAAGCGCAGGCTCTCGATGGCCTCGTAGGTAATGGCCGACGCCCACAGACTGAGATAGCGCGACATATTGGCCGAGGCCCCATGACAGGCAGCGATGCTGTCGGCCACAGGTGCGTAAGACGTGAGGAGCGACTTGACCGCTGCGGCCTCCATCGACTTGCCATCGGTCCACAGATGCTTGGCCTGGTCGAAGTAATAGCTGTTGAAGGCCTGCAATGCGGCTCCATCAGGCGTGGGCTGCGACACGCTGAGACCACCCTCAGCACACTTCAGATGGAGCGTGGCCTTGCCGTTGTCGGCAGTCAGTGTCACGGGCAGGGTAGACTGGCTCTGCTGGTTGATGGCTATCACCTTGTAGATGCCCCAAGGCGACAGCGACGTGCGGGCAGAGAGACGACCGTCGAGCACCTGAATGCTGTCAGCCTCCGGCGACTGACCGGCAGTGACAGGAACCACATACAGGCGCTGCCCCTCGGGGACAGTGCCTGTGATGGTGCCTTCGACAGTGAGCTGCTGCGCCGCGATGGGGCAGCAGCCGGCCATCATCCAGATGGCCGCCGAAAGGAATTTTCTCATTGGATACTGGGTTTGTAGACGATATTCGATATGCGTCCGGCACAACTCTTGTACTCGGCCTTCGGCTTCACGGCAGTAGCATTGTCGGTACGTACATCCTTGCAGTCATAGATGTAGAAGTTGCCGCGCTGGGTAGTCTTGTCGTAAGTGGCTACATACAGTTCGTCTGTCGACAGGTTGGTCTCTATGTACGTCACCTCCTCATTGGTGCCAAACTGCACCGCATACTGGCTCTTGTCGGGCAGGGCAAAGTCGGTGGAAGTGAGCAGTACATAGATGGCATTGTCCACTGCATAGTAGTAACGCAGCTGCTTGGCCGACGGAACGATTCTTGCTCCCTGTGGAGGCACCGCCGTAGCGCTGGTGGGCGTGAAATGCTGAGGACTGAAATTGCTGCTGACATAGTAATACGAGTCAGAACTATTGGTCCAGAGCGTCACATCATCGGTCGCATTGTCACGAGAGATGATATAAGTCGGTGTAATATAGGTGCTACCCGGTGCCATGCCGTAGAAAGCCGTGACGAGGGTTTGTCCCTCGAGCAGGTCGCCCGTGTCGGGGAAGTAAGTGTCTATGCCATAGTAAGGTGCATAGGCACTGAACATGGCCACCTTGTTCTCCGTATAGTTCATATAGAAGGTAAAGAGCGTCTCACTACCCCACATATTGTACTTACAGATATTGAAACTCTCGGCATTGCATCCGTGGAAGTACTGATACTCATAGGGGAACATGTAAGTAAGGTTGATATGGGCAAACTTCTTCATGCTGCTGTCGTACGCCCACGGCGTGTAAGAGTCGGGCATGAAGTGGGTAGCCTTGAATCCGGGATACAAGTCCTCGTATTTCATATCCGTGATGATGGTCAGGTTGTTGGGATCCACCACATAGCAGTGCTTGTCGGTAGATACCAGCACACGCTTGATGGTCTTAGGCCAGGTAACGGTACCCAGCACGGCATTGAGCAGTCCGTCCTCGGAGTAGCCTTCGTTCATCTTCTCCAAGCAGTGCTCCATCACGACCGACTTGGTGCCCGCTGCAATCTCCTCGGGGGTGAGGATCTTGACAAATGCCAGGTTGCCACTGCCGTCGGCATCGGTAGAGGTGATGAGGTAGCCCTCCTCAAAGGTACGGTTCACATTGATACGATAGTCCACGGCCTTGCCCACCAGTCCGTCTGTCACGGTGAGGTGTGCATAGTAGGTGCCACCGGTCTCAAACTTATAGTTCAGATTGCGCTCGGTGCTCACTTCCTCCAGCTCGCCCATCACGCCGTTGGCCATCGAGCCGATCTTCCAAGAGTAAGTGAGGTTGCTCTCGTTGCCGCCGGTATAGGCTATCTCAGGGGTGATGACACACTCGTCGCCGAGATAGATGTTATAGGTGAGCAGATCGCTCAGTCCCTCGCCCTTGACAGTAAGTGTGGGGATGACACCGCCACCCTCGCCGCTGTCGTCGGAGACGCATGATGCCATGCCCAACGCAAAGGCAGCCACCAGCATCCATGCGGAAAATATACTGTTTTTCTTCATTGTTCTTTGTTGTTAGGATTGTGTTCAAACAATAGTTGTTTACTCACGCTTTAGTTGACTACAGGCACTGCTTGCCACTCTATCTCGTCCTTGGTATCCTTGTACATGGGGATGAGGACGTACTGCGCCAAGAAGGCATCGTACATGGCCATCGGTCCCTGTAGAGACTTGGCATTGACAAAGTAGTCTCCGTATTTGGCGATCATCTCGTCGAATACATCCTTGTTGGCCCTGGGTGCCAGTTCATAGAAGTACTTGAAGAACAACTGTGCATTCTCAAACGAGTAAACAGGCAGAGCAGACCATGTACTCCACCACTCAGGACGGCTGGTGGGACGGATGTCGGAACCCAGGATATTGAAGGTCTTCTGTCCGGTAGGTCTCAGGTCCTCGCTGGCCACAATCTCCAAACGCAGCTTGAGCTGTCGCTCCTGCCATACGGGATCATCGGGACGGAGCAGTTTCACCCTGACGGTGTCTTCCACACGTCCGGCGCGCAACAGGGCACGGTCTATCACATAGTGGGTACCCTCCACCATCTCGGTAGAGTCGGCCACCGCCTTGACGTTGATGGTACGGTCGCGGTCGGACGGCATGCCCATGAGCGAGACGGGGATGCTGACGATGTGCTCGTCGGCGAAATCGTAGCCGAAGTTGTAAGCAATCACCGAGTCGTTGACCAGCTTCTCGTTCTTATAGTCGAAAAATATATTGTCGGTCTGAGTAGCGTCGTATAGCTTATAGTCGTCCTCGCTGCAAGCAACCAGCGCGAGCATAGCCACGGCCGACAAAACGCATTTCCATGTTTTCATTGTCATTCCTTTCGTCATTTTAGTTTCTGTAGTTATACTCATCCTGCGGTATCGGCAGCACATAGATGTCCTCGCTGGCGGGAATGGTCTTGGTATCGAGGTTGGAAACGATGTCGCGGTTCAGACGCTTCATGTTGTACCACATCTGGCCCTCGCCAAACATCTCCTTGTGATACTCGTTGTACACCATCTCCTGGGTCAGGGTCACGTCGGCCTTGACAGGAGCCAGTCCGCGCGAAGCCGTCTCGGCATTGAAGTAAGCCAATGCGCGGCTATAGTCGGTATCGAGCAGTGCTTCGGCTGCTATGAGATACATCTCTGATACGTGCAGCAGCGAAATGCCCTGTACACGGGTGCTCCACTCACTGGTCACCTGCTGTTCGAGCTCGTAAACGTCGACCAACTTGTGGCAGCGGGCATAACCCGTACCGATCTTGAACCAGTTGAGACGGAAATCCTGCGTGGTGGCATCCACATCCAGCTTGTACACCTGGTCGTAAGGCAGCAGGTGGGTGGCACCAGAACCGTCGAAGTAAGGATCGTAACTGCGATACGAGGCATAATCGTAGAGATAGGTCTGGCAGGTGCCGCTATAGGTGTTGGAGTACAGACCCCAAATGGTCTCCTTCGGCGACAGACGGCCGGCATAGACATCCTTGACCTCGCTCGGCTCCGACAGCGGGAACTTGTTGCTGTCTATCACCTTGGTCGCATACTCGGCAGCCTTGGCCATGTTGCCACGCATCCAGTAGACGCGGGCGGTAAGTGCCAGCACACCATAGTAGTTGCAGTGGGTCTCGCGGTAAGTCTGGAACTTGTAATACTGCGAGTTGTCGCGCGGATAGACGATGCTGTTGGCCTCGCCGGCCAAGAGCTGCTCGGCCTCGGCCAAGTCGGCGAGGATGAGGTCGTACACCTCACCCACCTTCTTGAAGTCGTTGATGGCGAGCGAGTAAGTCTTGACATAGGGGATGCCGCTTGCCGTCTCGTTAGTAGAGCAGAAGAGGCGGAGCAAGTCGAAGTGCAGCATGGCACGCACGGCCAGCATCTCGCCCTTATACAACTTGTAGAGAGGCAGGTCGGCCTCGGAGCGTCCCTCTAAGTTCTGCAACACATTGTTGGCATAACCGATAGAGGTGTAGGCGGTATTCCAGACCTCGGCAAAGCGGGTCTTCAATTCGTCGTCGCTGTAATTGTAACGTGCCAACGAGCGCGACGAGGTGATATTCTGGTCTAAGTCCTGCGCCATGATATCGGTCAGACCCCACAGCAGTTCCTTGCCGTAGAGCGAGGTAGACTGCATGGAACCGTAAACACCATAGATGGCATCTTCAAAACCCTGCGGCGTGGAGAACAGGTCCGACTCCAGCTTCTGCGAATCGGGGCGCACGTCGAGGAAATCATCGCAAGAGGTAAGCATGAGACCGCCTGCGAAGACGATGGACAGTATAGTTGATTTTCTCATTCTTATTACTTTCAATTAAAAGGTTACGCTTAACGACATGTTCACACTGCGGCTGTAGGGGTAACTGGTACCACGCTCGTACTTGGCAGAGGTCAAGCGGAACAGGTCCTCGGTTCCGAGACCCACATACAGCTTCTGTATCCTAAACCGCTGCAGCACCGAGAGGGGTACGTCATACTGCAGGTAGAGGCTGGAGAGCCAGAGCTCATTGTCTTTCTCCACAAAGCGGTCGGAGTAAGCAAAGCTATTGCCGCCCGAGAGTGATATATCGAGGTAGGGCACCACGTCGCCGGGCTGCTTCCAGCGCTCAGTAAAGGCGCGGAGGTCACAGTTGTAGCGCGGGTTGATGTTCTCCACCTTGGCAGCACGTGTCGAGTTGTACATCTCGCCACCAAAACGGTAAGAGAAATAGACGCTCAGCGAGAAGCGGTCGTACTTGAGCTGTGAGGAGAGGCTACCCTGCAGTGCGGGATTGGTGTCGCCACAAGCCACCTGGTCCTTAGAATCGTAGGTGTAGGTATAACTGCCATCCTGCTTGATGAAGATTTCCTTACCCGAAGCCGGGTCTATACCTGCCGAGCGCACGGCATAGATGGCAGTAGGCGACTCGCCCTCGCGGAACTGTACCAGCGGAGACGACGAGATGGTGTTGGCGGCATTGGCCTCGTTGCGACGGCGCAGCGCATCGGAGATGTTGTTGATGGTGGTCTTCGAGTGCAGGCCGTTGACAGACAGGTTCCACTCCCAGTGCTTGTCCCTGATGATCTTGGCCCATACCGAGAACTCAAGACCGTTGCTGGTCTGCGAGCCGAGGTTGGCCTTGACGGTTGTTGCACCCGACGATGGGGGCAGCGACATGTCGATGAGCATGTCGGAAGTCTTCTCGTTGTAGTAGTCGAAGTTGACATTCAGACGGTTGTCGAGGAACGATGAGGTGAGACCCACGTTCAACTTCTTGGTGGTCTGCCACTTCAGGTCGGGATTGGCCATGCCCATAGGAATGGCACCGATACCTGTAAAGCCGATGTAAGACGAACTGTACTGGTAGGTGGTCACTGCCTGATAAGGGCTGAACTTCACGCTACCCGTATAGCCGTAGCTACCGCGCAGACGGAAGGTGTTGACCCAACCCAGTTTCTTCACCCACTCCTCATTGTGTACGTTGTAGCCCAAACCTACAGACCAGAACGGGGCATAGCGATGGTTGGCACCAAACTTGGAAGAACCTGACACACGATAAGAA